>NZ_BAFS01000418.1 GCF_000308415.1 Nocardia asiatica NBRC 100129 | reverse complement strand
ATGCCATGTGGTTTCCAGCAGCATCCGATGCCGGGGGTCCATCCGGGCGGCTTCGGCCGGTGAGATCCCGAAGAACGCGGCGTCGAAGCTGTCGATGCCGTCGAGGGTGGCCGCGCAGCGGACGTTCATCTTGCCCGGCGCGGCCGGGGATGGGTCGTAGTAGGCCTCGATGTCCCAGCGGTCGGCCGGAATCGGGGCGAGCACGTCGGTGCCGGTGCACAACTGCTCCCAGAACGCGGGGACGGTGTCGGCGCCAGGAAACCGCAATGCCATCCCGATCACCGCGACCCGGTCGCCGATATCGCTGTCCACCAACGAATCCGGCTCCGGGCCGGTGACGGAGGCCTTCGACAGGGGGATGGTGGCCGGGGTTGATGCAGGCCCGGCTGCTGCCAGCAGGCCGGTCAGATGCGCGGCCAGGGCGGCGACGTCGGGATGGTCGAAGACCACCGTCGCCGGCAGCGCGACACCGTAGTGGTGCTGCAATTTCGAGCGCAAGTCCAGCGCGCTCAATGAGTCGATCCCGAGGGCGGTGAAGCCGCGGCGCCGATCGACCTCGGCCGGGCTGATGCCCAGCAATTCAGCAACCAGGACGGTAATCGTCTGCGCCACATCGTGGTCCGGTGCCGACTGTGTCGCTGCGGTCACCGGCGGCGGCCCGGCGGCCGGGGTTGCGATGTGGGTGAGTGCGGCCAGGACGGGGGTCGGGTAGGTGCGGGTGGCGGCGAAGCGGTCCCAGTCCACGGCCGCGATCGCCACATGTGGTCCGGCCCAGGGCAAGGCGGTCAGCGCGGCGGCCGCGGCGGCGGGGTCGATCAAGTGTTCGCCTTCGGCCTGTATGCGGTCGCGCAGGTGGGCGTCGAGCCGGCCGGTCATCCCTTGCCCTGCCCAGCTGCCCCAGCTCACCGCGAGGGCGGGCAGGCCTTGGTCGTGGCGGTGGCGGGCCAGATCGCACAGGGCGCCGTTGGCGGCGGCGTAGCTGGCTTGGCCCGGGTAGCCGATGGTCGCGGCCAGCGAGGAGAACAGCACGAAGAACTCCAGCGGCAGCTCGCGGGTCAGTTCGTGCAGCAGCCACGCCCCGCCGACCTTGCCCGCGAGCACCGCCTCGATCCGCTGCCGGTTCTGGTGCAGCAGGATCGCGTCGTCGAGAACTCCGGCGCAGTGCACGATCCCGCGCAACCCACCCCCGACGCGGTCGATGAGACCGGCGAGCAGGCTCGCGTCGGCGACGTCACCGCGCTCCACCTCGATGTCGGTGCCAGTGGCTGCCAGCGTCTCCCACACCGCACCGTCGGCGGGGTGACCGCTGCGGGAGAGCAGCACGATCCGGGCGGGGCGGCGGCGGGCGATCAGCAACGCGACGTGCAGGCCGAGCGCGCCGGTGCCGCCGGTGATCAGGTAGGTGCCCTCCGCCCGGATCGGGACCGCGTCGACGAGCCCGGTATCGACGTCGGTGCGGGTGGGGGTGGCCAGGCGGGCGCGATGGAGGCGGCCTGAGCGGACTGTCCAGGCTTCACCGGCTCCGCGCCGGTGCAGGCACGAGATCAGCGCGTTCAGCTCGGCCGGGGTCGGTGCCGGGGGCGCGGTGACCGCGGCGCAGGTGAGTTCGGGGTGTTCGGCGGTGATGGTGCGTGCCAGGGCGGCCAGGGCGAAGGTGCGCACATCGCCGTCGGCGGACAGCAGCCACAGCCCGGTCACTGGCAGCGTGCCGGTCAGCGCCACGATGCTGCGCGCGGTGTCGATGACCCTCAGCAGGGCATCGGTGGGATTGTCGTTCCCGGTGCAGGCGCTGTCGGCGAGGATGACCTGTACCCGGGTTCCGGGTGTGGACAGGCGGCCGAGCTCGCTGGCCAGCTCCCTGGCCGCGGGCAGGCGCCCGGCGCCGGTGCGCAGCTGCGCGCACCCGCGTCCCTGGGCGCGCAGACCGTCGATGAGCCGGGAGGCAAGGTCCCCGGGAGGGCCGATGACGACGACGGTGCCGACGCTGCCCGTCTCGTTGATGTCGGATACGTGTTCCCAGGTCAGGTCGAGGAATTGTGGGGAGTTCACGGTGTCGGTCTCCGATGGCGAGGTGCGTGCGTCGGTGTTCGGGCTGCTGGGGGAGGCTGGGCGGTCGATCCAGTGCCGGGTGCGTTGGAAGGGGTAGGCAGGCACGGCGACCCGGTGGCCGGTGCGCGGGCGCAGGGCGGCCCAATGCAGGTCGGTGCCGGCGGTGTAGAGGCGGGCCAGCGCACCGTAGGCGGCGAGGGGGTCGCGGGGGCTCATGCTCGACAGCCATCGGCGGCCTTCACCCGGCAGGACGCGGCGGCCCAGGGCGGTGAGCGCGGGGGTGGCGCCGATTTCGAGGAATGCGGCAGCCCCGGCGCAGTCCGCGGTCGTGATCGCGTCGGCGAAACGGACCGGGGTGTCCAGGTGATCGACCCAGTAGTCCGCCCCGAAATCGGATCCCCGGGCCGCCGCGCCGGTGCTCGCGGCGATCAGGTCGACGCGGGCGCTGTGGTAGGTCAGCGATTCGGCGACGCGCCGCAGCCCGGCCGCGGCGGGTGCCATCAGCGGGGAGTGCAATGCGCGCGAGACTGCCAGGGTCCTGGTCGCGATGCCGCGGCGGCCGCATTCGGCGATGAGCTGATCGATTGCGGGTGGGGCGCCGGAGACGACGACGGCTTCGGGGCCGTTGATCGCGGCGACCGCCACGGTGTCCGCCCACGGCGCCACCAGCGCTTCGACGGTGGCGGTGTCGGCGGCGACCTGCACCATCTTTCCCGGCGGGGTGAGGGTTTCGACCAGGTCGGCGCGGGCGGTCACCAGGCGCAGCGCGTCCGGCACGGACAACACACCGGCCAGGGTGGCGGCGAGGTATTCCCCGAGGCTGTGCCCGATTAGCATGTCCGGGTGCACACCCCAGGAACGCCACAGCGCGGCCGTGGCGTAGCCGACGGCGAAGATCGCCGGATGCGCCGAGGTCGGGTCCGATAGCTCCGAGGCCGGGTCAGGCCCGTAGAGCAGATCGGTGAGCGATCCCCAGCCCTGAGATTCGACGATGCTCGCGCACTCGCCGAAGGCCTCCCGGAAAACCGGTTCGGCCTCGTAGAGGGCGCGCCCCATCTGCGGGTACTGCGAGCCGTATCCGGTGCACAGCCACACCAGCGGCCCTGGCCCCGCGTCGGCGGCGGCGTCGAGGCCGGGGCTGGTGGTGAGCAGCCGGTCCAGCTGGACACGGGCCGCATCGGCGTCGGTGGCGGTGATCGCGGCACGGCACCGGCGGTGGCGGCGAGTGGAGGCGGTGTAGCAGATATCGGTGAACTGGTCCGGTGCCTCGTGCAGCAGACTGCGGTAGCCCGAGAGCAGTTCGCGCAGCGCGGTGGGACTGTGCGCCGAGATCGGCAGCAGCTGCACGGGCCGCTCCGGCACCGGCGGCCGGGTTTGGGGTGTATCGGGGGCCTGCTCGAGGACCAGATGGCAGTTAGTGCCGCCCATGCCGATCGAACTCACTCCGGCCCGCCGGGGACGGTGCTCGTCGCCGGGCCAATCACACAGCGCGGTGTTGACGTAGAACGGGCTGGCAGGCAGGTCCGCGGCCGGGTTGGGGGTGCGGAAACCCACGGTGGGCGGGATCTGCCGGTGGTGCAGGCTCAGCGCGGTCTTGATCAGCCCGATCACCCCGGCGGCTTCGTCGAGGTGACCGATGTTGGATTTCACCGACCCGATCGCGCACCATCGACCGGCCCGGTCGGTGCTGGACCGGAATGCGCGGGTCAGGGCGGCGATTTCGATCGGGTCACCTAATCGTGTTGCGGTGCCATGTGTTTCGACGTAGGAGATGCCGTCGGCGGTGATACCTGCGGCACGGTGAGCGGCGGTGATGGCCTCAGCTTGGGCGTCAAGGCTGGGGCCGGTGTAGGCGGGTTTGTCGGCGCCGTCGTTGGTGACTGCGGATCCGGACACGACCGCATAGATCCGGTCACCGTCGGCCAGCGCCCTGGTCAGGGTCTTGAGCACGACCACGCCCAGCCCGTTGCCGAACACGGTGCCGTCGGCGGCGGCGTCGAACGGGCGGCAGTGGCCGTCGCTCGAGACCATCAGCCCGTCGCGCCATCGGTAGCCGGTGGCCTGCGGGGTGATGATGGAGACCCCGCCGGCCAGTGCGGCGTCGCATTCTCCGGCCAGCAGTGCTTGGCGGGCGAGGTGCACCGCGACCAGTGAGGTCGCGCAGGTGGCCTGGACGTTGATGCTGGGACCGCGCAGCCCGAGCAGATGCGAGGTGCGCATCGGCAGGTGGTCTCCGGCGTTGCCTTGCTCGATGCGCAGGTCGACGGCTCGGTCGAAGTTGCGGTGGCTCAAGAACACCGCTGGTCCGACCGCCGGGAGGACGTTGTTGACCAGGTAGGTGCTCATCGCGGACCCGGCGAACACCGCGACCCGATCGGTTGTCAGCCCGGCGTCCTCAATTGCCTCAACGGCTGTTTCGAAGAACAGCCGTTGCTGGGGGTCCATCACGGCCGCCTCGGCTGGGCTGATGCCGAAGAACTCCGCGTCGAAGTTCTCGATGCCCTCGAGCTGGGCGGCGACCGAGACGAAGTACGGGTCGCTGGTCTGGTCTGTGGGCAGCGCTGCCAGTTCGGCGCTGGTCAGCGGCGCGATCGATTCGACACCACGACACAGGTTCGACCAGAACTGGCCGAGGGAGTCGGCGCCGGGCACCCGGGTGGCCATCCCGACAAGGGCGACCGCGTCACCGGCGGTCGGCGGCGCTGGCGACGCCGGTCGGTCGTCACCGGCCTGGGACAGGTGCCGCGAGACCGCGTTGATGGTCGGTTCCCGGAACAGCAGATTGGCCGGCATGCTCCGGCCGAATGCGGCCTCGAGGCGCTGGTGGGCGTGCACGAGCATCAGCGAATCGGCACCGAGGTCGGTGAACGGGGTGTCGGGGTCGACCTCGCTCACCTCGAGCAGGTCACACCAGATCCGGGTCACCGCGGCCGCTGTCGCGGTGAGCGGCCGCGCGCCGGAGTCCTCGGCCGTGGTGGTCAGCGCCGGGAGAGCTTTGCGGTCGAGTTTGCCGCTGGGCGTCAGCGGCAGTGCGGCCACGACGTGCACCACCGCGGGGACCAAGTGGTCGGGCATGGTGGCGGCGGCGTGCTGGCGCAGCTGTCGGCCCAGATCGGCGGGTTGGACGCCGGAGGTGGGCACGACGTAGGCGAGCAGGCGGGCGTTGCCGTGGGCTCCCTGCGCGGCGACGACGGCGCATTCGGCCACCGCGGGGTGCTCGGCCAGGGCGGCTTCGATCTCGCCAGGCTCGATGCGGAATCCGCGGATCTTGAGCTGGTTGTCGGCGCGGCCGATGCACTCGATGACCCCATCGCCGCTGTCGCGGCCGAGATCGCCCATCCGGTACAGCCGTGACCCCGCCGGACCGAACGGGTTGGCGACGAAGCGCTGCGCGGTCAACCCCGGGCGGCCGTGGTATCCCTGCGCGAGACTGTCACCCTCGCAGTAGATTTCACCGACCTGACCGGGTTCGACCGGGGTGAGCGTGTCGTCGAGGATGTGCAGGGCCATGTTGTCGACGCTGGCGCGGCCCACCGGCGCCACCGCGGGCCACGTGGCCGGGTCACCGGCGAGGGTGTGGGTGGCGACGTCGATGCACTCGGTGGACCCGTAGTGGTTGTGGATCACGGTCCCGCTGCGGCGCGCGAACTCCCGGATCGCCGGGGTGATCCTCAAGATCTCCCCGCCGACGATCAGCTCCACCAGGTCGGTCGGTACCTGCGCGGCGGTAGTCGCGGCCTGGGCGACCTGCTGCAAGGCGACAAACGGCATGTACCACTTCTGGATCCGCCGGGCCCGGGCGAACTCGAGCAGCGCCATCGGGTTGGTTCGGGTGTCCTCGTCGACCACGACCAGCGTCGCGCCGGTGACCAGCCCGGCGAAGATCTCGTGGAAGGCCACGTCGAAGCCGATCGGCGAGTACAGCAGCACCCGGGTTCCGGGTTCGGACAACCAGGTGCGGCGATGCCAGGCGAGCAGGTTCGCGATCGCGGCGTGGCTGACCGTGGTTCCTTTCGGCCGGCCTGTGGAGCCGGAGGTGTAGATCATGTACACCGGCGCCTGCACACTCACGCTCGTGCCCACCACGACAGCCGTCGGGCAGGGCCTGATTAGGGCACCATCGGAGGTGATCGGCAGCGACCGGACTTGTCGCAGTGCCGATTCCAGGTCGCCGCCGATGTGGCCCGGGTTGGTGACTACGATCCCGGCGCCGGAATCGGTCAGCATGAACGCCACCCGATCCGCGGGGTAAGCCGGGTCCAGGGGGACCACGACACACCCTGCTTTCACTACCGCGACCACCGCGACGACCTGTGCAATCGACCGTCCGACGCAAACCCCGATCATGTCCCCGACCTGCGCACCGGCAGCAACGAGATGCTGGGCGAGCCGATCTGCGCGTTCATCGAGCTCCCGGTAGATGATCACCGCCTGGCCGTCTTCCACCGCGGGCACATCACCGTGCTCACCGACCGCTGCCGCCAGCAGTTCGGCAACCGGGCGACGGTCGTAGGGGACCAGCGACCGTGGTCGCAGTGGCCGTGCCGGGGCGAAGGGCGGTGCCTGCGTACGCGCTGCGGCGCGTACCGCCGAGACCCGTTCTGTAGGGATGGTCATCGAACGCCTTCCTGTCGAAAGCCGGGAACACAGCTCGCGCCCACAGCTGGCCGATAGTCAGGACGCTCGACCCCCGTGCGTTTCGTCCGGACGGCGGATCGACAGCATGGGCGGAGCGGGCCACATCATCCAGTTGAGCTGTGCAACTGCAGGTTTCGAGACTGGCAGGCCATCGGGTCCACCCACCACAGCAGTTCACCCAGCAGATTCACAATCACCGGAGCTGCTGGGGAATCTGCTGGGTCGGTCGGCCCGAGCCACGCAATGCGGCTAATTCGGCGAAACCCGAATCTGCTGCGTGGACAAACCGGCACGATGGACTAACAGTTGTGAGGCTCGAGCAGCCGTCTTGGCGACGGCGCGGGAGGTGGGTGATCGTGGCCCGGCTGAGTAAGAATCATCTGCTGTACCAGCACATCCGGGACGCAGGATGGGTCTACGAGGAGGTCGCCGACAAGATCAACGATCTCGTCGAGCGAGCAACCGGTTGCCGCGGGCTCTACACCGGGGACTCGGTCTTGCGGCTGCTGAACGGGTCGGTGTCCTGGCCGCATCTTCGCTACCGTGAGGCATTGTGTCGGCTGTTCGACGCGACACCCAGTCAGCTCGGACTGGCGAACAAGCGGGCCGCTCGGGTCCGGGTCAAGGAGGTCGATGTGGATCGGCAGGAGTTCCTTCGCGGACTGGCGGCCGTCCCCGCATTCGCAGCGCTGCCCGCGCGGCAGCCAACGTTCCGGTCGACCAACTGCAGCGCGCCGCGGTGTGTCGGCAGTGAGCACGCCCGGCAGGTCAACGCCTGGGCGGAGGTGTTCCGCCAGGCCGACGACGCCGGAAACGGTGCGTTCGAGGGCATGACCGTGCAGCTTGCACGTGCCCGCCAATACCTCCAGGCGACGATGACCCCGCCGGTTGAGCGTGAACTCAAAGCTGCGGTGGCCACCCTGCATCGTGTCGTGGGCTGGGCCCGATACGACCGCGGCGACCATGAGGGCGCCCAGGACGACTGGAAGGAGGGTTGGAACCTCCTTGGCGACGCTGGTCCCCGGTGGCTGAGGGCAGCATTATTGACCTGTATGGCCCGCCAGGCGATCTATCTGGGGCAGTTCGACTACGCCCTGGACAAACTCGGCATTGCCGCGATTCGGGCGGACAAGCTGTCGCTGCTGCGCCGCGCTGACATTGCTGCGGTGAAAGCCCGGGCGTTCGGTGCCCAAGGCAACCACCGCGAGTGTCTTCGCGCGGTCTTCGAAGCCGAGTCGCTGTTCAGCGAAGCCCGCGACGAAGACCACCCCGACCTGGCACACGAAGGATTCGCGACCTATTACAGCGAAAAGTTGCTCGCCTCCGACCTCGCGCACGGACTGTTCACCCTGTCCTTTCAACGGGGCGTCGAACTCCGCCCGACCGTGACCCGGCTCGAAGCCGCGCGCAGTCTGTCCGACGCGCATGCACGATCCCGTCTGCGTAGCACCGCCCAACTGGCCGCCCTGCATCTGCGCCATGGCGAAGCCGAACACGGCGTACACCTTGCTCACGAGGTACTCGCTGACGCGCGAGGCACCACCTCGGCACGAGTGGTCCGAGACATACGCCGCATACACCGGCTCACCACAGAAACCCGGATTAAGACCAGCGGCCCTGTCGCCGAACTCCGCGATAAGACCTCCGCGCTGCTGGATAGTCTCTGATCTGCACCGGCGACCCCCAGCAGGAGGAAACAACTGTGCTCGTAGCATTCTCGATCACCCCAGTCGGTGTCGGCGAAGACGTCGGCGCTCACGTCGCGGCCGCGATCCGGGTAATTCGTGCCAGTGGGCTACCGAACCGGACAGCAGCGAGCTTCACTGAGATAGAAGGCGACTGGGACGACGTCATGGCCGTCATCAAAGCCGCCAGCGACGCCGTAATGCAGACCGCCGGACGCGCCAGCATCATCATCAAAGCCGATCTGCGCCCCGGACATACCGACACTCTCAACACCAAGATCGAATCTGTCGAACGACATCTCTCCGAGTAGCCGGCATGCTGCGCGAAGTTCGCCGCAGCCGCAGTCCTGAAATCCGCAGTCGCGTCGCTGTGCCTACTCCCCCGGTGTGGCAGCTCATGGTCCCTTGAAACGCATGCCTCCGAGCGGAAAGACAACGCCAGTGCCGGTCCCAGCGTGCTTGCGCAGGGCGCGTCGGTCCACAGTCTCTATTGGGCCAGATTCCGGTGGGTGTGAGCGGTGGCTGATTGTCGCAGCGACGGCTAAGGTCCTGGAACGGTCGCGTCCGTCATGAGATCTGCGCGCGGTGGTGTCGGGTCTGTGTCGGCCGCAAGGTCCGCAGGCGCCGTCGCCAGATGCTGGGTGGGGTCGCAGTGACCCACGGCGGCGGCTGCGAGACCAGCGGCTGCCATGTCATTGACTACGGTTGCCGCCTCGTGACCCGCGTCCAGATCCTGCTGCGCTGGATCAGAAACTTCGGCAGTGGCCAGGCCGCGGCGGGTGAGCGCCCACACGATGTCGGCCAGCCCGGATGTTTCGTCGACGACCTCGCCGTCGAGGACGGCGTCGAGGACGCGCTGTTTGTTCTGCAGCATGTCCCACATGAATCCGTCAACGGTGCCCGGTGCGACGGTGACCTGGTAGCTGACGGGCCGGGTTTGGCCGATGCGGTGCAGGCGTTTGGCCATCTGGTTGAGTTCACCTGGCGTCCACGGCAGTTCGGCTTGAATGCCGGTGCGGGCCGCGGTGAGCGTGTGCCCGCACCCGCCCGCACCGATGGATACGGTGATGGCAGGCGCCTGGGTCACCGGCGCGGTTTGGAACGCCTGTTTGTCGCGTTCCTTCTCCTCGACGGATTGTCCACCCTGGATTTTCAGCCCGCCGAACCGGCGCGCCAATCCGCCGACCACTTTCTGATGGTGGGCGGCGATCATCACCTTCTCCCCTGCTTCGATCTGTTGGTCTGCCCAGTCGATGATGGCGGGCATCTTCGCGCGGCCGACGATCTCGCGCAGGGTGTTCAATCGCACCAGGTGTTCGGCGGCTTCGGCGCGCATCGCCGCTTCGACTGCGGCGCTGCGGGGGTCTTCCTTGAGTTCGGCGGCGAGCTGCGCGGCGCGGTTGGCGAGGAAGTTGATGACGTCTGCCTCGGCGGTCGCGTACTCGTCCATCACCGCGGGGTCGAGTTGCTCGGGGGTCAGCGTCAACGGTGTCATTTCGAATGGTGGCAGGTCGAGGACGTCGTCGGTGCGTCGCAGGTATCCGCCCCATGCTCGTAGCCGCTGGTGGAGCTCCTCGAGGTTGGATGCTCCGTTGTAGTCCAGGCCGTATCGGTCGTTGTCCTCGCCGGGCCTGAGGGAGCGGCGGCTCGGTTGGCAGTAGCGGCGCAGGAAGTGCCAGTACTCGCCGAATAGTTGTTGTGGTGTCGCTGGTTCTCCGGGTGGGGCGAGGAGCCCGAGAATGATCAGCTGTTGGGCCAGTTCGCGGGGCCGGTTGACCACTGGCGTGCCGGTCAGGTCGAGCACCAGTCCGTCGCGGGCCGCGACGTCGGCGCCGAGCGCCGCCAGCGCACGGGAGCGTGCTGCTGTGGGTTCTTTGGCCAGGTGGCCTTCGTCGAAGATCACGGCCCGAGGCGCGAGGTTGGAGATGAGGCGGTCGACCCACAGGAATTCGTCGCGTTTCTTCTGTCCTTCCGGCGCGGGCGGGCGGGAGGACAGTGCGGTGTATCCGATGATGACGATGTCGGTGCCGGCCGGGATGTCGGTCGGGGTCATGCCTTGGGCGAGGTACACCTTGCGGTCCGGGAGCGCGCGTTTGATCTCGCTGTACCAGTTGACGGTGAGGTCGGGCTTGCACACGACCACTGTGGGGAACGCGCCGTCGACGGCGACGGTCGCCAGTGAGGTCAGTGTCTTGCCCAGTCCCATGTGGTCGGCGGTAATGGCGCGGCGATTGCGATGCAGATAGGCCACACCGGCGTGCTGGTGCGGCATCAACGCCATGTCTGTTGACAGGCCAGGCACGGTCACTGCGGTGGCGTCGGCGGCAACAGACCCGGTGAGGTTCTCTGCCTGAGCTCGGGCGTGCGCGGTGAGGGTGATTCGTACCTCGTCGGATATCCGTAGGTTGTGGCGGGCGTAGATTTCCAGTTGCTGTCCGGGTTCGACGTGGACGCCGATGCTGGTTTCGGTGCCGTCAGCGCCGAATCTGGTGCTTCCGAGCAGTGGGGCCAGGTCAGCGCGCACCCGTTCACGCAGTTCCAGCGGGCAGGCGATCATGACACGGCCCTCGTGCATCAGCACCTGGTCGCCGGTGTCATGGACGAGGATGCGGGTCGCGAGGGCGTTCCGCGCGTCGGGGTCCAGCTTGAGCCGATACTTGGCCAGGAGTTCACGCACTGCGTGCGGGTCGACATCGAGGTCGAGCCGCAGGACATGCGCGTGCAAGCCGGAGTTCCACGTGCGGCCCCCGTTGAGCGTCCACAGCGCGTCGTTGAGCTCTGTCGAGTAGTCGGCGCGGATGATCAAGTTGTCGTTGGCGAGGGTGACTGCCACCGGTGTGTACCGGTCTGGGTCGGCGGCCACCTTGTGTCCCAGGAGCCTCAGGTCGTCCTCGACCGGGATTCGGTAGGTGTCGGCCAAGGCGATGACCTGCGGCAGTGATGACAACGGGAACTGGTTGGTTTGGGTCGTGTAGTCGAATTCCCGACCGGGGATCGCGCGGGCCGCGGCAACGAGGTTCTCGTTGTAGCGTGCGAATCCGAGCAGCACCGTCTCGTCGATGATCTGGACGTAGGAGCCGTTGACGGCGCGTTCGCGGGCGCGGTGTTCTTGGCCTTCTTCGCGGACGGTGCTGCGGGCGGCCCAGTACTCGTCGCGGCTGACCTCGATCGGTTCTGTGAGGAGGTCGGCGGGGGTGATTCCCCCGAGCTGCCGGTGGTAGCTGGCAAGCATTCCGACGGCGGTGACCGCGTGGTAGGTGTCCCAGCTGTGGATGTCGAGTTTGGCCAGGTAGTGACCGATCGCGACGTCGGCGGCGCTGAATCCGACGTCGTCGCGTTCGACTGCTCCGTCGCAGACGCCGGCGAGCGTCTGCAGTGCCCAAAGCAGTCCACCCCAGGGGTGTTCAGCCGCCACCGGCGCCGTAGTGGTCTGTGTAACCGGTGCGCCGTCGGTTGCCTCCGCATCGTCGCTTTCCGCGGTGGCGGTGGGCTGAGTCGCTACTTCTGCTGAGGTGGGTGCGTCGGCGACGCTGGCCGCCGCCGCGGCGGCGGGTTCGGGTTCTGCTGTCGGCTTCGCGGCCGGGGGTTCCGATGCCTGCTCGGTATGGGGGGCAGGGAGATCTGCGTTGTTCGGGTCGTCGAGGTTCGCGGTGTCGTCGAGGGCTTTGCGGGCCCGGGCTTGGATTTCGTGTTCGTCGGAGATGGCCTCGCGTAGTCGGGCGATATGGGCACGTAGGGACTCGAGTTCTTCGCGTGTTTCGTCGGAGACCTTGTCCTCCCCGACGGCCTCGACTTGGTCGGCGAGGTCTGCTTCCCGTTCGTTGGCCACGACGAGTTTGCCGAGCAGCCCCTCTTCGGTTTCCTTCGACCGCGCCAGCGGCCGGTAGGGGTTGTGTTCGCGGGCAACGAGGCGGCTGGCGAGTTCGGCCTTGTTCGCGGAAACACGCGCGATGGATGCATCGAGCGCGATCGTGTCGTCGTCGAGGTTGTTCAGCAGCCGCTCCAACGCCTGCACCATGTAGCGGCCATGGGGGATCGTTTTGCGTAGTTCCCATTCCGGGCGGCGATCGGCGCTGTCGCGGCGGCTGGGATCGGCCCACCCGAAGTCCAGCCACAGGTACCGGCCGCTGAGCCCGACCTCGGCGCGGTACGGCAGACCGCCGAGCACACCCAGCTCGAGCGTGTCCTCCGGTTTGGCGGTGGCCTTGAACTGCTTGAGCCGCGCGACCAGGGCCTCACCTGCATCAGCACGTTTGTCGTAGGTGACACCGTCCACGGTCATCACGAACTTGTCGCCCTTGGTGGCGACACGTTTGCCCCGTGCTTCGTGCATCAGCGCGCTGGCGGGTACCGCGGCGGCGAGGAAGGTTTCGAAGTAGGCCAGGTCGGCTTCGCGGCGATCCTGGTCGTTGTCCCAGTTGCGGGCCAAGCCCTGCAGGCGGGCCCGCTCGGCGGTGGCCTCGGCCAGTTGCATGATGGCCGGGTCTCCGGACGCCAGCGCGGTGAGGATCGCGAAGTTCACTGCCTCCTCGCCGATGTCGTCCATCTCGCGCACATCGAAGCCGCGTTTCTGCAGTTGATCGATGAAGCGCGCTTTTCTGGCGAGGGTGTTGAGCCGGAATTCATCGAACGTGCGCTCGGTGACGTAGTACAGGATCCGGACCTCGTCCAGTGTCCCGGGAATTTCGGGCCGGTTGAGGTTTCCTTGGCGTTCGATGCGGCCTTCGCGTTGGGCGATGTCGGCCGGTCGCCACGGATAAGACAGGTGATGCAGGGCGACAGCGCGGTCTTGAATGTTGGCGCCGGTGCCCATTTTCTTTGTGGAGCCGATCAGGACCGAGACGTGGCCGGCGCGGCAGTCGGCGAACAGCGCCTCCTTCTTCGCGTCGGTGGTGGCCTCGTGGATGAAGCGGATCCGCTCAGAGGGGACGCCGCGCGCGGTGAGCTGCTCCCGGATGTCGTCGTAGAGGTCGTAGGCGTGTTTGGCGCCGGAGTCTGGTGTGCCTTCGTCGAGGAACACCAGCTGCAACCCACCCTTGTCGGGTTGGGGGGTGAGGTCTTCCTCCGAGGCCGGGTAGACGATGTCTTTGTTCTGGTCATAGATTTCGGCGACCTTGTCGACCAGGTACGGAATTTTGCTGCCATCGGCGATTCGGCCGCCGACCAGCCGCATATCCAGGCTGGCTCGCAGGCCTTCGCCGAGCGCTTTGAGCACTCCCCCGGCGTCCCTAATCCACTTCTGTTTGGGAAGTTCTTTGATGAATCGCCGTTGAGCCTCGCTGGCGGGGATGAGGATCTTCTCCCCGCGTTGCCCGTCTTCGCCCTGTAAGACCGGCGGGGTGGGCAGGTTGAGGTCATCGGCGGTTTGGACGTCAGCGAAAGTCCAGTACGCGGCCATCAGCTCGGGAACGTTGAAGAACCGCGCCAGCCGCGATTTCATCTTGTAGCCCTCGCCTTTGGGGTCTGGCTCGAGGCTTGAGACGACTTCACCGAAGATGCCGACCCAGTTGTCGAAGACGTCGATGCCCATCTGTTCGAGCAGCTCTGGTGCCAGGTAGCGCATCATCACGTACGCTTCGGTGACGCTGTTGGCGATCGGGGTCGCGGTGGCGAAGGTGGCGTATCGGCCGGTGACGCTGGTGCTGCGCAGATAGTCGATCAGCATGTGCATCTTGGTGGCCTTGTCCGAGCCGTCGATGCCTGCCCCTGGGATCCCCGAGATCGTGCGCAGGTTCTTGAACTCGTGGGCTTCGTCGAGGAACAGATAGTCGACGCCGGTGTCCTCCAGGCACACTCCTGGGTCGGTGGTCTTATCGAGTTGTTCCTTCAGCCGCGCTTCCG
>NZ_BAFS01000419.1 GCF_000308415.1 Nocardia asiatica NBRC 100129 | reverse complement strand
GGTCGGCACCGGCCTGGGCGCGAAACGCGGTGTGTTGTTCAAGAACGCGATGGCATTGGAGACTTCGGCTCGCATCCAGGTGGTGGTGATGGACAAGACCGGAACCCTCACCAAGGGCGAACCCGAGGTCACCGACGTCATCACCAACGGCATCGGCGAAGCCGAGGTGCTACGCCTGGTCGCCGCGGTGGAACGCGAATCCGAACACCCCCTCGCCCAAGCCGTCGTCCGCTATGCGGAAAAAGCAGGGGTAGGCCAGGCTCGGGCCGAAGCGTTCGAGAATGTCCCCGGCCACGGCGCGATCGCCGAGGTCCAGGGCCACCGTGTCGTCGTCGGCAACCGGCGGCTGGCCGAACGAGAGGGCATCGACCTCGGCGCGCTGGCTGCCCGCCGCGACGAGCTGGCCGCCACCGGACGCACCGCGGTGATCGCCGCCGTGGACAGCGAGGCCGCAGCGATCATCGGCATCGCCGACGCGCCCCGCGAAACCTCACCGGCGGCCGTCGCCGCGCTGCACGATCTCGGCGTCGAGGTGGTCATGCTCACCGGCGACAACGAAGCCACCGCCAGGCGCATCGCCCAGCGGCTCGGCATCGACACCGTCATCGCCGAAGTACTGCCCGGCGACAAAGCCGCCAAGATCGCCGAACTACAACGCAGCGGCCGCCAGGTCGCCATGGTCGGCGACGGCGTCAACGACGCCCCCGCCCTCGCCCAAGCCGACCTGGGCATCGCCATCGGCGCCGGCACCGACGTGGCCATCGAAACCGCCGATGTCGTGCTCATGCGCTCCGACCCGCTGGACGTACCGACCGCCCTGCGCATCGGCCGCGGCACCCTGCGCAAGATGCGCCAGAACCTGGGCTGGGCCATCGGCTACAACACCATCGCCCTGCCCATCGCCGCCGGCGTCTTCGAACCCGCCTTCGGCCTGATGCTGCGCCCGGAGATCGCCGCACTGTCCATGTCCGGATCGAGCCTCATCGTCGCCGTCAACGCCCTCGCCCTCAAACGACTCCGGCTCCCCCACACCCAAACCCGCGCCCGCCGGAACCTCCGAGGCGACACGGGTGATCCGTAGGACGCGGCGGCCGGGTTCACGGGACAGCCGGTCATCGGAGATCCTGGGCGTGGATCTCTCGACGGCCGCGATAGGTCGTTGGCCGCGGGCGATCACGACCTGGTCGGAATCGTGTCCCGGCGCCACCTGCTGCGAACTCTGCTCAGCGACGACGCAACCATCGACGCGAAGATCCGTGCACTGCTCGACGACCACGCCGGCAGCCGCCGAGCGCGCGGCCGCCCAGTCGAATACCTGGCAGGACACCCCTGCCATGCTCGCCTTCACGCTGCCGTACCCGATCATCGTGTGGGCCGCCGACGAACTGCGACGCGGGCTGCTGCGCCACAGTCGGCAGTGACGATGGTCCCCTGTGTCCGGGCACGAGTCCTCTCATCGGACGCGGCGTATGCGAGGAGCATTTTCGGCATGGACCAGGACAAACATCAGATCGCTGTCGTCTACGCGACCGAACAGGGATCGACCCGCGACATCGCCGAATTCATCAGCGCCGAGCTGTCGGGTCGCGACGCCATCGTCGAACTCGCCGATATCGACCACGCGCCTGACCTGTCCAACTTCGACACCCTCGTGCTCGGCAGCGCAGTGCACAACATGAAACTCCTGCCCTCCGTCGCCGACTACGTGCACGCCCACCAGGACGAGTTGGTGGAAAAGGACGTGTGGCTGTTCAGCGTCGGCCTCGCCCCGGCACTGCGCGGCCCGATCGGCCGCCGCCTCGGGCGATTGGTCCCGAAGAAGATCGCCGGACTGCGCGATTCGGTCAGGGCGCACGATTACCGGGCGTTCGCCGGACGGTACGACAGCGACGGCATCTCACTGCGGACGCGCATGCTCTACCGACTGCTGGGCAAAGGCCGCTACGGGGATCTGCGCGACTGGGCAACCGTCCGCTCGTGGACCGACACCATCGCCCGCAGTCTCCGGCTGCCGCCGGCCCGTTCCACCACCATCCCCCCGTGACGAACGCATCCGGCGACTCCCGCTGCACCGTGCTGGATGGCAACCGATGATCCATCGAACATTCCCGCTCGGCAGGATCGAGGGCATCCGCCTCGGCGCTCACGGCCGGTCACCGCTGTCCTGGTGTGGCTGGCCGTCATGAACACAATCCTGGGACTGTTCGATCTTCTGCCTGGCGCGCCGGATCGTCACCGAGGTGCCGATGCGCCTGCGCTCGGTGTTGCGCGGCGCGACCGGCGCCGAGGGCGTCCAACGGGTCGCGCCCGAGAATGCCATGGCCGAACGGCTCGAGGAGTTGGAGCACCGCGTGCTGCTGCTCGGCGACGCCATCGCGGTTCTCGCCCGCGGGCTCGAACAGCTGCCCAGCAGCGACACCGACGATCGACGCCGGGCCGACGCGGCCCAGCAAGCCCACCGCATCCTCATCGCCGAGCATCTCACCAGCGCATCCGCACCGCGGTAGCTCGTAGCGGCGCGCCGGACGCCCGCGGCAGGGTGCGCAACCTCTCGCACCTGCGCCGAGTTCCTGGTCCCGTAGCCGGTTGTCGCGGTCGCTCGGAATCGGAACTCGCTGTCGCGCCAGTAGGAAAGAGGCGAAGAAGATGTCCAGCATCGGTAATCCCCCCATTCTCGTCGGGATCGACGGATCGCCCGTCGCGCTCGCGGCGCTACGCTGGGCTGCCGTCGACGCCGCTCGCCGTCACGTGCCGCTGCACCTGCTCCACGCGATCGGTGCCCTCGGCGAATTCGGATCGGGCTTCGAGCTCGAACAGTTCGACTTCCACAGTTACCGACAAGGCGGACTGGACGCGCTCGAAACCGCCCGCGCGACCGCCGTCGCCGAATCCGCGTCGATCGGCCAACTCGACATCAGCACCGAAATGGTGGACGCGCCTCCGATCCCGGTGCTGCGCGATCGCTCCAAGACCGCGCGACTGCTCGTGGTCGGCACGCACGGGCTCGGTGCGGTCAGCCGGCGATTGCTCGGTTCGGTGAGCACCGCCTTGGCGCGGCACGCCGCGTGCCCGGTCGCGGTCATCCCGGAATCCTCCGCGTCGCCGAACCGCCCAGTGGTGGTCGGCGTAGACGGCTCCCGCAGCAGCGCGCACGCCGTCGAGATCGCCTTCGACCAAGCCGCTTTCCGCGGTGTCGAACTGGTCGCAGTGCACACCTGGTCGGATTTCCTGCGCTTCGAATCATCCGAGCAAATGCAGGAAGAGGGGGAAGAATTGCTCTCCCGGAGCATTGCCGGATTCGGTGAGAAGTATCCGGACGTTCCGGTGCACCGCATCGTGACCCAGGACCGTCCCGCCGAGCGGCTTCTCATGATCGGCGACAAGGCCCAGCTCATCGTCGTCGGCAGCCACGGTCGCGGCGGCTTCTCCGGAATGACGCTCGGCTCGGTCGGTCAGGCCGTTCTGCACGCGGCCCAGGTACCGGTGATCATCGCCAGGTCGGCGAGTTGACCACGGACGGGCGGAACCGAGGTCCGCCGCGGGAAGGAGCCCAACGTCACCTGTGCCGGTGACATTGGCATCTCACTCGGAATGTCGTATCCACGGGAGAATCCTTTTGTAGTTCCAGCCAACAGGCAGCAGCCTGCGACGCTGCCGGGACAGGTTCGCGATGACCGAATTGGGCCCGTTGGACACGGGCTTCATGGAAATGGAAGACACCGACCGCCGGGTCAGCCTCGGAATCGGTACGGTGGCGATCCTCGAGGGTCCATCGCCGTCCAGGGACGAGCTGCGCGGCTGGCTGGATCGCGGACTGGAGCGGCACGCACGGCTGCGCCAGCGAGTGCGGCGCGTGCCATGGGACGTCAAAGCACCGGTGTGGGAGGACGATCCGAATTTCGATCTGCATCATCACATTCGCTGGACCGCTTTACCGGCCCCGGGTGGCGAGCTGGAGTTGCAAGAGCTGATCGCGACCGAGCTGACCGAGCGGCTGGATCGTGACCATCCGCTGTGGGAAGTGGTCGTGGTCGACCAGTTGACGGAGGACCGCTGGGTGATGATCCTCAAGGCTCACCACACCATGGTCGACGGCATTTCCGAGCTCACGCTACTGGAAAGCTTCTGCGACCCCGGCCCGGTCGACGTCGGCGAGCACCGAGGGCCGAATGGCAAACGTTCGGGCGCCGGGATTCTGCAACTATTGAAAAAAGCGATGCGGGCACCTGTGGCCATCCCGCGTTCCGTCGTGGGAACCGTGCGCACCTTGGCGCCGGTGCTGTACGCGGCGATCGCCCCGGCCGACGAGTCCTCGCTCAACGGCCCCATCGGTAGACAGCGCCGTTACACGGTGGCGCGAGCCATGCTCCCGCAGGTCCGGGAGATAGCGACGGCTTTCGATGTCACCGTCAACGATGTCGCCATCGCCGCCATCACCGCCGCCTACCGCCGATTGCTGCTCAGCCGCGGCGAACATCCGACCCCCACCGAATTGCGCATCGTCGTACCGGTCTCGACACGCACGACCGAGGCGAAACAGGTGCTCGACAACCGCGTCTCCGCGGTGATCGCTCATCTGCCGATCGAACTCGACCAGCCCGTGGAGCGCCTCATCGCCGTCCACGAGCAGATCCGCAGGCACCGAGCCCGGGGCGAAGCAGATGCCGAGACATCGGTGCTCTCGTTTTCCCGGCGGCTGCCATTCGGGATCGTGTCCGAAGTGTTCCGGCTGGCGGTCTCCTTCCCTCAGCGCGGCGTCGTCGCACTGGCGACCAACATTCCCGGACCGCGGCACCGCCTGACACTCGGCGGCCGAAACGTGATCGAGTTGTGGCCCTGCATCCCCATCGCCATGCGGGTGCGCACGACGATCGCGATCCTCAGCTACCTCGACCGTCTGACTTTCGGCATCACCGGCGACTACGACACGACGCCCGATATCGAGACAATGTCCTCGAGCATCACGACCGAGATCGCGGTCCTGCTGGCCCACGCCCGCGACCGACAACTTCCACGGCGACCGCAACCGGCCCTGAGCCGCGCCATCGGTATCGCCACCGCTCGATCACCGCGCGCGAAGTGAGTCCGGAACAGCAACCGGCGCCGGACGCCGATCCGGCGAACGCGGCAACCAGCCACATCCTGCCGGCCATACTCGCTCTCGCCTTCGCCTTCACGATCACCGTCCTCGACCCCCTCGTACTCAGCTTGAACCTGCCGCAAGTCAGCCGCGACCTTCGTGTACCGCCGCAACTCATCGGTCCGCTCGGCGGAACGGCGACCCTGGTGATGGCCGCTGCCGTCCTCGCCGCGGGCAATCTCGGAGACGCCTACGGACTCAAGCGGCTGTTGATGCTCGGCCTGGGCATCGTGACGGTCGCCGACCTTCTCGCGCTGCTGTCTCCCGGCTACGTCTACCTCTTCGCGATGCGCGTACTCGCCGGTCTCGGGATGACAGCGCTGCTCGGCGTTCCGCTGGCCTTGCTGAAGACGTCGATACCGGAGCGCAAGCGCCCCACAGCCATCGGTGTCTTCATGGCGGTGGAAATGGTTCTGTGCGGTGTGATCCCGGCGCTCACCGGTTGGGTGGTGACCACCGTCGGCTGGCGGTCACTGTTCCTGGTCGCCCCGTCGCTGTCGTTGCTCGCGCTGTGGCTGACCGCCGTCTATGTACCGGAGTCGCCCGCCCGGCAGCGCCCACGACTCGACGTGATCGGCGTGGCCTTGATCGGTTCGGCGCTGCTCGGCATCGTCGTCGGCATCGCCGCCGCACAGAAGGGCGTTCTCCGGCCGGAAACCTGGCTGCCGCTCGCGTTCGGTGCAGCGGCGGCGACCGCGTTCGTGCTTCACGAACGGCGTACACCCGAACCCGCCTTGGACCTGACGCTGTTGCGCAGCGCGGCGTTCAGTGTCGCTCTTGCGGCGGCACTCACCCTCAACTTCCTTTCTGCCGGATTGGGAGTCGCGCTCGGGCAGTTCGGGGGCAAGGTGCTCTCGCTGTCGCCGGAGGCCATCGGCACGCTGTATTTGCCCGGCACACTGCTGATCGCGGGTGCCGTGACCGTGGCCGGGCGCTTGGTGGGCGTTTACAGCCCACGACCGGTGTTGATCGCCGGGCTGTTGCTACTATCGGCGAGCGGATTGCTGATGGCGGGAACGGTCAGTTCCACGATGGCGCTGTGGCTGCTGGTGCTGGCCATTTGGCTGTGCAATCTCGGCGCACTGGTCACCTCGGTTTCGGTCTCGGAAATAGTGCTGTCGGAAGCACCGCCCGGACATTCCGGGACCGTCGCTTCCGTCCAGCTGGCCTCCGGGATGACCGGCTACGCCTTGGGACCCACCGTTTACCTCCTGCTGCTGAACATCTTCTTTCGGCGGGAATGGCTGGCCGACGCACACTCCCGCGCGCTGTCGGTCACCACCGCCGAGCGCGCCGTCGACGCCGCACGCAGCACGGTGGCGCACAGTCCGGGCAGCGCCGGTTATGACCCCGACCTGCTGCGGCACGCGGCCGGGCTGCGTCTCGAGGTGGATTTCGCCGACGCCCTCCGCCTCACCATGCTGACCGTCAGCTTCCTACCGATCGCCGTCGCCGTAGCGGCGCTGCTGCTTGTGCGTCGTCGCACCGAAAACGGCGCCTCGGCTCCCACGTGTTCTGCAACCGATCGTGAGAGTGGCATGCCGACGGGTTCCGCGATCGACCCTGATCACCGGCGCCAGTAGGGGCCTCGAGCCCCCGGCTGAATAGCCGATTCCCTTGCAACTTCGATGCGCTTCCAGTCGACAGTCGAAGTCGCGGGACCACGAAGGAGCCATCATGGTTTGGCCGACCGCCGCAGTCGTGATCGCCGCCATCATCGCGGCGATGGTCGTCGCGGCCACCTATCTATCCCCCAGGAAGCCGTAGGTCCTTCGCCTGCGGCATCCGGCCTGCCAAGGGCGTTGCCGGCTCGCGTGGTCAGGCGCAGCATGCGAGGGATTGCTGCGCGAGCTGGAGTTCCTGCCCACAGCGGGTATGCGGCTGCCCGCGATGCCGGGTGGAAACAACAGTGTTTCGCTCAACGCAGCATCCGATATCTCAGCGGAGGCGGCCACGGTGACGTCGGAAAGACTTCTCGTGCCGCGGCCACGTCCGCGTCGAGGGAGCCTGGCTCAGCCGCTCGGCGAGACATGCCGACCACAGAGCGGCCGCGTGACCGATAGGTGGGTGGTCGACCGTCACCACGATCGGGGAACGCCCGTCTGTCATCATGCGATCCTCCAGTATCAGGGGGTCGACCTTGGTAGCCGCCGAAGGATGAGGCCCTCACATTCACGATCGGCGTCGCGCCCGTTTCCGCTGCGCCGCCGTGCGGCTTCCAGCCTCAGCTGTTTCCGTTTCCGGTCGTCGCCTTGATTGCGATGTGCTTTTCGGGTGCCTCCGATTCGGATACCGGTACGCTCACCGTCAAGATCCCGTCTGTATAGGTGGCCTCGATGGCATCCTCTTTCGCCCCGGTGGGCAACGGAACCGAACGATAGAAGCTGCCGTAGTGGAATTCCGAACGGGTGCCTTCTTCTGTGCGTTCGGCACGTTCGGCCTTGATGGTCAACTGTCCTTCCCGGACACTGATGTCGATGTCTTTCGTCGGGTCGACTCCGGGCAACTCGGCGCGCAGAATGTAACGGCCCTTTTCGAGACGCTCCTCGACGCGAATCATATGGCCTTCGAGTGACGTCCAGACCGGCCTCGATTCGAATCGAGCCATCAGATCGGACCAATCGGGTAGCGCGGGCCAGGACGGTAGCAATGCCTGGCGCGGGGAAAGCATGCTCATTGCGTGACTCCGATGACGAGAGTGCGGTTGATGACTTGTTCATTCCACGCGGGTTCCGCATCGGGCAGTAGGGTCGACGGTCCTTCATTCGAATACCCGGGTCCTGCATGTCGCAAGACGGTAAGGGCGGGGTCGTCGCAATGACGTCGAACCCTTCCAAGGCGCGCCTTCGCTCCTCCCGCGGTGATCGAAAGCCGCATGCGCTCGTTGATCGAAAGCGATGTGGTCGAGGCCGGAACCGGCGAAACAGCGACCGGCTCGGGTGCGCGAACTCCTGGCCGTGATCGCTCGGCACGAGAACGACGAGCACCGCAAGGCATCCTGAGCCGAGTTCAGCGGTCGAGGTCGACCAGTCGGGATGACCGTTCGGCTGGCCCCTCGCCTCCCTAGGGGTCGCTCGCTGTCAGCGCGCGTCTGCCCGCACAATGCCGCCCGGGCGGGCGATTGATGAGTTCGACGCGTCCCATCGCACGCGTCGTGCCGCTGCCGGCAGGTACGTTCGTGCTGATCAGCGTGCTACTGGGCGCGATGTTCTCGCCATGGTGGCTGATCTTCACCGGGTTGGTCGGCGCGAACCTGCTCCTCTACAGCGCCGTCGGATGGTGTCCGGCGACATTGCTATTGCGACGGCTGGGTGTTCCCGCCGAGCCGGCCGACTGCCCGACGCTGCGAACGTGACCTCTCGTGACCCTGCCGAGAGGCCGGGACGTTCTCGGGTTGGTCGTCGTCGGCGAGGGTGAAGTAGTTCTCCTCCTCCTGCAAGAAGTGCAGCTGTAGCAAGGTGTGCAGGCCGTAGAGGCAGGCGAGCAGGTCGTCGATCTGGTCGTCGGTGATCGTGCCCGCGGCGTGGGCGCGGTCGAGGTGGGCGCCGATGCGGGTGGTGAGCCGCTGGATCTCGGCGTGGGCGCGGCTCATCGTCGCGGTGGCCTCGGTGCCGCCCAGCGGGCCGGCCAGCGCTGGATACAGCAGGGTTTCCTCGGCGCGTTCGTGGGGCAGCAGATCGATCACCAGGAAGTGGTTGGCGTCCTCCACTGCGGCCAGGGCTGCGGGATCGTTGGCGGTGGCGAGCTGGTCAGCGGCGGTGCGCAACAGCGTGAGCATCTCACGCAGGGTCTCGTGTTCACCCGCGAAGCGGTGCAGCAGTTCCTCCGTCGCCCCCGCCACTTCGGTGCCAGCGGCTGGACTGCCCCGCAGCGCTCGCAGCGCGTTGAGAATCACCGCCACATCGATGACCTCTTGCAGCAGTGCACCAGCGGCGGGCGGGAGGAGCCCGGCGGCGGCCACGATCATCGCCAGCAGCGACAGGCTCATCCCGACCACTGCGCTTTGCACGGCGATACGGCGCGACCAGCGGGCGGTGTCCATGGCGTCGGCGAGCCGGTCGAGCCGGTCGGTGGTGAGCACGATGTCGGCGGCCTCCGAAGAAGCGGTTGACCCGCGTGCGCCCATCGCCACACCGACAGTGGCGGCCGCCAAGGCGGGAGCATCGTTGACACCGTCACCGACCATGACCGTCACCGCGCGCTCGCGTTCGCCGCGCACCGCGGCGACCTTGTCGGCGGGACTCTGCCCCGCGTACACCTCGTCGAGGCCGAGCACGGCGGCGACCTCGCGCGCCGGTTCCAGACGATCGCCGGTGAGCATCACCAGCCGGTTCAACCCCGCCTCACGCAGTCTTCGGATCGTTCGCGGCGCGTGCCGCCGCAACGGATCGCGCAGCAGAACCGCCCCGAGAAGCTCCTCGTCGACGACGATCCACGCGATCGCCGCGGAGTCCAAGCGCGCCCGGCTGTCCACCCCACGCGCCCACTCGGATCCCGTCGCCGAATCAGGCAGTTTGCCCACCTCGACGCGGTGGCCCTCGACGATGCCGGAGATGCCGCGGCCAGGCTGTTCAACGACAGCGGTGGGCAGCGACAGCGCCGCGCCGCGAGTCAGCGCCTCGGTAACGATCGCCTGGGCGAGCACATGAGGCGACAGTTGGTCCACCGACGCGGCCAGCCGCAATCCCTCGGCCGCGTCCCGCCCAGGGGCTGCGATCACCTCGACTACCGCCGGCCGGCCCGCGGTGAGAGTTCCGGTCTTGTCCATTACAAGAGTGGTCGCGTGGCCGAGGTTCTCCAGCGCACCGCCGCTGCGGATCACGACCCCCTGGCGGGAGGCCCGCGACAGCCCCGACACGATAGCCACCGGCGCGGCCAACAACAGCGGACACGGCGTGGCCACGACGAGGACCGCGACCGCGCGCACCGCCGACCCGCTCCACAGCCACGCCGCCCCGGCCACGAGCAGCGTCAAGGGCAGAAACCAGGCCGCGTACCTGTCGGCCAACCGGACCACGGGCGCGTTCTCGGCGCCGGCTTCTCGAGCCAACCGCACGATTCCGGCGTAGGTGCTGTCCGCCGCGGTCGCGGTCGCACGGATCTCGAAGGAGGCGCCGGCATTGACGACACCGCTGCGCACCGGTTCCCCGATCCCACGCTCGACCTGCAATGGCTCGCCGGTGAGCACCGATTCGTCCAGTACGGCCACTGTGTCGAGCACCCGCCCGTCGACCGGCACCACCTCGCCGGGCGCCACCACCAGCACATCATCGACGGCGACCTCGTCCAACGCGATCACGTTCACCGCGGCGCCGATACGGCGGCGTGCCGAACGCGGTGCATGCTCGAGCAGAGACCTCAGATCGTGCGACGCGCGTCGCTCGGCCGCCGCGTCCAGTGCGCGACCGGTCGCCAACATCACAGCGATCAGCGCACCAGCGAGATACTCCTGCACCAGCAAGGTGCCCACCAGCGACAACACCGCGATCAAATCCACCCCGACCCGACCCCGCAGCAGCGTGGTGACCATCCACCACACCGCAGGCACGACCGCCACCATCGTGGCCGCGATCCAGCAGCCCTCAGCGACCTCGCGCAGCCCGAATAGCCAGAACACCAGTCCTGACACCAGGGCGGCCAAAGTCGCCGACACCAGCACCGGCCCGACCCACACAGCGGCCCGTCCGGACCACTGCTCGATCATCGAATTCGTTCCGGACACGCCCGCTCCTTCCCGAACAGCGCCTTCCGACGAGCGGATTCGTCTCAGGAAAACCGACCCGGGCACCTCCTGAACAGGGCCGCAATTCCCGAATGCGGAGGCCGTTCGCCCCGGCGAGACGCGTCGCAGCGAATCTCAGCAGCCATGACTCGGCCTGCATGGCCAGGGGCCCGCGACGACTGGCTCATCGCGGAAGCCACGACGCACTGTTCGTCGTCACCGGATCACATGGTGGGCGAATTCTCTCGATGGAGGTGCGGCCCGCTCGATCGTAATGCTGACCCGCGACGAGACCGCGTGCAGCGAGGTCGAGGCCCTGGAAGAACGCGCCTGACCTCGCCACCTGTACGGATGCCACTCGCGCACTGATTGCAGTTTTTCTAAACTGAATACCTAGCAGTTTTCGTGGGAGAGATTCGTCGTGACCAACCAACTGGACGTTGCCGCGAGCGTGCAGGCACTGACCGAGCATGAGGGCATCCTGGCGTGGGTCGCCGAAGTCGCGGAGTTGACCGCACCCGATCGCATCGTTTTCTGCGACGGCTCTCGGGCAGAGGTGATCTGGCCCCCGGAGCGGGGGCCAGATCAAGGTGGTCGCGTTATCGGGGACTGGCACGGGTGCTGGACTTTACGTCGCGGTCGACATCGATCTTCCGACGCGACGCGCGTATCAGAGGAGTCAGCCGGTTCGGTTGATGAACATCTCCGCCATCTGTAGGCCGCCGGTGCACACGTTGGCCACGGCCAGGGTGGTGATGAAGGCGGCGCGGCTGTCGGGGTCCTCGTCGTTCACTGCGAAGGCGTAGCTGATCCGGGAGACGTAGGAGGTGAGTTGGCTGGTCTCGTCGATGATGGCGATGCTTCGGTTGCTTCCTGCGGGTTTTCCGGCCAGTTCGCTGAGGTGCCAGATCGTGCAGGTGAGGGCGGGCAGGGTGAGGACGGCGTCCACGACCGCTCCGACTCCGCGGCCGTCGTCGACGGTGATGCTCTGTAATACCGCGTTGCCTTTGAACAGTTTCTGGGCCGGTCCGCAGAAGATGATTTTGCAGAGCACGCGGATGCCGGTGACGGTGGTGGAGATGTCGGACACTGCGGTGTTGGCGATGGGATCACAGGGGACCAGCGTGTTGGCCAGGCCGCCGGTGACACCGCCGACGATGCCGAGGGCGGCCGAGGGCAGGCCCCACGGGTTGTCCGGTTGTTCGTCTGCCGCCTCGAAACCGGACACGATCGCCGAGGCGAGTGCGCAGAAGCCGGCGAATCCGTGCCCGACGATGAACACCTCGTCGGACACTGCGCCGGACAAGGCGGCCATCTGCGGGGCGGCGATCGTGAAATCCGCGGTTGCCGAGGGCTGGGCTGCGGGAAGTCTTCCTGCGCTTGTCGTGGTGACCGCGGCGTCGGCGGTCTGCCGGGCGAAAAGGGCGATCAGCGAAGGAAGGTCCGGGGCATCAATCAGCGCCTGGGTGTCGGCGTTGTCCGGGAATGGGGCCACACCTTCCGTCGCCTTGTAGACCAGGGTCGCCGGGATCGCCACCATCCAGCAGACGACGTCCAGCAGCGAGAAGGACGGGACACCGAAATCGTTGAGAATGTCGGTGACCACCGGGATGTGGATAGGCGCCTGGAATGCGTCGAGGGCGTTTTTGGCCAGTTCGTAGACGATGTCGAAGAGAGTGTCGATGACATTCTTTGCGCTGTCGAGCGCGGCCGCACCGACGAAGGTGGCCATTTTCTCGAGCAGATCGGTCAATGGCATGGAGCCGATATCGGCCGCGAGGCCGCTCATCGCTTCGAGCGTGTCGCCGATGATGTGCCCCTCGTTGTTCAGAGCCTGCATCAGCGCGGTGATCGCACTGGAATCGAGTTTCGACGGGGGTGTGAGCGGTCCCCGATGACGAGACCACCCGGGAATAGAGCCAGGTGATGTCGTTCCGTACGGCACCCGCGCGATCATCGAAGTTCTTCTGCTGCACCGTAGCATGCCCCACGAGCAGGTCGTCGCCGGCCTGGACGCCGCGCTGCGCGCAGGCGCGCTGACCGCGGACGCGGTCGCTCTCGAAGCCCGCAAGGCCGCCGAAGCCACACCGCGGCTGGCCCACGTCGTCGATCTCGACGAATCCGACCCAGACCCGGATCCGGTTGCGTCGCTGACCGCCCGCCGCCTGGCGCAACTACCGCCGGACACCCGGCCCCTGCCCTCGGTCGCCATCTACGACCAGTTGCTCCGCATCACCAAACCCAGAACCGCAGAAGGGAATCCATAGATGACCAGCCCAACCCCACGCCGCCACGGCATGACCGATCAGGCCGCCGACACCGCCGTCGACCAGGCATGCCGGCTGCTGCGCCTGCCCAGCATCCGCACCCAGTTCAACGACATCGTCGAAACCGCGACCCGCGACCAGATGAGCTACCGGGCATTCCTGGCCGAGCTGCTACTCGCCGAATGCGACGACCGCGCCCGGCGCCGCTCCGAACGCCGCATCCGCGCCGCCGGATTCCCGCGATAAATCCTTGCGGGCCTTCGATTTCGACGCCAACCCCAACATCGACCCGGCCGTGGTCAACACCCTCGCCAATTGCGAATGGGTCAAGAAGGGCACTCCGCTCTGCCTGATCGGGGACTCCGGGACCGGCAAGAGCCACCTGCTGATCGCACTCGGCACCGAAGCCGCGATGCGCGGCTACCGCGTGAAATACACTCTCGCGACGAAACTCGTGAACGAGCTGGTCGAGGCCGCCGACGAGAAGGTGCTGGCCAAGACCATCGCCCGCTACGGGCGCGTCGATCTCCTTTGCATTGACGAGCTCGGATATATGGAGCTGGACAGGCGCGGCGCCGAGCTGTTGTTCCAGGTGTTGACCGAGCGCGAGGAGAAGAACTCTGTCGCGATCGCCTCGAACGAGGCGTTCTCCGGCTGGTCGAACACATTCCCCGAACCACGACTCTGCGCCGCGATCGTCGACCGGCTCACCTTCGGCGGGCAGATCATCGAAACCGGGACCCACAGTTACCGACTCACCCGCACCGCCGCACTCCACAACACCGCAGTGCAGACTACCGAGCAACCGCCGGAGCAGCCGGTGTTCACCGACGCTCAGCAGTCGTTGGAAACCGTGCGCTGAGCAGCGGTCTATCGGCGAATTTCGAGCCACACCCAACACTGTGAACACAGCCGGACCCCGGTTCGCGCGGCCCTGACCCGGCCAGCGCAAGGCGCGATCCCACCTGCAGGGCGCCATAGTATCGGCCGAATTCGGACGGAGACGGCATACCTGCTTGTCCGGGTGCGGGGTCCGGTTGAGCGGAAACCTGCGCCCAAATCCATTGCTGGAGAAGCAGCTCATGACTCACCCGATGCTTTCTCGCCCGGAACCGGACTACACGCAGTATCATGTATTACATGTATTTCATGCGGAAGGAAGTGTGCGGTCGATGACCAAGGAGCAAGCAGCCTCATATGGCCCGGGCGGGCGCGGGTTCTACGGGGCGGTGACCGTCAGTGAGCGAGGGCAGATCGCGATCCCCGCCCAGGCGCGCCGCGACCACGGCATCTCCCCAGGGGACAAGCTGTTGGTACTCGGAGATCCCGAACAAGGACTGGCACTGATGAAACTCGAAGTGTTGCTACGAAACCTGCACGGCTCCTCCGAGCTGCTCCAGCAGATCCTCAATCTTTCGGGAACCGACGAGAGCGAACGGAAGACCGACCATGCGTGAGACCGCACCCGGCACGCGCCGCTCGGCACCCTGGCACCTCTGGATTGTCGGCACTCTGTTCCTGCTGCTGAATCTGGGCGGCGTCTACGACTACGTCATGGCGCTCAGCGAAAACGCCGACTACTTCCGATCGCAGAACTATGACAGTGAACAGATCCGGTACTTCACCGACTATCCACTCCTCCCGGCCGTCTTCTGGACCATCGCCGTCTGGGGCGCGCTGCTCGCGGCGCTCCTGCTGCTACTGCGCAGCCGGTGGGTTCTGCCAGTCGCGATCACCGCACTGGCGAGCCAAGTGATCCTCGACATCCTGACCTTCGGTTTTCGTGCCCGCTGGCAGATCCTCGGACCACGCCTGGCGATGTTCGATCTCGGCGTGCTCCTGCTGACAACAGGATTCGTCATCTACTGCCGGACATTGACATCCCGACAGATCCTGCGCTGAACACCTGGACGGCCATGCCGACCGGCCTGACTCGCGGTCCGATGCGAGGCGACGCCCACTGGCGCCACTATGGCTCGCCTTTCTGACACGCCCGGCGACCTGACACGCCCACCGGAGTGACCTCAAAATTCACCGATACGGCTGCCCCGGATCGCCCCTGAGTGACCTCGAAATTCACCGATACGTGGTCTCAGAATTCACCCTTACGGCCAGCCCGGCGTCGCCCAGATATCCACGTAGACAACCAGGTGCTGGCTGATCGTGATGGTGTTCCCCTGGAACGTGACCGATGCATCGAAGGACGTTGTCAATGTCATCCCGGCCACGGCGATACCCGCCCAGTGGGCCTCGTCGGCGGCGGAGCCGTCGTAATGGAAGGTGAGGACGGTGGGATCGCTGTTGCTTGTCCCCTGGGTGACCTTCGGGGCCTGCCCCGGGGTCAGGCTCCATTGCCAATTGGTCGTGTCCCCAAGAAACCCGGACTCCCACACGCTCACCGCGGGCTTCATGCAGTTGCTCGCCACGTAGTCCTTCACCTGCTGGCGGAAGTAGTTACCGAACGTGTTCCGGTTGATCGCGATGACTCCGTCCGACTCCGACAGCGACTGCACCCAGTTCCACCCGAACTTCGCCGGTGGCGGTAGCGAGTCCCCGTCGGCCGCGCACAGGTAATTCAACGTGGCCAGGTCCTGCTGCTCCTTCGTCGGGTTTACTATCTGCTGCCCGCCAGGCCCCAGAAACGGCGACACCCAGAAATCGAAGTCGGTCAGCGTCAGTGTCGCGGGCGGCGCATCCTGCTGGGCGATCATGACGCCCATCAAAATCCAGTTGCGGGATGTAGCCTCGAAGGCCCCGCGGCGTTCTCGACCTCGCCGAGCATGTGTGAACTCAGAAACACCGTTTGCCCGCGTTCCCGTGCTTCGGCGACGCAGTGCCGGAACTCGCGTTCCAG
>NZ_BAFS01000420.1 GCF_000308415.1 Nocardia asiatica NBRC 100129 | reverse complement strand
AATCAGATGCTGCCGCGGCGGCTTCTGGCGGCGCGACGAGGCTGTCGGACGCGTGGAAGAAGCGATTCCGCGCGCCCTCGTCGGCAGCGTCGAGCACATCGTGCAGCAGCCGTCTACTACTGGCGACCAGCCTCTTCGTTTGTCCGGTTTCCCACAGGCGCACGCTTCGTTTGGACACACCCAGCACACGAGCGAACTCTGCTTGGCTCAGCCGCAGCGCTGTCCGCAAGGCCACGATGCGACTCGATGTCCATTCGACGTCATTCATCGACTCCCCCTTCGGACTCACTCGATTCAGGCAGGAAACTTTATCCCCATTTTCCCCAAGTCGGCACTGGATCGGCATACCGAAGGTGTTGCAATCTCATTCCTTGTCCGCTGGTTAATCCGCTGTGCGCCAAGCTAATTCGCAGGCAACGCAGACGGTTGACAAGCCACCTCAGGCCCTGCTCGAGAAAGGTATCGATGTCCGATCCCGCTCCCCAGACCGGTGTCCGCGCACCGGTCGGCGTGGACACGACACGCGCGAGTATCGCCCGCGTCTACGACGCCACCCTCGGTGGCAAGGACAACTACGAAGTCGACCGCTATGTGCGCGACAAGGTCGCCGAAGTCGCGCCGCGCCAGAGCGACGTGGCCCGCATGAACCGGCGCTGGCTGCACCGCGTGGTGCGATACCTGGCCGGGACCGCGGGCATCGATCAATTCCTCGACATCGGCGCAGGACTGCCGACGGCCGTCAACACCCACGAAGTCGCACAACAGCAGAATCCGGAAGCGCGCGTCGTCTACGTCGACAACGACCCCGTCTGCAACATCCACGGCCGCGCGCTGCTCGAATGTAACGACCAAACCCGGTTCGTGCTCAGCGATCTGACCGAACCGGACACCTTGCTGCGGCACTCGGAGGTCACCCAGCACATCGATCTCACCCGCCCGCTGGCGCTGATCCTGTGCGGCATCCTGCATCACGTCGACGACGATCTCGATCCCGCCGGGATCATGCGCAGGTACGTCGCCGCGCTGCCCGCGGGCTCCTACGTGGCGATCACGCATTTCTACGACCCGGCCGACGGCGGCGAGGCACACGACATGGCCGTCGAGCTGCAACGGCGGTTCACCGAAATGGGCTTGGGCTCCGGCTGGTACCGCACCCGCGAGCAGATCGCGTCGTACTTCGGCGATCTGGAACTGATCGAGCCCGGCCTGGTCGAACTCGACGACTGGTGGCCGATGGGGCCCGCATTGCGCCCGCGGCTGACCGAGGAACGTCTGCTGCTGGGCGGTGTCGGCTATAAGGCACGTTCTGTTTCTGAGGTTGTGCGTTTGATGCCGACCCACCTACACAAACCTGTGGGCAGGTGACACAGTGACTGTCCTACCGGGCCGAAACGACACCGAACCAACCCCATCGACGGCCGAACCGCCATGGCTGGCGCATGCTCGCGGAGCGTTGACCGGCGCTACACGCGGCGATCTAGTCACTGTTGCCCGCGACGTAGCGAGGATAGCTCGTACCGACGGCCTCACAGCGTGCGACTTCTGGATCGATAGCCTCTTCCGGCAGGCCCCGCCAGCAGATCAGTACGCGCACATCCCGCCGGTGTCCGTGGGACTTCCGCCTGCGCAGCTGTGGGCGTTGGGCCTGATCATCGCCCGAGCCCGTGGCGACGGCGACTCCGCCCGCATGTTGCGCAGCGCAGCGAGCCTCGGTGACGACGACGCGCTCGCCGCGCGTGTGCTGTCACTGGTCGTGATGGTCGGAATGGCCCTGATGCAACAGACACTTCCCGACGACCGCGGGCCTTCACATCGCGCTTGCCGCTCCCCCCGCTTCACCGCTCCTGGAGTCACGTCATGATGAACCCGACGACCGCACAACATCCCGCCACACAGAACGTACAGTGCCCGATCAGGCACGGATCACCCGTAGGCGCCGTTGACGAACAACGAATCGCGCTCTACAGCAGCCACTTTGCTGCCGACCCATACAAGGCATACGAAGACATGCGCGCGCGGTACGGCCCGCTGGTGCCGATCGAGCTCGCTCCGGGAGTACCGGCGACATTAGTGATCAGCTACACCACGGCACTGCGAATCTTCAACGACCCAGCCCACTTTCCTGCCGACCCGCGCACGTGGGAGTCGACCATCCCGCCGGACTCGCCAGTGCGACCGATGCTGGGCTGGCGGCGAGCCGCACGATTTTACGACGGACCAGCCCACCAGCGCCTTCGAAGCGTCTCGGTCGACAGCCTCGGCGGAGTCGATCTGCACCGCTTGCAGGACACCGTCGCAGCTATCGCGGTCTCGTTGATCAACTCTCTGTGCGGGGACGGTCGCGCCGACTTGGCCTCTCAGTATGCGTTTCCGCTCGTATTCGAGGCCCTCAACCAGATCATCGGATGCCCGGCCGACATTGGGCAGCAAGTCGCGGAGGGAACGGCTATGCGATTCAACGCTGGCGCCGACGCGGCCGCTGGTACGGCCCGGATCGCTGCAGCCTTGCGGCAGCTGAGCGAACTCAAGCTCGCCCAGCCCGGGGATGATATTGCGTCCCGCCTGGCGCACCATCGCGAGAACCTCGATGAGGCGGAGATGCTGGGCCAGCTGATGAGCTTCTATGGTGCCGGCATCGAACCGACTCGCAACTTGATACTCAACACTCTGCTGCTCATGTTCACCAATGAGCGCTTCGGTGGTGACATCCTCGGCGGTAGTCTCGCCACTCGCGACGCGCTCGACAAGGTGTTGTTCGACAACCCTCCGATGGCGAACTTCTGCGTCACGTATCCATCCCGGGCGATCCTGGTCGACAACACCTGGCTGCCAGCACACCAACCTGTCGTAATCAGCCTCGCCGCATGTAACACCGATCCCGCAATCCTCAGCGACGACCGGGTCGGAAACCGTTCGCATCTCGCGTTCGGCGTCGGGCCGCACGCCTGCCCAGCAGATCGGGTGGCCTATCTGATAGCACAAGTCGGCATCGACCAGCTCCTTGATGCCCTGCCGGACATGCGTCTGGCCGTGCCGGTCGACGCACTGGAATGGCGACCCGGGCCATTCCATAGAGCGCTGAAGAAACTGCCGGTGACATTCGCTCCGTCGGCGCCTTTGAATATCGACGGTCATACCGAAAGCCCGTGATCGCGAACTGAGCAGCTGTGGTCTGGCCGCCGAACACTTCCCGGCGGCCGCGCGCCGCGACCCGTTCAGCATCCGCTCCAACACCTGGTGCCCTCGCCACAGACCGGGGGCGTCGGCGTGGTCGCCCGCAAGCCGGGCCGGCTCTGGCGTTGCCAGGGCTCGACAGTCACATACACAGGAGATCAGCGAAAAGAGAGGAAAGCAGTGGGTTTGTCGGATGAGCTGGGTTGGGATGACGACGTCACCCCGCAGCAGTCGTACTACGGACAGTTGGCATCGGCGCGCTCGCATTCGCCGGGGCTGGCTGAAAAGTTGATGGCGGGCGGTCCGCCACCGCCGATGGCTGCCGATGGGGTGATGGGCAAGATCCTGTGGCATGAACACCACCTGCCCACCGCGGCCGAGTACGCCGCATTGGTGGAGCAGATGCGCGCCGAGGGGATCATCGCCGACGGCGATGCGTGCGTGCCTGGTAACCCGCCGACCGCGCAGGATGTCGCCGCGCTCAAGACTCGAGTGAGGGAGCACATGCGGACCAGCGGATGACCGCCTGACCGTTACAGGCATCCGTGCGCCGACACCTCTGCTGAGTCGGAGTTTTTTCAGGCGGGCTCTACTCAGCCATGGGCGGACGGAGAAGGGAGTCCCCGGGGCCGCAATTCCGCTGCTCCGGGGACTTTCGCGGACCAGATTGGGCGTGACGGCGCAGCTTCCGCGACTGGTCGCCGACGGTCTGCCACACTGCGTGTTCGACATCGACGAGAGGGGTTGGTCATGGGTGGAATTTACAAGAAGGCAGACCAGCAGCAGCACGCGCCGGAGTTCCTTGCGTGGCTCGCGGACGCCGAATCCGCGCTGGCGACGTTCTTCGCCGATGACGCCCCCGAGATCGGCGCGCTCAGCGACCGGTGGAGCCGTGAAGGGCTGAAGGTGTTGGGCACGAACATGCGTGCTCGATTCGGCGACGCGCCCAAGTCGAGATCGTTCGCCGATCCCGAAGTGCTCGACCGCTACCGCCGCTACCTCGGAGAGGTGTATTGCCGCACGCTCGATGCGCAGTGGCGCAACGTACCCGAGAACCATCCAGGGGAGGCGATGTGGCCGGTGCTGATGCTGCCGTTCCAGCGGCTCTACCTGGACCCGATCGACCAGCTGAACGGCGCGTTCACGAAGACGACGAAGCGGATGACCGTGGACCCGGATGGCGAAATGGCCTGGGCCTACGGCAAGGCCAGAAGCGAGCACGCCGACTGGGTATCGGCTGGCAAGCCCGACCTCGAGGCGTGGCAGAAATTGGAACTGGACCGGCTTTTGGGGCGCACACAAGGGCCTGACGTATAGAAGGACGCCATGGGGGATGACGATAGGCCGGGGGGGCTGAGCGAATCGGAGTGGGAGCAGTATCTCCGGTATGCCCGCGGGAAAATAGGGGCCGGCGAGACCGCGAGAGCGATCCCGAGAGACCCTGTGGGCTGGGAGCAGGCGGTAGCTGCCCGACTCATTCCGGCCGAGCACGGCCGGATGTTCGAAAGGGGCCTGGATGCCATCTACGGGCTGCGGGAGAAGGGTTACCAGGCGGAGGTCCCCTACACCGCCTCGGATGGCACGCAGATCAGGGTGGACCGCTACCTGCCTGCGACTCCCGGCCAGCCCGCTCAGAACATCGAGGCGAAGTCCGGTCGGATAGGCAAAGAACGCGATGTCAATCAACTGCTCGCCTACCGCGAAAAGCTCAGCCGCGGTGAAGTAGTCCGGTATTTCATGCGGGAAGCTCGCGAAGACGACATCTCGCGCGAAGCGCAAACGTTGATGGCGCAGATGAAGAAGGAATTCCCGGATCGCTTCTTCGTCCTGAAGGCCAACGAGAAGGTCTTCGCGAAGATCATGGAAGCGGGCGCGCGGCAGCACCAGAAGGACCGAGCGCAACGCCTTCAGGACAACCTCGCGAAACTCCCCGCCCGAGAGACTGATCCACACCGTGTCGAGCAGCTGGCGAAAGACTACCTGCTCGATCTTCAGCGAGCGAAGGAGGAAGGGCGGGAGGTCGGCGTCGAGCAACTGCGGCTCATAGAGAACGCGCTTCGGGATATGGGTGCGGCTGAGTTGAAGATCGACCTGGAGCGAGCGAAAGAGGACCGGCAGGCGCTGAACCTGCGATTCCAGGCATCCAAGGAGGTCGAGCAATACCTGGAACACATCGCGAGGAACCGCGATGGTGATCGCACGATGGCGGTGAACGCGGTCACCCACGAACTACTCGACAGGGAGCGTGAAGCGCTCGGCGAGCAGTCGGCAGCCCTACAGGCCGCGATCGAGCAAGACAAGATCGAAGGGAAGCCCCTGGACCTTCCCGAGCTGGAGAAGCGGCATCTCGCCTTGTCGAACAGCCTCGGCGCCGTTCGAGACGTGGAGACAAAGCTGTTCAAGGACGTCGTCGAGCGAGACGTGGCCGACGGCCTGCCGCGTGAGGAGGCGCAGCAATGGCTGATCGGCATGCGGTTTGTTCAGGACAGCCGGGACGCGGATACGAAAGAGCGCTTGGCCGCCATCGAGGCGGAGGTAGAGCGGCAAGCGAAACTTCGCGAGGCGCAGCAAAGCGCAGCGGAGCAAGTACGCGAGGCGGACAAGGAACGGCAAGCCGCTCTACGCGGGCTGCAGCAGCAGGGCGTGCCCAGCCATATCGTCGAGCTGTTGGGAGCTGGCCAGGCGGAGCCGCCGTCCGCCGCAGTGGAGCGCGAGCCCGACGGCAGTACACCGCGAGTACAACGCGGTCACGGCTACGGGCAGGACCGTAGCCGAGAACTTCGCCCTGAGCGCTGACCCCGCCGATCAGGAAGCCGCACGAGTTCGTTCCGGAGAGGGTGATTGCGGCGGCGTCGGTGGGCGCGGATTGGAGGTGGTCGTGCCGGTTCCAGCCGTCCTGGGTCGCCGACCCTGGCGACTGGTTGTACGTCGGGCACCGGTTCGACCTGGTCAGCGGCACCGACTACTTTCGTCGCTGGCACGGGAGTATCGGGCCTTGGCTGCTGGCGAACATGGTCCTGGGCGGCTGCTTCGCCGTCCCCGCCGATGCCGCGATCGCCGTCGGCGGTTTCGACGAATCCTTCTCTCGGTACGGGTTCACCGAGACCAGTCTCGTTGCCCGGCTCATCGCCCGCGGGGTGCCGGTCGTTCCGCAGGTCACCGTGCCGGCGGTGCATGTCGAGCACAACCCGGCCCACCACAACCAACATGACCGCGACAGCCACCTCACGGCTGCGCACCGCCGGTTCTTCACGGAGTTTCTGGCCCATGACATCGACTGACCAGTACATCGTCGCCCTGCCCGAGCAGCTGGCGTACACCGGCGGCTTCGTGAACCTCGTCTTCCACGACGTCGCCCCCACCACCGCCGCCCTGTGGAGCCGGTTCGACACCACCGTCGACCGGTTGCACGAGATCGTCGGCTGGTGCCGCGATCTGGGCCTGGCCCGGTGGGTGCGGCTGTACTTCGACGACAACCACCGGTCACTGTTCGACGTGGTGCTGCCGCGACTGGAGGTGACCGAGTTTGCCGAAGTCGTTGCCGCCGTGCCGGTCACCTCGATCGGTCGCAGCGATACCGGCACCACAACCGACCTGCGCGCCGCGGCGGCGGCCGGGGTGCGCATCGCCGCGCACGGGTTCTCCCACACCCGCCTGGCCAGCTACGAGCCGCACGGGGTGCTGCTGGCGACTCCGTTGGGCGGCCGGTACCGAGATCGGGCCGGTGCCGAACAGCACGAGCCGGCCACGGAGAACGAAGCGCTGTTTCAGCTGGTGGAGGCGAAAGACCATCTCGACGGGTTGACCGGGGCGTGCCAGGAGTTCGTATTCCCGTACGGCTGCTACAACAGCACGACGCTCGCGCTGAACCAGCGGTTCGGCTTGTACGCGCACCTGGCCACCACCGACCCGGGCATCGACACCGGGCAGCAGTTGCGGCCCCGGTTCCTGCTTATCTCCGACGACACCCCCGACACGCTCTCCCACCGCATCTGCCAGGAATTGAGGACGTCATGACTGACAACGGGCAGCGTGTGATCGCCTTCGAGGGGATCCCTTTCGCGGGAAAGTCCACCGCAGCGACAGGACTGGCCCGCCGTCATCCCGGGATGAGAGTGGTGCCGGACTATCACGAGATGCTTACCCCGGCCGAACGGGTGCGAGTCGCGCAATTGTCGGACTCGGCCGCCGACCAGCACCACCGGGTTGCGATGTACCGGGATCTGGACGACCGCCGATGGAAACTGGCCGACGAATCCGACAGCACGACAGTGGTTTTCGACCGCTGCTACCTGTCCATCGCCGCCTACCGGCTCGCTCTGCACGCCGCTTTCGGCCTGCCTGGCGACCCCGACACCGCCGATGAGGCGCCAGGGCCAGTGTGCGAGCGGCCGATCCCGCCGGTAGTGGTGTTCTTCGCGGTGTCGGCATCCACCGCGGTCGAACGGCACCACCGGCTGGCTCGCACCATCGACACTCGGCTGCGCACCTATGAGTTCCTGTCCACGCTGATCGGCGCCTACCGGCAGGTCCTCACCGCCTGCGGCGCCCGGGTGCTGGTCATCGACTCCGACCAGCCGCTGACCGAGGTCGTCGCCGATGCCTGCGAGTGCGTCCGTGAGGTGTTCTGACCGCGCCCGCTGGACCGTCGCCGCGCTGATGCTGGTCAACGGCGCGTGGAGCACATGGTGCGTACACACCGCCCTCGGCGGCCTACGACGGCTCGCCGACCAGCGGCGGGTGAAGGTCGGAACGGAGCCTGGGCGGGTCGCGGGTGGGCGCGCTATCGTGATCGTCGTGCCGATGCTCCATGAAGCGGACCGTGCAGCCGATTGCGTGGACCACTGGTGCAAACTTCTCGGCGACTATCCTGACCTGCGCCTGTGCGTGGTCACCACCGACCGCGAACGCAACGAACACCCCGCCGGTCCGCACAGCTGGGACGCCGTGGCCGCCACCGCCAGCTTCCACCGCGCGGTCGCTGGCCGTCGGGCCGAAGCGCTGCACTACCCGCGGGTGAACCGCACCTACGGTGAACAGCTCGGTTGGGCCCTGGACGTGCTGACCAGTCGTCCGGCGCCGCCGGACTACCTCTACGTCGCCAACATCGATTCGCGGCTTTCCCCGCACGGGTGCGCCGAAATCGTCGAACTCGCCGCCGCCGGTGTCACGGTTGCCCAGCAATCCAGTGTGTTCTTCGGCAACCTGCACGACCTCGGTCCGGTCGCGACCGCGGAAGCGTTCTACCAGTCCCGCTGGAGTTTCGAGCACGAGATCTTCCGCTACCTCGCCGGATCCGGCCAGCTGCGCTGGCTGCCCGCTGGGTGCAGTCGATCTGGTATCAGCACGCGGTAGGCCACGGCCTGCTCATCGCCGCCAACATCTACCGCCAGCTCGGCGGATTGCCGCATCCCCGCTACGGCCTCGAGGATGCCGCGCTCGGTGTCACGATCCGCGAAGTCGGCCTCAACATCCACCCGTTCTCCACGCTGGAATGCGGCGACGCGCCGCGGTCGGCGCGGGAGTTGCAGCGGCAGCGGTCCACGTGGATCCGGGGCCCGTTGTGCAGCGCCGAATACGCCCGCACCCGCCGTGGCCGTCTCATCGCCGCCCAGGGAACCTACGGCGGCCTGAAATGGGCATTCGGTCTGCCAGCGCAGGCCCTCGCCCTGGCCGTGCTCAGACCCCATCAGCGTGCCGTGGCGACCACCGGATGGCTGTTGGCGCTGTACGGGCCGCTGATCCGGATGCTCACCGATCTGCATTGCCTGGACTTTCCCAGCGACTTCCGGCCCAGTCGCCATCACACCGCCGTCGGACTTGCCTTCTACCCCGTCGCTGCCGCCAGTTGCTGGGCTGGCGGCGTGCGCGGTGTCGTCCTGCTGTGCTGGAACATCCTGCATGGTCGCGCACCGATCCAGCTGCGAACCAGGGAGGCCGAATGACCAACCGCGCCAACACCGCAGGCCAGTGTGTGCTTCCGATCTTCCCGACCTTCGTGTTCTTCGACTGGTACAACACCCTGTCCACCGCCCAGTTCTGGGACTCGATCCTCGGCAACGAACGTCATCCCCTGGCCCGACGTTTGAACGCCGCGCTGGAAGACCTGTTCCGCGGACGCAAGGAGTTCGTCGGCGCGTGGATGCGCGGCCAGGTCACCGACGAACAGGTCATCGAAACCCTGAACCTCAGCCTGCCGCGCGGGTACAACGACGACTACCTATTGCGAGAGCTGTTGCGGGACTGCCGCAACGCGAAGATAAACCCGGCCATGGCCGACATCGTCCGCGCCTTGCGCGACCGTGCGTTTCTCGCCGTCGCCAGCGACAACATGGAATGCTTTGTCCACGCCGCACCCCGCGTGCTGACCGGCGAACTCCGGATCGACGAGCTGATCGTCTCCTCGTCGGTCGGGTCGTTGAAGAAGGAGTCACCGGACCGGTTCTTCGGCCCGACCCTGGAGCGCTACGGCCTTACCCCGGCCGACGCCGTCCTCATCGACGACTGCGCCGACACCTGCCAGATCTTCCGCGCCTGGGGCGGATCCGCCTACCACTACACGGATCCCGGCCGCCTACGCGCCGATATTGCGCATCTGTTGCCTGAACTCGCCGGTGTGTGAGTCCGGTCGACACGACCAGCCAACAAGGGATTCGCCGTGATCGAAACCAAGCCCTCCGAAATGATGATCGAGCTGGGCATCGTGCAAGCAGGCACCGCCATCCAGTATTGAGATCGGAAAGAAACGCCAGGTCGCACACTCCCGCACATGGTCCGCGGCTGAAAGGAGCGAAACTGGGAGGTGGGGACGTCGGTCGCGGCCGCCGGTCACCGGTGGGACGTCGATCGTCAATCACCAGAGGAAGACCGCCCCGCATGAGCGTGACCGTCAGGTGTACAGCCGCCGGAGATCGTGAAGGCGCGCTCACCGTGAAGGTCGTCGGCACTATCGACCTGTTCCGGTGGTGGAAGGAATCGGGCTGGTCGGCGATCCGCGAAGCGGTGCTCGGTGAAGCGACACCGTCCGGGGACGACCGTTCCACCGAGACAGCCACACCTGGCGCACCGGCAGCGCCGCATACCATGGATTAGGCGCCCCGCCGCAGCAGCACGTCATAGCGGCATGGGTGTGCGCGGCGCCTCGGGTGCCTGGGAAGTCCTCACGGGCGTCGCGAAAACATGTGAGCGTTGTGCGGCGCGATGGGCGGGGTTCTCGGGCTCCCGTCAACGAGTCAGGGCGGCGTTTACGTGGTACTTGCGTAAACCAGGTGCGGTCCCGCACTTGTCGGGTGAACAGCAGGCCGAATGCCGTAAGTTTCCAACAGTTTTGCTGCGGATCGGTCTTCGACTCGGGGGTAGCCGAGGGACTGCAACACCTTTCGGATTTCGGGCGCGGTGAAGAAACTAAGCCATGGTTCGCCTGCCGCAGCAACCCGATCAGCGCGTGCCTGTAGTTGTGCGGCGGTGGGATCATGCGGGGTTGAGGCGAGCGGGTAGAAGTAGTCGAAAACCACCTCCGAGGTTGCGCTGTGGCCGGCGATGTACCGGAGAGTGTCGTAAACCGATGTCCTGGTCAGGTAGGCGGCAACGCCGAGCCAAACGAACAGCGCGCTGCGGGTGCGGTCGAGGCCCGCGTCGGCCAACCCTGCCGCCAGCGTCGACTGCTCGAAATCGATGGGGACGAAGGCCAGCGAGGCCGGGATCGGGATCCCGGCTTCGGACAGTCGGTGCCGCTTCCACTCCTGGGTGACGGGGTGATCGACCTCGAAGAACCGCACGTCCGCACTCGTGTTCCGGTAGGCGGTGGTGTCGAGGCCGGCACCCAGAATCACGACCTGGCGGGTCCCGCGCGCGATCGTGGCCGCGACGGTGTCGTCTGCGCATCGGCTGCGTGCTGCAATGAACAGCCGCCGGTGACGGACCAGATTCTGATCGAGGCCATGGTCGAAATCGCTTGCCGAGAGTACGGGTTCGCCCAGGATTCGCAGGGCGAGAGGATCGGTGAAGATCCTCGGCTCGTCAGCAATCTGGTGGTATGCCCTCGCGTGTGCTACGGCCAGTGCGGTTCTACTTCGTCGCCCGACCTGCATACCCGCCATCCTACCGGCGCGGTGGCGATGCGATTCGAATTGCTCTGGCCAGGGCTCTTTTTGGTGGACTGGGCTGGTCGAGAGCTGCGAGGGTCGTTCGGGACTGGCTGCGCCGAGGGCGGCCGCTGTTGTCCGGAGTCCTTCACCGCCTGTTCAACCGGCGAGTAGTCGTGTGCCGCGAATGGCGTGGTGCATCGTGCAGTGCGGCAGTTGCCTGTGGAGTCGGCCACCGCCATCTCGTGCGGGGACCTGTCGTATTCGCAGGTCAAAGTGAGATCGCGGTAACCGGGCATCTCCTTGATCAACCGCCTGGTGCCGCGGCGGTGGTCGGCCGTGCAACCCTGCGCCATGGCGCAGGGCACCGGAACTTCTCCGTCGGTCAGCGCATCCTGAGGGGCACGCGGATCCAACTGGCGCGTCCGCTGGCGAGGGTGTTGGTGATGTCGGCGGTGGTGGACATGGGGCCGGTGAGAACGACGATCCCACCGCGGGTGCGGCAGGTGGCTGCCGCGGCGGCGCGCCAGGTGGGGGAGGCGTTGAGTGTGCCGGAGTAGAGGTCGGCGTCATCGGGTGTGGTGATGGTGAGGTCGCTGCCGGTCAGTGTGGCGTGCCAGCGGGTGTCGGGTGGGCCGGTCAGGTCCGAGGTCTCTGTGAGCGGGCGGCTGCCGCGGTTGTGGAGGGCGGTTTCGACGAAGTCGTGGGAGATGATGCTGCCGGTGTCGGCGTTCAGGGCGGTGAGCGTGGCCGGTTGCAGTATGGCGATCATGGTTTCCCCGAGGGTGATTGCTACGGCCTGTAGGACTTGTGCTCGTTGGGGAGTTCCGGCGGCGGGGTTGAAAACGTAGTCGGGAACCTGCATGGGCGGGATTTCCTCTGATAAGCACTGAATGGGTGTGTTCGTGGCTCGGGAGCGGGGCGGGCGGCTTGAGCGGGTTGGTGTCAGTGGTGTCGGGGTGTGGGTTGGGTGGTGGTTGGGGGGCCTGGGAGGAGGTTGATGTCGATGGTTTGGTTGGCGAGTAGGGCGCCGGTGATGAGGCAGGTGAGGAGGGCGGCGAGGGTGATGATGAACGGCGGGGTCGAGTAGCGGTCGTAGCGGTCGCCGCGGGCTTTAGAGGTGAAGTATTCGGTGGTGGGTTGCCAGTCGCCGATGAAGTGTGTGTCGGCGTCGGCGTAGGCGCGGCGGGAGATGGTGTCGAGGACGGCGCCGATGGAGCCTGCGATGAGGAACACGATGAAGGCTGTGATGAGGATGGTGACGAGGGTGGGGTCGGCGGGGTGGTTGGTGATCATCGAATCCTTCTGTCGGTGAGTTGGTCTCGGGGCTGCGGATATAGCGTGATTGTGTCGGCGGGGTCCGACATGGGTGACGCTGTGCGTGGCGTGTGGGCATGTGGGTGTGGCGGCGGGATGCGTGGCGGGTGGAGTCGTAGTGGTTGTCCGGCTCCGGCGCGGCATTACCCGGTTGGCCCCCGTCCCTACGACGACTACGACAGGCTCTTCCCCGACCAGGGCGTCTCCCGCCGCCGAGGCAAACGTTACGCGTGCGGTGTTGTGTCGTTGAGTGGCCGCTGTGCCAGCGCTGGGCTCCGCTGACGGCGTCGCCGCCGCGGCGGGGCCGGACGTCGGGGTGTAGTCCCGGGTCAACGGTTTCCGTTGAGATCGACGGCGGTGGGCGTGCTCCTGCGCGACGTGTGCTGTGCCATCCATGACCTGTGTTCTGTCATCCACCGTTCCCATTGCGTTAGACCGGCGGCGGTGAGTTCTACCATGACGAAATCGTCGGCGCCCTCGTCGTGGACCTGCTGGGTAGTCGGCGTAAGCATGTCGCGCCACGGAATTCCTCGAGGTGCTGTATCGCCAGATCAGCCCAGCCCGGATAGCCACCCAGAAGCTTCCAGCACCACGGCGAAGGCAATGACGGAGACAGTGCTACACGACCGTCCAGGAGCATGCCCATGGTGTCGGCCCGGCGGCCGTTGTCGTCGAAAGTAGCTGTCACCGAACCGCTCTCGCTGTCCATCGGGTTACCTCCTTATGGGGGTTTCGACGCGATCCCGCCACTTCCTGGCAGCCTCCGCATGGGTGCGGCAACCAACAAGACACGACGGTGCCCGGGCCGCCACGGACAGAAGGTGTCGCGCGGCTCAGCTTTCAGATTCCCAACGGGCAAGCCAGGCCGCGATCTGTTGCAGAAGTTCGCGGCGGGGTGTTCCGGTCTGTTGCTCGAAGAATGCCATTGTGATCACCGCGAGGTTCTGGTAGCCCATCACGAGGTCTATAAGGTCGTGCTCGGTCTGGTTTGCGGAGATCAACTCAAGGAGCCGCTCGATATTGAACGAGAGGCCCGTGCCGTTCTCGCCATCGACCATGTGAGCGGTAAGCGCTTCGATCGCCATGCGGGTCGCCTCGAACGGGCCCTTCGAATTCGTCACTCAGATAGCGTATGGATTGGGTCTGACATTCGTGCGCCGCCTATGTGGGCCCCTGGCTTTCGATGTACCTGAACTGGTGCATGTATTGGCCTGCCAGGTCGGGGATCTGCAGGCTAACCCTGGCCGCGTCCCGGGTCTCGGCGAGGAGTTGGCTGCCGCGGCCACAAATTCGCCATAGTCCCTTGAAGTCCCGTGCCACTGGTCAGAACGGGCCTTGTGTGGGATCGGCACTCTGTGTGTCGCGTCCCGCGCTGTCGTATGGTTCGGCTGTGATGTCCGGTTGGTGCGTGGGTTCGATGCTGTGTTCATGGGGCAGGTGGCCGCTGACAGCTGCGGAGTGCCCTGGGCTGCTGAGGCTGTTGATGAAGTCTTGAATTGGGTCGTGCTCAGTGACGAGGTTGTCGCGGACGATGATGAGTTTGGTATGGGCGTCATCCTCTGGAAGTGTCACCTTCAAAATTCCGTTGAGGATGTGGTCGAAGGTGAACCGCTCGAAACCGGGTGTGCCCGCGGCTTGAGCGCCAGGCTTGAGGAAATGATCGATTAGGTAGCGCAGCCACTGCTCCCCATTGTAAAAGTTCTCATCACCACTCCATGCGATGCCATCGCCATCCTCGTTCGGCCGAAACATGCAGTAGACGTCTGGTTTGTCCGAGCCGTGCTCGATGTAGGAGAATTCTCCCAAGTAGGCGATCTCATCGAGGTTCAGCGGCGGGTGAATTGTGACCACTCCGTCGTACTGGATGTAGTAGCCCATGCGAATCTCCTTAGGGGGTCCGTTGCGCGCCGGTGGGCGGAGTCCTGCAGTTCCTTAAATCATATGAATAGTGCGCCAACATTCGGTGAGCTGGTTGTCGCGCGATGGCGGGGTGCGCGCGCCACGTGGTCGAGCGGTTGGTCGCCGGTGCGGGTGTGGGATTTGTTTGGTGTTGAGGTGTCGTCGTCGGTCATCGGTTTTCTCCTCGAGGTCGGGTGGTGAGGGGCTTGGTTCTGACCAGGCGGACGGGTTCGCCCTCGAGCAGCAGTTGGTCGATGGTCGTGTCGAGGTCGGTGGCGTCGGTGGGGTGGTCGTGGTCTTTGCCGAGCGGTAGATCGAGCGTGAGGTGGTAGGGGTGCAGCGCTGTGCGGAGGCGTTCCGGCAGGCTCGGGTAGTCGGGAATTTCGGTGGGGTCGGCGGTGGCGGCCAGGGTCACCTGCCGGGGTGCGTCGATGCCGGAGACCGAGACCCCGACTGCGGAGGCGAGGTCCGCGCGGGTGAGCGCATCGCGTGCGTCGTCGGCCATCCCGACGTTGCCGAGGTACTGCTTGACCATGTCACGGCCGAATGCTGGTGCGACACGGCGTGCGATTTCGTTGGCCGGGGTGCCGTGCCGGAATGCGTCCGTCATCGTCTCGATCAGTTTGCGCTTTTCGCCGAGATAGTTCTTCAGCTCGGTGTCGATGTCCATGCCCCCAGTCTGCCAGCTGGTCTGAATTCAGGCTAGACGTTATTCAGTCAAGCTGGGCCGCGGTGGTGGGGTTGGGTTGTGGTGGGTCGAGGTAGCGCCAGTGGATGCGGGTGATTTCGGTGTCGGGGGTGCAGGGGTGGTGGGTGCGGCAGAAGAAGTCGATGAACTGCTGGGGGGTGTAGTCGGGGAAGCCTTCGGCGGTTACGTCGTCGGGGGTGATGGTGTGGAGGGGTTCGCGGCGGATGTCGAGGATTTCGACGGTGGTGATGCGTACGAGGGGTTCGCCGCCGCGGCGGCCCATGACCTTGCGGCAGAGGGTGAGTTGGTCGCCGACGCGCAGGTGTCGCCAGCCGAGGCGGCGTGTCACGGTCTTTCGGCGTTGGCGCACGGCATCTTCGGGGAGTGCTATCGACATCAGTCGCGGCATTCTGGGGTTCTCCTGACTGGTTTCCGGCAGTGGTGGCGTGACGGCCTGGGCGGGGCTGGTGGTGTTCGGCGCTGCCGGTGGGCGCGGCCGGGTCACTGCTGGTCGGGTACCCATGTGCGGGTGGTGGCGGGTTCGTCGACGGGGTGGACGGGGGTGACCCGAAACGGTTCGAGTTTGGTTGGTGGTATGCGGTCTCGTTCTTCGTCGTCGGGTTCGCCGTAGATCCAGCGGTAGTGCTGGCCGGAGGGGCCTCGGGTGATCACTTGCACCTGCGAATACCAGCCGTGGTGGGAGACCGGTTGTGTGTGCACGGTGACGTAGTCGTCGGCGTCGGGGTCGGGGTCGGTGTCGAGCAGGGTTTCCCAGTCGATGTCGGTGATGAGTGCTGTGATCAGTTTCAGTTCGCTGCTCATTGGGTGGGTGTTTCGGTGTTGTCG
>NZ_BAFS01000421.1 GCF_000308415.1 Nocardia asiatica NBRC 100129 | reverse complement strand
AATCAAGGGTGCGGACCTCTGCGCGTCAACGGGCTACCGGGCGACTGCGCAGGCCCTCGGCGCGGGCGGCAGGTGTCATCGGCCCCCGATGCCGGACGGTGGTAGTCCCGACCGGTACGCACGGCGTCGGGCCGGCTGGTCGCCTCGACAACATCGTCGACGCCCTACGTGCCGGGGCCGGGGTGTGCGGGCTCGGCGACTGCGATCCCGGGTCGCGGGTGGCACACAACGGTGATGTCATGCGCCCGATGCTGCGGCGTCCTCGCGTGCGTCACAGGTATCGCGGGCACGGTCGATGGCGGGCATGTGCTCGGCTGCCCACGCCGGCAGCACGCAGGACGGTCGGATCATGACTGTCGAGCACTTCACGCCCGAGGGGATGTCGCAGCCGACTCCTTACCATCATGTGGCTGTGGGCACCGGATCGCGGCAAGTGCACGTCAGCGGTCAGGTCGCGCGCCTCGCCGACGGCACTCCGGTGGCGCCCGGTGACCTCGCTGGACAGGTCGCGCAAGCGCTGCGCAACACCGGCTCGACCGGACGGTGGCGTCGATCGTCCGGCTCCGACAGCGGCGCTCGCTGCGTCGAAGTCTGCATCGAAGATGACGACGTCGAGCTAGGTCCGGATCGGGATGCGTGCTCAATGAAGGAATACCACATCGAACAGCACAAAAGTTGCCACCGCGAAGATCAGGTAGGCGAACCACTTCTGTAGTCGGCGCGTGTCGACGCTCCTCCCGTATCGGCCCGCGACGAGCGATCCGCCGATAGCAGTTGCCGTGAAAGCCACGGCGATTCGCCAGTCGAGACCGAGATCGCCGAGATATGCGAGGAGACCGGACCCGGAATTGGCGGTCACGATCACGAGTGAGGTGCCGACCGCGACGGACATTTCGATGCCGAGCAGCAGGACGAGGGCCGGGATGATGAGAAAGCCGCCGCCGACGCCGAAAAGTCCGGTGAGAAAGCCGACGCCGAGACCGGCCGGGATGGACCTGGCGGTGCATCGGCGCCAGTTGATGCCGAAACCCTCCACGCGACAGGCGGTACCGGTGCCTTCGGTGCTCGACAGCATCCGGACACCCGCTGCGATCATCACGATGGCGAATCCGGCGAGGGTCGCTGCCTCCGGGAGGAGTCGATTCACCGCGCTTCCGGCGAACGCGGCCAGGAGCCCGGTGACGGCGAACATCCCCGCAACGCCCCATTGGACCAGTTCGGCACGAATTTTGGGGAGAGCGCCGAACAGCGACGCGATGCCGACCACCATCAGCGACATCGGAACTGCTTCTTGCAGCGGAATCGCGAGGCCGTAGACCAGGGCGGGAACGGCGAGGATCGACCCGCCGCCCCCGAGCAGGCCGAGGAGGGTTCCGATGACGGCGCCCAGGAGGAGGGAGAGCAGAACGGTCATCCCTTCCTCCTCCCATCTCGTATGGTCATACCGAGCTTCGTGCCATCCGAAGTCTCAGTTCCGGGTGCTCAGTGTGTCGATCGCGGTCTGCCGGGCTCCGCCTTCACGGTGGCCTGCACGGATTCGTCGGCGAGCCGGGGAATTCCCAAACGTCCCAGAACCAGGCTCATCGGACACCAGCCGACGGTCCCGTAGAGGGCGAGGTTGGCGCCCGCGAATCCGGTAAGACCAAGCCAGCGTGGTGAATGCGCGCGGCTCAGTGCCAGGCTCGTGAGTACCACCGAGCCGCCCAGCAAAGGGACGATTCTCTCGATGCTCCAACCATTGTGGCGGGGTAGCTGTGTTCTCATTCTTTCCCATCTCTCGTTCGTGTCCGACCGACGCTCCCACGGTTTCCTGCGAGGTTCGTTGCCGGGTTGGTGCACCTATACCCGGGGGTATTCGCGGTAGCTGTGTCGTAATCCATGCATATGCCCCTGTGATTCCGGGTTCGGACAGATCCGGTGAATCAGCCGTGCGAGAAATTGACGCGCGGCAGCGCCTTACGGAGCCATGCCGGGGACCACCAGGCGGCGTGCCCGGTCAGGCTCAGGGCCACCGGCAGCAGGATCAGTCGCACCAACAATGCGTCCAGCAGCACCGCGACACCGAGGATGATGCCCATCTCCTTCGGCGGCAGGGGCTCCGACAGGGCGAAGGTGAAGAATACGGCCACCATCACCGCCGCCGCCGCGAGGATCACCCGCCCGGAATGCGCGAGTCCCATGATGTGCGCGACATCCGGATCGCCGGACGTCTCGTAGTGTTCTTTGGCGGTCGCGAGCAGGAAGACCGTGTAGTCCATCGCGATCGCGAAGATCATCGCGAAGAAGAACACCGGTCCCCAGCCGTCGAGGAACCCCTGCGGGTCGAATCCGAGCAGACCCGCGCCGACACCGTCCTGGAAGATCAGCTTCGCGACACCGAACGCCGCCGCGGTCGAGAGCAGGCTCACCAGAGTGCCGACGAGCGCGATAAGCGGCGCCCGCAGAGCCACGAGCAGCAGCACGAATCCGAGAACGAGGATGACTCCGACGATCACCGGCAGGTAGTCGTCGAGCGCCTGCTGTAGATCGAGGTTCTCCGCAGGCGCGCCGCCGACCAGCGCACTGTCGGGCAGACCGGTGCGCAGCTGCGACAAAATGGCGCCCATCTTCGCGTCCGAGGGGTCGACGTCCGGGATGGCTTGCAGCATGACGTAGTCGGCGCCGTCCATGGCGGGCTGCGGGGGGATGACCATGGTGATTCCCTCGGTGCCCGCGGCGACGGTTGCGGCCTCGTCGGCATCGACCGAAGGAGCGATGATCTGCAGCATGCCGGGTGCGCCCTCACCCATCTGGGCCTGGACGAGTTCGTAACCCTGGCGGACCGCTGCCCCTTCCGGGACCACCTCGATCGACGGCATGGCTACCTTCAGCCCGAGAACCGGCATGGCCAGAGTCACCAACACCAGCAGCGCGCCGATCGCGAAGGGCCACGGGTGCTTGTGCAGCAGATTGCCCCACGCCTCGAACTTCGGGGAGCGGTGCTGCTGACGCCGGGCGAAGGGCAGCGCGCCGGCATTGACCTTGCCGCCGAGCTTCGCCAGCACCGCGGGGAGCAGGGTCATAGAGGCGGCGAGGACGAAGAACACGGCGAGCATGATGCCCACGGCCATCGTGCGCACGGCGGGGGCGGGCACGAGTAGCACGGCGGACAGGCTCACCAGCACTGTGATCGCGGAGAGCGCGATCGCCTTGCCCGCAGTGTCCATGGTCTCGGCCACCGCGGCCCGCCTGTCCGCGTTCTTGCTCAGCGCATCTCGGAAGCGAGCCACGATGAACAGGGCGTAGTCGATGCCGAGGGCTAGGGCGAACATCATCGCGAAGTTCATCGCCCACACCGAGATCGGGGTGACCTCGTTGACGAGCACGAGGCCACCCGCCGAGGCCACCAGCCCGGCGAGGGTCAGCAGTAGCGGCAATCCGGCAGCGACGAGGGAGCCGAAGGCGAGCACCATGATCGCCAAAGTCACCGGCCACGAGAACATTTCGGCTTTGATCATGGCATCGTGGTTGGCCTTGTTGAAGTCGCTCCACAGAGCGGAGGATCCGGTCGGATACACCTCGATGCCATCACCCGAGAGTGCGGCCAATTCGTGTTGGATGTCATCGACCGCCTTCACCATGTGGTCGGTGGAGGCATTCGCGCCGGCGATCATGATGCCGGTGTGTCCGTCGGGGCTGATCGACATACCCGCCTGCGGCGCGATGACCGCACCGAATCGAGGGTCCGATGCGAAGATGGTGGTGGCCTCGGCCACGGTGTCGCGCATCGGGGCATCGCCGACTCGCAGCGTATCCGAGTGCACCACCACCTGGACTGCGGCCGACGAGTTGCCGCCGAAGTGTTGCTCGGCGAGTTCGCGCACCCGCACCGATTCCGAACCATCGGCCTGCCATCCGGCGCCGGCCAGGGAGCTGAAAACACTCGGGGCTGCCGCGCCCAGGGCGATCAGTCCGATCACCCAGACGGCGAACACCCATTTGGCGTGTGTCGCCATGGCTGAACCCAGGCGCGCCATCGGGCCCCCCGGCATCGAGGGTGGTGCGCCGCTCACACTCTTCGGGGGCTTCGACTTCGTTTCACTCATACCTCAACTCCTTATACACCTGGGGGTATATCTGGATGCGCTGCGCTCCGGACTCTCCGACCGCGCACGTTTCCTACGAGGGACCGGCCACCACGCTGGTGTCCCTGGAGCGGGGTGGTCCTTGCGCTGATGCTGTTGGACCGGTCAGACAGAAACGTGGGCCTCGGCCCATTCGTTGTAACCGCCGATCAGGTCGGAGACCCGCTCGAAGCCCTGGGCGCGCAGCAGCGAGGCCGCCACACTCGACCGCCATCCGCCGGCGCAGTGCACCACGATCGGCCGGTCGGTGGGCACCTGCTCGAGCCGGATGCGCAGCTGCGCCAACGGGACCGCGATCGCCCCGGGGATGACCCCCAACTCGTGTTCACCCGGGTTGCGGATATCGACCAGGGTGACCGCGTCCGCGGCGAGCAAGCGGTCCAGCTCTTGCACGGTGGTACGCGGCGCGGTCCTTACCAAGTCCGCCAACTCGGTCGGGAACACTCCGTCGGCGCCGATATCGAGGTAGCCCACGGCATTGTCCGAGCCGATCCGTGCCAGCCGCAGCGCCGCGTCCTGCTCCTCGCCGGGGTAGGTGATCAGCACGATGCGCTCCCCCACTTCTGCGACCATGCCGCTGGTTTCGGCGAACCGGCCGTCGAAGCCGACGTTGACCGACCCCGCTAGGTGTCCGGCGGCGAAGTCCTCGACGCTGCGGGCGTCGAGCACCCGGGTCCCGGCCACGAGCTCGGCCCGAACCTGGACCGGGGTCTGTTCGGGAATACGCCGGGCCGGATCGAGCAACGGACGCCTCGTCTTGTTCAACCCGGCATCCACCGAGAAGTACGACGGCGCCGCCGGCTGACCGTCGACCACCAACGCCACGAACGCCTCCTCGCTCATCGGCTGTACCGAGGGGTTCGTCATCCGCTGCTCGCCGATGGTCGAGGTCAGCTCCTCGGACAAATTCTTCCCACACGACGAACCGGCGCCGTGGGCGGGCATCACCGTCACCACATCGGGCAGGGCCAGCAGCTTCTCATGGATGGTGTGGTACATCGCCCTGGCCAGATCCGAGGTCGAGCTGTCGCCGATGTTCACCAGATCCGGCCTGCCCACATCGCCGATGAACAGGGAGTCGCCGGTGAGAACCGCTGTGGGGATGGCGCCGGGATATTCCCGAACCAGCACACTGATCGATTCCCAGGTGTGCCCTGGAGTGGACAGGATTTCCAGTTCGACGTCGCCGAGGGAAAGGTGCTCGCCATCGGCGAGGCGGCGGATCGGGTAGTCGGCCTCCGCGGCCTCGCCGAAACCGATCCACGCGCCGGTCGCCTCGAGTAGCTCCAGGTGCCCGGACACGAAGTCGGCATGGAAATGGGTGTTGATCACACCCTCGATGGTCAGACCCAGCCGCCGTGCGTCGTCGAGGTATTCGGTGACGTCACGGCGCGGGTCGACCACCACGGCGCGGCCCGTGCTCTCGTCGCCGATCAGGTACGACGCATGGGACAGGCACTCGATGTAGTACTGCTCGAGAATCATCGCGTTTCCTCCGTGTCGTCGATCCCAGGGCTGCTCTTGGAGAGGCTGCCATATACCCCCCAGGGTATGTCAAGTACCCCCGGGGGTATGCAGAGTTCTCTCGAGCCCGGTATACCACCCGGGGTATAATCGCGGCTTCGGTTCTAGGAAGGAACGCATCATGGTCGGCGACGAAGACAGCATCGCTTTGGTTCTCAACCGGCTGCGCCGGGCGCAGGGCCAACTCGCGGGAGTGATCTCGATGATCGAGCAGGGCCGCGACTGCAAAGACGTCGTCACCCAACTCGCGGCGGTCTCACGCGCGCTGGACAAGGCCGGATTCAAGATCGTCGCCACAGGATTGCGAGAATGCCTCAGCGGGCAGGCCTCCGAAGGCGACGCATCGATGACCGAAGCCGAACTGGAGAAACTGTTCTTGGCTCTCGCCTGATTCCGATCGGGCACGGGTGGCAATCCGGCGGGGCGCGCCGCGTCCCGGTCTTGCCAGCCCGAATCTGCTCGATGCGCGGCGCGTGTTCGCCGCCGGGTGGGCGGCCCTGCTCGTGGGTTCGATCATCGCGGGCGCGGCGGGCAGTGTCGCGACCGAACCGGCCGGACGCGCGATCCAGGGTGGCGGCGCCCGCGCTGGCGGCGTTGATCGCGGTCACCGCGCTGATGCCTGACGCGCCGGTCCGTTCCGGCTCCGTCGACCTGCTCGGCTCGGTGACGGTCACCGTCGGCGTCGCCGCAGCCGTCTACGGCATCGTCCCCGGACCGGAGGTCGGGTGGGCGTCGGGATAACCAGATATTATCGGTATCCGATATCGGTTCGGTGACAGTGAGGGTGGTGGTCGGTGCGGGAGTTCCAGCGGGGTGCGGTGCGGCTACATATCCTGCATCACGCGGCCGAGGAGGATGTGCACGGCGCGTGGCTGACCGAGGAGCTGTCCGGGCACGGTTACAAGATCAGTCCGGGCACGCTGTATCCGACGTTGCACCGGCTGGAGGCCGATGGGCTGCTGACCTCGCGGCAGGAGGTGGTCGGCGGCCGGGCGCGACGGGTGTACCGGGCGACGGAAGCAGGTCGGGCGGCGCTGGCCGAGGACCGGCGCGCGCTGCGGGAGTTGGCGCGTGAGGTCCTCGGCGACGACCCTCGTGGCGAGCGCTCCGGCGGCCGGTCGGCGTGACGCCGGATGTCCCCTCGAGGAGGTGATGACTTGGGTGCGGCCGGCTTCCGTTTCGAGGAGGTCGTGGTGGCTCACGACGGTATTCGCGCGCTCGACGGGTTCACCGCCGATCTTCCCGGCCACGGAGTCACGGCGATCTTCGGGCCGTCGGGGTCGGGCAAATCCACGCTGCTGCGGTTGTGCAACCGGCTGGAAGTACCCACTTCCGGCCGGGTCCTGTTCGGCGGCACCGATGTCGCCGAGCTGGATCCGCTGCGGCTGCGCCGGCGGGTCGGCATGGTGTTCCAGCGACCCACCCCGTTCCCGGGCACGATCGCGGAGAATCTGCGCACCGCGAGCCCGGCCGCAGACCGGTCCCGGCTGGAGGCGCAGCTGGCCCGGGTCGGGTTGCCCACGTCCTGGCTGGACCATGACGCGAACGCGCTCTCCGGTGGTGAGGTGCAGCGGATGTGCCTGGCGCGCACGCTGATCACCGGGCCGCAGGTGCTGCTGCTCGATGAACCGACCTCCGCGCTCGACGAGTCGGCGGTGGGCGTTGTCGAGCGGGCGGTAGTCGAGCTGGCGCGCGAGGAGGTGACCGTGCTGTGGGTGACCCATGATCCGCAGCAGGTGCGACGTGTCGCGGACCGGGTGCTGCGCATCGAGGCGGGCCGCTGCGTCGGCCTCGAGCCGGTCGATGGGCCGCCGGACTCCCTGGAGGTGCGGGCATGAACGATCTCATCGGGGCCGGTGGGCTGGCGATCTCGCTGGCGTTGATCGGCGTGGCCGCGGTTGTCTCCTTGTGGCAGCGGCTCGGCCTCGAGCAGCAGATCCTGTGGTCCGCGGCCCGTGCCCTGGTGCAACTGCTGCTGGTGGGGGCGGCGTTGACACTGCTGCTGGAACCGGGGCGGTCGGTGGCGTGGTCGTGGCTGTGGGTGGTGGCGATGCTCGCCTACGCCGGTGACGTCGCCCGCCGCCGCGCGCCTGAGGTGCCGCGGGTCATGCCACTGACCATCGCCGCGTTCGCCGCGGCCGCCGCGATCACCCTCGGGGTCGTGTTCGGGTTCCGGGTGCTGCCGCTGGAAGCGCGCACGCTCGTTCCGATCGCCGGAATGATGGTCGGAAACTCCATGACCGCGACCGTTCTGGCCGCACGCCGCCTGGTGGACGAGCTACGCGACAAGCGTGACGAGGTCGAGGCTCGGCTCGCACTCGGGCAACCGTCCCGCCAGGCCGCCACCCCGTATGCGCAGGCGGCGTTGCGGGCGGCGCTGACCCCGCAGATCGAGACCACCAAAGCCACCGGGCTGGTGTTCCTACCCGGCGCGATGACCGGCCTCATCCTCGCCGGGGTGCCTCCCGTGCAGGCCGTGTTGCTGCAGGCGGTGGTCATGTTCCTGGTCCTGGCCTCGGTGTCGACCACTACCGTGGTTGTCACTCTCGGACTGGTACGTCGCGTCTTCACCGCCGACCACCGTCTGCGCCCGCTGCCTCGGCCGCGCACCGGTCCGGCCACGGCCGCACGCTCTGCTGCATGACCGGCGGAAAGCCTGTCCGCGAAACATATTCGGGGACAGGGTGTGGAGGCAGGTCGGTCAATGTGAGACCGGCTGCGCGCTGGCCGGGGTGGTGCGCGGGCGGGCGTCGATCGACCATCCGCCGGCGCCGACGAGCAGCAGGAACATGCTGCCACACAGCATGGCCAGGTCGGTGCGGGATTCGTGGGTGAAGTCCCACCACCCGGACTTGCCGGTGAACAGCGGTGCTTCGCCCCACAGAATGGGCAGTTTGGTGATCAGCAGCGCGCCTGCCATGTTCACGATCATCGGGATCACCGCCAGCCGGGTGAGCAGTCCAGCGAGAATCAGGGCACCACAAACTATTTCGAATATCCCGTCCAGCGGGGCGAAGAAGCCGGGCGCGGGGATACCGGCCTTGTCGAAGCGGCCGGTGCCGAGCCGGTCGGGGTCGAGAAATTTCTGGATGCCTTCGAACAGGAAGATCGTGCCGACGTAGAAGCGGATCAGTACCACCGCCGCAGGCGCGGAGGTCGCGGTCAGGCGGGTCGTCCAGGAGCTGGTGGTGGACATGAGCGGATTCCCCTCTTTCGTTCAGTGCGGTGTTGTCGTGCGAAGCTCGTCGCCGAGGCGCTGACGAGGGCGCGCAGGCCACAGACGAAGGCTCCGGCGGGAACGACAGCCGCGCCGGTGGCCACCGCCGACGGCGGCAGGGTGAACGCGGCCTCGCGCCTGGTTTCGATCATCGGCCCGCTCGGCTGCCTCGTGACCCGGTGTGCGGCGAGGGCGGTGACGGTGTGTTCGTGGCTGTGACATGGATGGACCACCACCTTCACCGCGCTGAGATTTCCAGGGCGAGAGCGGTTGGAACAGCGCGCCGCGCCCCACGCCGAATCCGATGCCGACCATGATCGCGGTCGGTGTGGCCGAGCCGAGGGCGTCGGGGCAGGTGGTGACGATGGCGATGGGAGGACAGGATCGCTGCACTGAATGGGTGGTCGGTGATCAGCAACCATGCTTCCAGTGTGGATCTACCGCGCCTGCACCCTCGTAGGGAGGCCGTGGCGGCCGCCGCTCGTCGTCGCATCGGGACGACGAGCGGCGGTCGCGGATCGGTCGAGGCCGTGCAGGGCCGGCGCGGCGAGCGCGCCGACGGTGGCTAGGAGCCCGCCCCAGTCGGCTCCGGTGTTGTGGGCGGCGCCGACCAGTGCGCCGGTGGCGAGGTTACCGATCAGGATTCCGACGCCGACGACGGTGCTGTAGAACAGACTGTCGTCCCGGCGGAGTTCGCGATCGCCGAGCCACCCACAGCGCTTGAATCAGCACACCCATCCCGAGCATGCTCGGCGTGCGGGCCATCGCATGGCCCAGCTGACATCGTTATGCTGACAGTTCACCTCTAGCAAGCGCCTGTCGGCAGCGCCGAACGAACGCGCTGCTCGGAGAGCGACCTCGGGCCCGAGTTCGCGGCCGACCTCCGGTCAGCTCTGCTGCAGCATGCGCTGCATCTGGTCGATCTCGGCCTGCTGAGTGGATATGACGGTCTCGGCGAGCTTGCGTGCCTCTGGGTTCTTGCCGTTCGCCAGCTCGGTCTGCGCCATCTCGATCGCACCGCGGTGATGTTCGATCATCATCGACAGCCACATCCGGTCGAAGTCGCTACCAGACATTGATTGCAGCGATGCCATGCCCTCCGGCGACATCATTCCCGGCATCTCTGGCATCCCCGGCATGCCGTGGTTCTCTGTAGGCGCTGGCTTTCCGAACTGCTGCAACAACGCCGAAATCTGGGCCATTTCCGGCTCCTGAGCGGCCTTGACGGCTGCGGCCAGATCCAGTACCTGCTGATTTTGCGAGCGTGACGGCACCATGTCCGCCATCTGCACCGCCTGGGCGTGATGCGGATACATCATCTGCAGAAATCTGACATCGGTTTCGTTGTAGTCCGGCTGTGCCTGCGGGGTTGTCCCCGGCATCGTCTCGCCGGGTGTCGTCCCCGCCGTCCCACCCTGGTCGTCGCCGTCACCGCAACCCATGAGGGCAATCGCGGCAGCGGCGACGATGACAACGCCCCGCCGGAACAATGTCGATCCTGGGTACATCGATGAACTCCTCGCGTCTCGAACTGGAAGCGGCGGTCGAATAGGAGCGCGTGCTACATCTACAGCGGCATGGTTCTGGTTGCGGCGTCCATCGCGGCCAGAACACCACCGACTCGGTGGGTGCGCCCAAAAGAACCCTGTGTCGCGCGTCTTCGATATCTCGGCTGCGGCAGGTTCACCGCGGTACTTCTCCGACTGATACCACTGGGGAGCGACGGTATGCATCGAACGAAGGGTTTGTGGACAGTCGTTATAGCGCGGGGTTCGACAGCTGCATCATCGGACCCGAGCCGAGCCTCGGAACAAGCCATCGTGGCTGCGACCGTAGCGTGGCCGGATCAGATGCCCAGGCGTGGTCGGCTTCGCGTGCCGCGACCGAAGAGCACGGCTGCGATCACGACCAAGGCGCTGGGCCAGGCCAGGGCGAGCAGCAGCGTTGCGGGCAGGTCGAAGTCGGTGGTCAGGCCGGTGTCGAACAGCAGTCGAGTGCTCGCGTATCCGGGCCAGAGTCGCGCCCAGGGGGCCGGTTCGGGGCGCAGCATCGGGCTCTGGATCAAGCCGAGGTCCAGAAACGGGATCAGGAAGGCGACGAAGACGCCGGCGACGCGGCCGAACAGCGGCGCGAGAATCATCCCGATCAGGGCGTAGGTGATCGCGGCGAGCATGAGGGCGGTGATGAATCCGGCGCACTGCGCGGGCGTGAAGACCGTCGCTGTGACCGCGAGGGCGGCGAGGCCGATGACCGCCACCGCCACCGTGAGGACGCCGAAACGGACCGCGAGCAGCACACTCCTGCGGTATCCGGCCAGTCGTAGTCGTCGATCGCCCGCCTCGGAGTCTGCCACCACGAACAGCCCGGCGAGGGTGGCCAATGCGGCGACCGCGATCGGTGCCATGGTGCCCGCGTGCACCTCGGGGAACCAGAACGCGTCGGCAACGGTCCGATCGCCGTGACGCACCGAGATCGCAATGGTGCGTTCTGGGGTGGTCACCTTGGCGAGCAGGATGAACACCACCGGCACGACCACCAGCAACGCCAGCAGCGCGGGGTTACGGCGCAGATCGACCAGACCCAACCGCAGCCCGGTGACCAGCTGCCCGGAGGGGCGGTGCGCGGGCGGCGCGGCGCGGGCGGCGCGGACGAGCACGACCGAGCCGACAGCGACCGCGGTGATCAACCACGCCAGGGCGTAGCCGAGGTCGGTGATCCGTCCGCCGTGCCCGGACGGCAGGTCGATCATCCACAAGGTCACGAAATGCGTCGGCAACCAGCGAATGAAGGTCTGGTCGGTGCCCATGCGGGAGGGCCCGAAGAACACGTCGATGATCCACACGAACAACACCAGCACCGCGCCGTTGACCGGGTTGGTGGCCAGCACCCCGATCACGGCGCCGATGGCCAGATAGATCACCGCGAACATCAGCGTCCCGGCGATCGTGCGGAGCGGCTGGTCGAGGCCGGTGCGCGCCGCCAACGCCGCCAGCGACACCGCCGACACGAGCACTGCAAGCAGCAGTCCCGTAGCCGCGCGGGCGGCGACCAGTCGTCCAGGAGCCAGCCCGGCAACCACCAGCCGCCGGTCGGCGGCGCGGCCAGCGCGGATCTGGAAGTACATCGCCAGGCCCGCGAGGAACCCCGCCGACCAGCCGACTGTCGCGGTCTCCACCGACATCTCGATACCCCCGAGCAATTCCATGGCATCGGAGATCGTTCCCGCGGCGACGAACACGAACAGCGCGGGCACGAGCACCAGCACCACCAGGTTCACCAGGTTGCGGGCGTAATCAGTAACGAAGGCCCGCACGTAGGGCAGGACGGATTGGTTCATGGTCGCGGCTCGCTGGTGGAGGGCGGTCGGTCCGATGCCGATGCCGATGCGTTGGCGATTCGCGGTGTCACTTTCCCGTCGCGTAGTTCCAGGATGCGGTCGAAGCGGTGCTCGTCGGCGACGAAGTGACTGATGATCAACACCGAGCGGCCCGCGGCGCGGCGGTGGGCGACCAGTTCCCAGAATTTCAGGTAGGTGTCCCAGTCGAATCCGGCGTAGGGTTCATCGAGCAGAAGCACGGCGGGATCGGCCAGCAGGGCGAGGGCGAGATTCAGTTTGGCCAGCGTCCCGCCGGACAGACGATCCGCCCTGGCCCTGGCGTAGCGCTGGAAACCCAACGCCGCATACAGTTCCCGCTGCGCGCGCTGTTGATCTTCCCGGGTCATCCGGTAGGCGCGGGCGAACAACTCGATGTGCTCGTCACAGGTCAACCGTTCGTAGATCACCGGCTGCTGCGGGCAGTATCCGAGCAGCCCGGATCGGGTGACGGTCCCGGTGTCCGGTCGCAGCTCGCCCACCAGAACCTTCATCACCGTCGATTTGCCCGACCCGTTCTCCCCGACCATTCCCACCACCTCACCAGGGCACAACGCCAAGTCCACGCCGCGCAGCACCATCCGCCGCGACGCGAACGGCCACCCGCCGCGGCGAAAGGATTTCCCGATCCCAGTGGCGGTCAACACCGGCGCGCACGTCGCCGCCGCAGTCTGCATTTCGGTGGCGGGACTGTCAGACCGGGCATGCTGTGTGGACATGGGCGCTCCGCTCAGTTGATCAGGTGCGGTGCTCGAGCCTGCTGCCGAAACGGTTCGTCACCTGCCGTACTCCCGTGTCGCCCGCGACCGGTCGTCGTACCGGTGGCGATGCATCGCGCCCCGTTCCTCGCTGTTCGCCAACCGCAGGTAGGCCCCGACGCGGATCAGGAACCGGGATGGTCGGCCACTGCAAGAGGAACCCCATCATCACCAGCAGTAACCCGTCGTACTGCGGGTGGCGCACCCACGTCTACGGTCCCGTCAGCGGCACGGTCACGGTCGGTCGGAGGTGGGGTCGTAGTCGTGGCGTTTGCTCATCTGGTGTGACTGGTCGTCGTTGCCGTGTCCGTGGCCGCCCATCATGAACATCATCATCAGCGGGCAGGCCAGCACCACCAGCAGCACCAGCAGTGTCGACATCGACACTCCGGAAATGGCGAGACCGGCGACCAGCACGGCCAACGCTAGCGCGTACCACGGAAGATGCCGAGTGTTCATCGCCTTTCCCTTCTCTCGCGATCACCTCGAGTCTGCGCTCGCACACCGGTTGCGCAGGATGGGACGAGGTCGCCTCGAGCGGCGCCGAAGGACACCCATCCAACCGCCAAAGGTCCCTACGCACGCGGGGTATCGACGCGGCAGCCTCGGTGGCACCGCACGACCAAGCCCTGCGGACCGGCCACTGCGGCCGGATCGCTCGATGAGAAGGAAATCGCGTCATGAACCCCATGCACATGTTGTGTCAATGGATGTGCAGCCTGATGGGTGGTTGCCCGATGATGGGTCAGCCGATGTGACATCCACCCCAGCCCCCAACTCACCCGGCTAGGTACGGTGGGTGGCGCAACAAAACGCTGCACCCCTGAAACGAGGTGTCGGTCGATGAGGGTGGTCGACCGGAGTTCAGCTCGTTGCGGCGCGCCGCGATGGCCACGACCTCGATCGCCGGGCGCATTACCCCGCCCATCCGATCACCTCCATGACGAGCGGGGACCACCGCTCGTATCTCGTCCGCTGACATCTCGCCGCTGGCGAGGCTGTGATCCCTCGCATGACGGGGCTCGCGGCCTCCGCGCGGGCGTCCGGGCTCTTCTACATCTGCTCGGAATGGCCCGCGTACAGGCGGGAGCCACCTTCCGGAGCCGGTGACACCGGGTCGGCGGCGTGTACGTCGAGTCTGCGCGGTAATACCCGCGGGGGGTAGGGACCTTCGGATGCGTCGGAAGGGCACCTGGTCTCTAGCCGCCGCGGTCAGCGGCGCGGACCGTAGAAAGCGTCGATCGCACGCCCAGGCCGACACGTCAGCGGAATTGGGCGTCGCGACGACGCTGGTGATTCGCATCGATCAAGGAGAGTCCGATGATGTTCTGGTATGGCGACGAGGGGATGAGTGGGTGGGGTTACGGGCTCATGACCGTTGGCATGGTGGTGTTCTGGGTACTGGTGATCGGCGGGGTGATCCTCACAGTCCGATACCTGGCACAGCCGTCCGCGCCGGTCGTCGGCGCGCCGATCGTGCGCCCCAGCGCCGAGCAAGTGCTGGCCGAGCGCTTTGCCCGCGGTGAGATCGATGCCGACGAATACCACCATCGACTGGCTACGCTACGCGGCGATATCGGCTCCGGCCCGGGTCCGAAGAGCTCCGGTGACGGGTAGCGAGTGGTACACGGACAGCGTCGAGACCGAGGCAGTCGCCCCCATTGCGTCCGCCGCGGCGCCTGTGTCGCGCTGTGATCCGCGCCCTCCCATCCCGCATCGAAACACTCTCCGCGACTGATACTTCGACTACCGGCCGATGGAGGAGCGCCCCCGTGACAACCCATCCTGATACTCATCTACACCAGCCGAAGGAACGCGCCACCGCCGTGCTCGATGTGCGTGGCCTGCTGTTCGCCTCGGAGCAGAACGTTGTCGCCGCCCGGTTGGCTCGTCGCCCCGGCGTGCATCACGTAGAAGTCAACCCGGTGGCCCAGACCGCGACCGTGGTCTATGACCAGGCGCTGACTTCGATTGCGGCGCTGCGGGACTGGGTCATCGAATGCGGCTACCACTGCGCCGGTCGCTCGGTGCCCGCCCACCTCTGCGACCCGCTGACCGAACCGGATCCACCCGTGGAAGCCGGGCACCACGATGAACCCGAACGTGCTGGTCAGCTGGCGACTGCGGGGCCTGTCGACGATGTCGGCCACACCATGGCGGCCCCTGCTCACGCCGAACACCCGGCAGGCGCCGGCGACCTGCGTTCTCCGCACGAGGCGATGGGCCACGGTGGTCATGCCGGGATGTCGATGGCAGCTATGGTTGCCGACATGCGCAACCGGTTCCTGGTCGCGTTGGTGTTCTCGATCCCGATCGTGATCTGGTCGCCCATCGGAAGGGACGTTCTGGGGCTGGATGTGCCGGTCCCGTTCGGTCTGCGCGAAGACCTCTGGGCGTTGTTGCTGAGCTTGCCGGTCATCTTCTACTCGTCGTGGATCTTCTTCGACGGCGCCGCCCGCGCTCTGCGAGCCCGCACGCTGGACATGATGGTGCTGGTCGCGGTCGCGATCGGCTCGGGTTGGCTGTACTCGCTGGTGATCACGTTGACCGGCGGCGGTGAAGTGTTCTATGAGGCCGCGACCGTGCTGGCCGCGTTCGTGCTGCTGGGGCACTGGTTCGAGATGCGCGCCCGCGGCGGCGCCAACGACGCCATCCGCACCTTGCTCGACCTCGCGCCGCCGAAGGCGCTGGTACTGCGCGACGGCGGACCTGTCGAGATCCCCACGGCCGAAGTCGTGGTCGGCGATCTGCTGCTGGTGCGCCCAGGGGCGAAGATCGCCGTCGACGGGGTCGTGGAGGATGGTGACAGTGAGGTCGACGAGTCGATGGTCACCGGCGAGAGCCTGCCGGTGCACAAGGCCCCCGGCTCGGCGGTCATCGGCGCCACCATCAACGCCAACGGCACCTTGCGGGTGCGCGCGACCAAGGTCGGCGCGGACACCGCGCTGGCGCAGATCGTGCAACTGGTGCAGGAAGCCCAGAATTCGAAGGCTCCCGGCCAGCGTCTGGCCGACAAGGCGGCGTTCTGGCTGGTGTTCGTCGCGCTGATCGGTGGTGGCGGCACGCTGGCGGCCTGGCTGCTGTTGTCCGATCGCCCGTTCTCGGCGGCGATCCTGTTCGCGATCACCGTCGTGGTCATCACCTGCCCGGACGCCCTCGGCCTGGCCACCCCCACCGCGATCAT
>NZ_BAFS01000422.1 GCF_000308415.1 Nocardia asiatica NBRC 100129 | reverse complement strand
GAAGATGCGGTGGCGGAGGAGGGGGAATCCCGCGCGACCGTACATTTGTCGTTTGATCAGTTTGGTTTTCGTGTTGACGCCTTCGACGGGGCCGTTGCTGTAGGGCAGGGTCAGACCGGCGACGGCGGCGTCGTGGTCCTGGTCGAGGCCGCTGAGGAAGGGTTCGAGTTCGGTCAGGCCCGCCTCGCGGACATGCTTGACCCAGCTGTCGAGGTCACCGCCGCGGCGCTCGGTCATGAGGTCCGCGAACTCGGGGACGAGGGCGACCAGGGCGGTCATCTTGGGGCACGCGGCGGCGATCGCATCGAGGTGGGCGCGGCGGGTGTCGGGTAGTTCGGTGGAACGGGTCAGGATCCAACTGGTGACGCGCCGGGGCGCGAGGGCGATTCGGTCGCCGTCGAGGCGGCCCTGGTTGACGTAGCGGTAGAGCAAGTTAAGACCGCCGGTATAGCCAGCGCTTTGATCGCGGCGAACAGCTGAAGGACCGGCGCGCCGGGGTCGGCGGCGCGTCGTGCGCGAAGGTGGTCACGGTAGGGGTCGACCAAGCAGGGACGGTACTGCGGTGGCCGGCGCAAACGGTCCGGCTCGGGCGAGCGAGCGTAGCGTTAACGGTGTTCAGCGACACCCCGAGCCGGCGCGAGCAGTCCAGCAACCCGACCCCTTGATCGAGCAAATCGTGGACGGCGTGCCAGCGCTGCGAAGTGGTGAGTCCGCCCTTGAGCTGCCGATACTTCGGCGCCGCAGTCGACCAGCATGCACTGTGGGCGACCACCACTTTCTCGATGACTCATCGACAACAGCCGGGTGCTCGCTCGGCTGGCCAGTTCCCGCACGACCGCGCGCAGTTGGGTGGTCAGGCGTGTGGGGCGTCGTTGACAACGTTCGAGGACGCCGGGTACCTGCTCGCGGAACGTGCTCCGGCACAGTACGGTCGGGCACACGAGCCGCCGAATTCGTACGCGGATGACTACCGGTCAGCCATCGAGTGGCACATCAGTGACCGTGCGCAGGTGATACCCGTGGACCTTGCTCGACTCCGCTCCGCATCCGGGACACGCGGCCGCACCATCCGGCGTCCTGGCCCGCACCACGATGCGATCCGCCTCGGCCACCACATCCTCCACGACCGACGGCGACAGACCCGAAAACGCCACGCGCACAGAAATATAGGCAACATCCACGAGCCGGTGGTTCTACCCCAGACCACGCGCTCCCACCGAATGTGAGACAGAGCCACCCGGCGGGCAGAACCTCAAGACAGCCCACCTGGTCCGGGTGGAGAGCGTCGGCGCTCCAGCGGATCATCTCGCCGCCCGAAAGCTGCTCGTGGCACCATCACCGGAACTTGTTCCGGACCGGGCACGACGGCCCGGATTCTCGCTCAAAGAGTTCGTCCGCAAAGGAATTGGCCCGGCTCAACCGTCGCGAACACGAGGTCTTGACTCTCGTGGTGGCCGGTAAGCGAAGCAAATCCATCGCCTCCGAGCTGGGCGTGGCTGAAGGCACGGTCAAATTTCACATGGCCGCACTGTTCCGCAACCTCGGCGTCTCTTCGCGCGGCGAGGCGGCCGCCGCGGGCGTACGTGCGGGCACAGAATCACCGGCCGATTGCCACAGTGCACGCTGAAGTGCCAACTTCAAGGATTCGCGGCCGATCTGCTCGAGGGCTACGCCGCCGTCCGCAACCGACTCACCCTTCCCCGGAGTATTGGTGCTGTCGAGAGCACCAAATGGACCAATCAGCAATACGACCAAATACTTTGTGCCTGCCCCCGGAGAAACCCGGGTAGGTGGCTGGTTTGTCTCCGGGCTGGCGGCGGATTCGCTCGCCTCTTCACCGGCCTCGGCCGCCTCGTCGAACCATGGCCTTCGTCTGTGGTCGACCGAACCTATGGCGACTTCGTGTGGTGCTGATGCCGCTCGGCCGCCGCGGTGGCCGAAGTCTCGTCCCCTTTGATGATCGCCGCGACAAGATCCTGGTGCACCCGCAAGCGCTCGGCGATGTATGGCGCGTCGTGCGGCTGCGTTTCGACCAGGGCCAGTTGGTTCACGAACTCATAGAGAGCGATATAGGTGCTGCGGAGGATCTCGTTGCTGCCGATCGCCGCGATACGCACGTGTAGGTCCCAATTGGCGCGCACGAACGCAGCGAGGTCGTCGCGGGCGGCGGCCAGGGTATCGAGGAGAGCCTGCAAGGCTTCGATATCGGCCGGGGTGCGCAGGCGTGCCGCTTCCGCCGCTATCAAGGGTTCGAGCTGCTCGCGCACCACGATGGCCTCCCTTACCGACTTCGCCTCGTTGCGGACGGTGAGCAGCGTCCGGCCCAGGCGAACGACGGGATCACCGGCCGCGACGAACAGGCCGCCTCCCGGTCCGGGACGCACGACGATCCGCTGCCGGTCTTGAAGGAGCTTGATCGCCTCGTTGACCGTGGCCTTGGCGACTCCTGTCTCGGTGCGCAGGTCGTCGCGGGTGCCAAGCCGGTCACCCGGTTTGAGGGACTCCATCTCGATGCGGCGTTCGATGTGCCCGACGACCTCCTCGGCGCGACTACGAAACGCCGGCAACGTCATTGGTGTCCTCCAGATTGTCTAAGGTGGGCCTGCTCGGTGCCCGTCCCGATGCGGAGCCAGGTGTTCGAAGGCGGCGTCGTCAGCCTACCCGGGGTGGCCACCGACCTCAGCGCCAGCGCGTCCGGGTCGGCATCTGCCGGAGCGCTGACCGAGAGCAGCGCGTGCCTTGGGACGTGGGAGCGGCGCTCGACAACCTTCCTCGGAACACTCTGGCCCGCCAAAGGCAGTGCCGTCATCGGCCCCACCGGCCCCGCGTCGACGGGCGGAATGTCGCCCTCGATTCTCGTCGCTTCACCCAGCACGGTGACCACCTCCCCCGCCGGCTACCGTATTAAGCCTAATGAACCTAACCAATAGGTGTATTGTTCGCTGGGCCGGGCATCACGTCAAGACGCGACAACGTGGACCCCGGCCCGCGTCGACCCATTAGCAACTGGAGCATCATGACGACAATCGACGCCCCCGAAGGTGGGGGCTTTTCCAGCACGCTCGGCTTGTTCGCGGCGATGACGCTGTTCGATGCCCTCACCACCGAGCAACGGGCTCGTGTTCTCCTCCCGTTCGACCATGAAGACCGGAACAACTGGGACTTCCTGCCCGCCAGCGGGCGTCGGGGCCTCCCGCTGCGGGATATAACCCACCGTCAGCAGATCATGGTCCACCAGCTGGTCGGCGAGTGCCTGACCGCCGAGGCATACTCCAAGGCAGTCGCCACGATGAACCTGGAGCACATTCTGCGTCAGATCCAGGCGCCGATCTTCGGCCTCAGCACCGCCGACTTCCGGGACCCGGGTGGGTATTTCTTCAGCTTCTTCGGCGAGCCGCAATGTGACCGGACCTGGGGTTGGCGCATCGTGGGCCATCACCTCTCGCTGAACTTCACCTTCGTTCAGCAACGCTGGCTGGCCGCCACTCCGATGATGATCGGCGCCGAGCCGGGTAGATTCGGGACATTGCGCCACCTGGCGGACGAGGAGGATCTCGGTTTCGCGCTGCTCGGACCTTTTCGGAGACTGCTCGGTCGCAGGCTGTGATCCATCCCGTCTCGCCGACCGACTTCGTCACCAAGAGCGTCCGTCGCATCGGTGAGGTCGAAATACCCGGCAGCCATGTCGTCGGTCGGTATGACCTCACCATCACCGAGGAGGATCGCCGGGCGCTGCGTTACTTGAAGGCTCACCCGCGTGGTCTTTGCCGGGGCAGCATGACGGAGCGGGCGAAGAGGGCATTCGATGCGCTGCTCAGTTGTTACATCGACCGGCTCAAACCGGATCAGGCCGCTGCCCAATGGGCAGTGATCGACCACGCGAGCCGCGCCGCGCTGCACTTTGCCTGGGCCGGTGGAACCGACTACGAACATGGTCACTACTACCGCATCCAAGGTCCCCGCACGCTGATCGAGTTCGACAACAGCGAGGACAATGCGAATCATATCCACACGGTGTGGCGAGACCCGGACAACGATTTCGGTGCCGATCTGCTCCTGCAGCACGTTCTCGAGCACCACGTGCACGAGGAGCACCACGACCACCACGAAGAGCAACGCGCGGAGCCGGAACAGTCGGCCACGGAGTCGGCGTCGTGACAACGGGGACAGGGCGCTCGCGGCTACCCGAGCAGCTGCGCGGCACCACCAAGGTGGTCATGCTGCACGTGAACTATCCGAGCCGGGCCATCGCACACGGCGATGTGCCCGATCTCTCCGCGATCATGACCCTCGAGGCCGGTGACGTCATCTTGACCGGCACGTCGGCTGGGGCAGGGATCGTCGAGCCGGGAGACGAGGTCACCGTGGAGCTGGTCGGTTTGTCCGCGGTGACGACGACCGTCACGCAATCCGACGCGCCGCTGTCGCCACTCGCGGCCCCGCCCGGCGGTCTCCAGCAGGCCGAGGGCATGCCATGGGCACGCCGGCGCCGCGCCCGGTGACGCTGCCGCGGACGGTATGGCAGCGCCTGCGTACCCGCCCCGCCGCCGCAACGCGCGCGGTGGCCGAGCGCGCTGGCGTGCGGGTTCAATCGTTGCCGGCTCGCATAGCCCCCGGAGCTGGCACGGTGGCGGGACACGCGCTCACGCTGCGCCAAGTTCCGACGCGCACGGACGACGCGTCGCGCCTGGGTCCGCTTCTGGCAGCCGGTGCCGACGAGGTCGTTGGCGTCACCGACGCGGCGGCCCTCCCGAAGGATGTCGTCGCCCGGCTGGCGGCCCAGCACGTCGCCGGGATCCTGACCGATGGGACTCTAGCCCCCGCGTCCTCACCGATAGCGGTCGCCTCGAGCGGGGCGCCGGTCCGTGGTTGGCACGAGGCGCACCGCCCGACCGGGACCAACACTCCGATTGTTGTGCACGGTTGCACCATCGAGGCCGGCGACCTCGTCGTGATCGACGCAGTCGAGTGCTTGATCTTTCCCGCGCACTGTCAGTCGCTACCGGTCGAGGCGCTCACCACATGAGAATCACCGACCTATGCCGGATCAGCACACATCGTCAAGGAGGAGCCCGGTGAGCACGCGAATCGTCGGCGTCTGCGACTCCCAAAACCAGGTCGAGGTCGGCACACTCGACCCCGACGGCAGCACGATCACCACGCTCTGCAGGCTCGAGGACTTCTGGGCGGCGCCGCGTGACCATCTCCGGCGTGCACCGTCGGGTCGCCGTGTGGCGGCGGCGGACGTGCGGCGGGTCCCGCCGGTCCTGCCCGGTGCCCGGGTGTTCTGCATCGGCCTGAACTACCTGGCGCATGTAGCGGAAGGGGACTACAAGGACAACGGGATTCCGCCGTACCCCACGCTCTTCGCGCGCTGGCCCGCCTCGCTCGCCGTCGACGGAGACCCGATCCCGGTGCCGAGCAATGAAAACGGGCTGGACTGGGAGGGCGAGGTGGTCGCCTGGGTTGGCAGCACGCTGGTCGACGCCACCCCGGAGGAAGCGCTGGCGGCCGTTGTGGGCTACTCCGTCTTCAACGACATCACCTCGCGGCGGGCCCAAAAGCTGACCTCGCAGTGGATTCTGGGCAAGAACGGTGACCGTTCCGGTCCGCTCGGCCCGATGGTGCCGGCCGACGAGGTCGGCGACCTGCGGAACGGACTTCGGATCGAGACACGAGTCAACGAGACAGTCGTGCAGTCCGCGTCGACCGACGAGATGGTTTACACGGTGGGCGAGACACTTTCGCTGATCTCCCACACACTGACTCTCAATCCTGGTGACCTGCTGGCCACCGGCACGCCCTCGGGAGTGGGCTATTCCCGAAACCCGCCCTGGCTGCTGCAGCCCGGCGACATCGTGGAGGTTGAGGTGGAGCGGTTGGGGACGGTGGCCAACCCGATCGTGAGCGCCGAGACTCGGCGATCCGCGCCGCAGACATCGGAATCCGCGGCGCCGACGTCACGTTGAGCCCGCAGGCCATACCCACATACTCGTTCACCCCGAACGGAAACGATTACAGCCACGCACTCGTCTGCCAGTGCATCGGCCGACCGAACGACCTGTTCGGGTCCGGCGTGGAGAAGGGACTTGTCATGAATCCAACCGGCACAGCCGACGCCCGCTCGGGCCACGAAGGGGACAGGCTAGGTAGGGGGACAACGGCGCCTCTGCTCACCGCCCTGCACGCGGGAGAAAACTCGGCCACCCCGGCGGTGACCATCGGCGACCGGTCGATGAGTTGGGAGCAACTGCACGGCGCCGCCACTGCGTTGGCCGACCGCATCACCGGCAGCCGATGCGTAGCTATGGACGCTCGGGCAGACGTGACCACGGTGATCGCCGTTGCCGGCTGTCTGCTGGCTGGCGTGCCGGTCGTTCCTGTACCCCCCGACTCCGGTCCGACCGAACGGGCACACATCCTCAACGACTCGAATGCGGAACTGTGGCTCGGCGAATCGCGACAGGGTCTCGATCTGCCCGCGGTGCCGATCGAGACCACCGCGCGTTCGGCCACTGTCTACCCCGAGCGGGATCTGTCTGCCACCGCGCTGATCATGTACACATCCGGCACGACAGGCGCACCCAAGGGGGTGGTGGTGTCTCGCCGGGCGGTCGCCGACGACATCGACGCGCTCGCCGCGGCGTGGAAATGGACTTCCGAAGACGTTCTCGTACATGGGCTTCCGCTGTTCCATGTGCATGGGTTGGTGCTCGGAGTGCTGGGTGCTCTCCGAGTCGGCTCCCCCCTTGTGCACACCCTGAGACCGTCACCCGACCGCTACGCGGCGGCGGCCGGCACCCTGTACTTCGGTGTGCCGACGGTTTGGTCGCGGGTGTGCGCGGATCGCGATTCGGCGCGGGCACTATCCAGCGCCCGGCTTCTGGTATCCGGGAGCGCACCCCTGCCAGTACCGGTCTTCGAGCAGTTGGCCCAACTTACCGGCGTCCGGCCGGTCGAGCGCTACGGCATGACCGAGACACTGATCACGGTGAGCGCCCGCTGCGACGGTGAGCGCCGTCCGGGCTGGGTCGGGCTTCCACTCGACGGAGTACGGACGCGGCTGCGCGCCGAATCGGGCGATCTGTGTCCTCACGACGGAGAATCTCTGGGACAACTGGAAATTTACGGCACCGTTCTATTCGACGGTTACCTGAACAATCCACAACGCACCGCCGAGGTGATGACCGGCGACGGCTGGTTCCGGACAGGTGATATCGCGGCCATCGATGCGGAGGGTTTCCACCGGATAGCGGGGCGAGAGGCGACGGACATGATCAAATCCGGTGGTTACCGAATCGGCGCCGGCGAAGTCGAACAGGCATTGCTGGCTCATCCCGGGATCAGTGAGGCCGCGGTCGTCGGAGTTGCTGACCCTGACCTCGGGCAACGCATCGTAGCTTTCGTCGTCGGCGACCCGCCCGATGAACGGACTGTGATCGACTTCGTTGCCGAGACGCTCTCGATCCACAAGCGGCCGCGAGAGATACACCGCGTCGAATCCCTTCCACGCAATGCGATGGGCAAGGTTCAGAAAAGCCTGCTCTACCCCGCACGGCCCATCCAGAACCGAGGAAGCAAGCCATGAAAGCCAGAGGTCATCAGAGGCTGCTGCAGGTTTGGGCGCACAATCTGGACCGTCGAGAGCCGGTCGATCATGAACTGAGCCGGGGTCACCTGCGGGTGGCCAACTCCTCGGCCGCACGCCAAATCTGCCTGGCGATCGGCTGCGTCCCCTCTTCGACGAGGTGCCCGACCAAGCCGATGGCGCGGGCCATCACCTCGAAACCGCGCACGACGTGGAGCGGCACATCCATCGCGGTGGCGATGGCGCCGGTCGCCCCGGTCACGTTCACCGGGAGCACCTTTCCGGTGCGGGCTTCGGCCGCGGTGCGCACCGCGCGCACGAGACGCTCGTTCGCGGCGTCGACCCCGTGCTCGCGTGCGATGACGAACAGCTTTGAGGTATCCACGTGAATCACACCACCTCCAATCATCGGCCGATATCCGGGGCCTGCCACCACCGGACACAGCCGGCGCAAGGTGTAGTCGAATCAGGCGATCGCGCTACCGAATTCGTGACCTTCGCCGCCGGGCGGCGATATCTCCGAATTCGAATCCCAGCAAACAAGTGCGGATGCGCGGCGGATCGCCGACGAGACGGTCATCAACCTGTTCGGGGCACTGGGTGAGCTGTCCACACCGCTGATCGCGATTATCCACGGCCACTGCCTCGGCGCCGGTATGGCTGTGGCGCTGGCCACCGACATACGGATCGCGGCCGACGACAGCCGCTTCGCCATTCCGGCCGCCCGGCTGGGGATCGGCTACCCGGTCTCGCTCACCCACGCCCTCGTGCACGCGGTGGGTGAGGGTATGGCCGCCGAAATCCTCTTCACCGGAGAAGCTTTCGTTGCCCCGAGGCATACGAGGCACGGCTGGTGAACCGGCTGGTCCCCGCGGACCGGCTGGCCCGAGGCGACCCGCGAGCTGGCGGCGACCATCGCCGCCGACGCGCCGCTCTCGGTACATGCCGCCAAGACCGCGATCCGAGCCCACCGGGTGTCGAAAATCTGGACGCCGCAACGGCATTCATCGCGGCCTGCGCGGCGTCCGAGGATGTGCGTGAAGGCCAGCGCGCCTTCATGACCAAGCGCAGGCCGCAGTTCCGGGGCCGATGATCGGCACTGGCCGGCCCGGGATAGGAGTACCAGCGACCGCACTGCGGTCACCGGTACTGACGTCAGCCTCGCGCGATCTCTGCCGACACGCGAGACGTGGCCGCCGCCAGCAGGCTTCCATACAGCTCGGGTAGATCGCCGGTCAGCCGGTATGTCGGCATCGAGATCGACAACGTCGCGATCGGCCGGCCCTGCCGATCACAAACTGCCGAGCCGATCGCAGAGACATCGCTGCGCCAGCGGCCGCGGTTCATGGAGTAACCACGCGCCGCGGCATCACGCAACTCGGCCAGCACCGCCTCACGAGTCAGGTGCCCACCGTCGGCGACGGCGATGTCGTCCGGGATCCGGGCGGCCGCCTCCGCTCCCGGCAGGCGCGACAGGTAGGCCCAACCCGACGCCGTCAGGATGATCGGCGCTCGCTCACCGACGCTGACCACGGTCTGCACGGGCCGGGACGATGGCACCCGCTCGATCAGCACCAGCACATCCCCATCGGGCACCGACAGGTGGATATTCTCTTCAGTGCGCTCCCCCAACTCGGCCATGACAGGCCGCGCGCGCTCACGCAGGTCGTCCTGGCTCATCACACTCGCACCCACCGCCAGCGCCCGCGCCGTCAGCACCCAGCGCTGCTCCCCCGGCGCGCCCTGCGGCGCCACCCATCCCGCATCGGCCAATGTGCGCAGAATCCGATGCACCGTCGTCTTCGGAATGTCCAGTTCCCGGCCCAGCGCACTGATACCGACGGGCTGCGACTTCGCCACCGCCTCCAGGACCTCGAGAGACTTCAGCACCGACTGCATACCGGTCCGCTTGGCCGGCTGGTCGCTCACAGTGTCTCCCTCACGATCGCGCCAGCATATGCGAACTGGCGGTGCATAATGTGGACCAAAGTTTCGCACCATGCAACGCGCCGCGTCAACTTACCGTACGAGTTCGCGCAGGAACGTGCCACGCGGCGCAAGCGAGGTGATTTTCCAGAGACGAAGACGATCCGGGATCGACCCCGGGGATGAGATCGATCGGAGCGCAGGCCCATCCTGAACGCACGTGTCCGCCGCCCTGACGGCTGATGTCGAACTGTTCCGCGGTGCTTCCTCAGTGTCGACGGTCGCGGTTCGCCGAACTCAGGAACAGCAGGACTTTGGAATGTGCGGGGATCCACAGTCCCGGAGATCTCAACATCACGTGACGTTGCCCGGAAAGAGGTCTGAAACGGCGACTCCCAGCGCAGGACCTCATCGAACGCGAACTTGGCCAGGTTCTGTGTCTCCGCGCAGAGAGGTGGGCGAAGCGAGGAATGGACCCAGGGACGCGTCGCCGAAGCCACGGGCATGAGCGAGGCGCGCGTCGCTCAACTTGGTAGCACAGCCCTTGCTGTTCACGCGCCCCAGCGACTGCGGCGCCGACTTCCTCGGTCGGCCGCGACTATGTGGCTGGCATCAGCCGGATGATGCTGCCGATCAACAGTGACTGGGACAACCAGTTCCTGGACACCATCGAGGCGGATGATCTCCCGGCCTTCGACGACTGGACCGTCGAATGGATGGGCCAGCAGGGCGGCGGCTCCGCCCACGAGGTCCGCACCTGGGTCGCGGCGTTCTCCGCGCTCGCCGGGAGCGGCGACTACTTGCTCAAAAGCCGTTTCTGCGAGGCCATCCCGGCTTGGATCGCGGGTTACGCGGTCGTCACCGCGGTACAGGCATGACTACGAAGGGAACCGAGTAAAACGATCCCTTCTGCCGATACCGCGGCCGCGGCCCGAGCTGCGGACCGCATCGAAATCGCCTTTCCGAACCCGGCGTTTGGTCGGGCCGGTTGCGCAGCCTGATCGGCGCGAAGGATATCGACCTCGCCTATGCCGTCGAGGCCGAATCGCTCCGGCGCTCGGAAGCGAAGGGCGGTGTCAGCTTCCGCACCGCCTGGAAGGTGTCTTTCGGCGAATTTCGAGCGGTGGCGGGATGACAAAGCACCCCGCCACCGCTCTCGGAATGGCTCATCTCATTCGCCGGAACCGCAATGGAATCAGACCCGCACTGTCTCAGCGGCAGTCGTTCGTCGGCGCAGCAGCACCCCGCCCGCGACGAGCAGGACGTTACCGATGCCGAACAAGACCAGCGGAGTGATGGTCCCGATGAGCAGAACTTTGCTGCCAATGGATTGCGCCTGGTCAGCGGCAGTCTGTACCGAGGCCTCGGTGGCCTTGGTGTCGGTCTGCATGACAGGCATGAGATCGATCGCGCGATCGCCGATTTGCGCGATGGCGATGATTTGCTGCCGATCCCCACCGTCGAGCGGCAGTCCCAGTTCGGCGTCGATACCGAGGTCGATGGTCTGTGTGATCCGATAGGACAGCGGGATCACCTCCCCAGCGGTGGGCAGTGCGGCGCCGAGCGCCTGCTGAGCGGACGAAGCCAGAATCGGCAGCATCTGCTGAACAACCGGCTTCGGCAATGCCGGGGGCAGACTCGCCGCGGTGGCCGCATCCTTGAGCGGACCGCTGGCGGTGATGGTGTAGCGGCGAACTTCCCGGCCTTGAACGGTGTCACTTCCCTTGTAGGCCATCGGGAACTCGGCCTGCACACCGGCGTGCCAGACACGCATCGAATCATCGGTGGGGGGATTGGCGGGATAGGCCACGGTCAGCCCGGTGTGGGTTTCGACCTCGGTGCCCGAGGGCGCGGTTCCGCTGCCGAGTCCGTCGCGATCCACCGCGTAGGTATGCGCGGATTTTGTTTTCATCCCGCCGGGGCCGGAGACGACGACGTCGTCATGCGCGATCGCAGTGTCCGCGGTCGCCGAGGACACGTAGATGTGCCGCTGCACCGTGATCGGGACATCCTTCGCGATCACGTTTGCGAAATCCCCCTGCGAGATGGCTTCGGAATTCAGCATGGACGCCGTCCCGGCGAGTTCGACCGTTACGTCCAGATTGCTCGGCAGTTTGCCCATCGCGGGGACTATCCCGAAAGCAAGCACAGCCGAAGCTGCGCAGCAGAGTACTCCGGCAACAATGGCCGAATACGGAAGAAGGCGAAATTTCATATCATACCTCATCAATTGCAGTCCCCCGTGGTGCGGATCACATGTTAACTTCGAGTCCGCAATCCGGTCAATGGATTTGCAAATTCTACGGAGACCGCTTCGGGCATCATTCGAGCAGTGCGCGCACCGACAACTCGATCCAGCGTTACAGGCAAATTGTGAATCGAGTTGTCGAGCATTGTGAGATCAGAAGCGCCACGATCTCGCGATGAGAGCGCGGTACAATTCGGCTTCCGACGGCTGGTACACGCGGCTACGCCCTGACGCGGCGGTATGCCAGGTCTACCGACCGGGTCCCGCAGACAATCTCACACTCCGCAGCAATTTCAGGCCACACCGCAATGGATACCGCGCGAAACGGGCGCATGCAGTTGGTAATATTTCGAAAATCGAGCACCATAAGCGATCGGACAGCGAGTGGGCGCGCAAATTGCGAACCGAAAGCGCGCGGTCAGCAGTATCATCCGTCTGGAATATCGAATGCCGCATGTAGAATCGCACGCATGACCGGACCGGCAACCGCAGCTCCATTTCGCGGGTAGAGGATCGGCAGGGAAAAACCGACCACCGTCGAATTCTCCGACGTGAGCGACACCGAGCCAGAACTTCCACAGACCCTTCGGCACGCGACTACCCGTGGCACCGCACGACACGAGCAACTACGGCCCTCGCGCCAGCCGTTTTGTCGACGGCGAACACTTCACGATCATGGAAAACCTCATTGTCTTCACAGAGATGGGGCGTTGACCCCTAGGATCGGCGCCGCACCGGAGAGGTCCTAAGTATGACAGAGTTCCGTCAATCGAGCCAGCGGTCTGCATTGCGGACCGCGTTACCTCTTAGAGGGCAGTTGTGCCACTTTGTCAGACTCGCTCGGTCACGCCGGTCCCGATACGACTGGTCGGCCGAACACCACTCGTCGGCCGCCCCTGCTCGGCTCCGTCAAGCCCCATTCGAGATGCGGAGGGAAGGCCGGGCTCGCGGACACGCCTGCTCGACCGACGCGCTGGCTGTTGCGGCATTTTGAGCAGATCCTCCTGGGGGAATCAACCGGCAAGCCGAGCTCGAGGTTGGCTTCGACAGTGTCGAGCCCCCGCTCCTGAAGGGCATAGGCGCGGATCTTGTGTCCCAGGCCGATCCCGCGTCCTTCATGAACGCGGAGATACACCACGACACCGCACCCTTCGGCCGTGATCATGTCCAGGGCCTGCTCGAGCTGGGGTCCGCAGTCACACCGCAGCGAGCCGAGCACGTCACCGGTAAGGCATTCGCTGTGCACGCGGACCAGCACGCCCCGCTCCGGGCGGGTCACGACATCGACGTCCCCCATCACCAAGGCGAGATGTTCGCTGCCGTCGAGAATGTTCCGGTAGGCCACCGCGCGGAAGTCGCCGGCTCACACAGGCAAAGAGGCTGCGGCCACCGGCTCAACGAGTTGCTCACTGGCGCGCCGGTAGCGAACGAGATCAGCGATATCGAGGACCGGCAGGTCGTGCCGGTCGGCGAACTCCAGCAACTGCGACCGGGTCTGCATGCTGCCCTCGTCGTTGACCAGCTCACTGATCACCCCGACACCGGACAGTCCCGCCAGCTGAAGTAGATCGACCGCGGCCTCGGTGTGGCCCGCCCTGGTCAGCACTCCTCCGTCACGCGCACGCAACGGGAAAACATGTCCGGGACGGCGCAGTGACTCCGGGTGGGTGGTTTGTGCGGCAAGTGCCCGCACAGTGACGCTACGGGCGGCTGCCGACACCTCGGTTCCGGTTCCGGCGCCGTCGACGCTGACGGTGAAAGCGGTCGAGTGAGCGTCGTTGTTCACGGCAACCATCGGTGGCAACTGCAAGGCGTCGGCACGGGCCGCGGGCATGGGCGCGCATACGATCCCGGTGGTGTGACGCACCAGGAACGCCATCTGACGTTCCGTGATCAACTCCGCGGCGGCAACCAGATCACCCTCGTCTTCCCGGTCGACGTCGTCGATCACGACGACCATCCGGCCGGCCGCCAGCGCCGCGACCGCGCGCTGCACCGACTCCGCGCACGTAGCGGGCGTCATCAGCTTTCCGGTCGCGGCGGCATGGGTACCGAACTTCCGCGAGTGGTAGGTGAGCGGGGCCGATTCGGCAGAGTCGACGGTCAAAACATCGCCCAGGACTATGACGTGATCGCCGCCGGGAACAAGGTCGGCGACCCGGCACGCGACGAAGACTCCGACCTCCGGCAACCGCGGCACTCCGCCGTGCAGGAACCAGTCCAGCTCGGCGAACTTCCCAGTGCCCGCCTTCGTGGCGAAGCGGAGAGCGACGGCAGACTGCGTCTCGGCCAGCACGTTGAGACCGAACTCCGAACCCAATTGGAGCGTCTCCAGCAATAGGGAAGCCCGATCGAGCGAAACCAGGATCATGGGCGGATCCATCGACAGCGAACTGAATGCGCTGACCGTCGTTCCGTACGGCAGTCCGTCGATATAGCTGGTCACGACCGACACGGGAGTGCATACAGCCGACATCGCCTGCCGAAAAGCACTCTTGATGTCATTGGAGGTTGACATCGTCACAACAGCATCCCTTCCGGTGAGGCGCGCGTGAACTTGCGCCGGAGCTGGCCTCGGCCAGCGGTTTCGCGAGACGGTGATCCACCGATCTTCCCTTTTCCAGCTACAACAGTGACATATCACACAATATTTATTGATACTTCAGCTGGCAAGTGCGGAGGTGACCTCCGTCTCCTCCGACTGCGCGGCCCCCGCGCGTAGCGGCCGCCCCCGCGCAAGCGATCACCGGCGTCATGGAATCGGCGATAAGAACAGGTCGGTCTCTAGGCGGTCCTCGGTCGCTCCGTCGTGGAGATATCTCGACAGATCGGAGACACCTGCGGCACGCAGGACCTCGTCGTCGATGAAGCACCGGCCGCTGGCCTCCTCGGCGGTGTAGGTAAGGACGAGGGCAGCGGCGTCGGCCATGATCTCGGGCCGGCGTGCGGCCCGCATCCCTTCGTCGCCAGCTACGACGTTCTGCACGGCCGCAGTCGCTATCAGCGTGCGCGGCCACAGGCAGTTCGCGGCGATTCCCCGCTCCCGGTACTGCTCGGCCACCCCCAGGGTCAGCATGGTCATCCCATACTTGCTGACAGTGTAGGGCGCGTACTCGGAGAACCAGATCGGATCCAGATTCAGCGGCGGCGAGAGCGTCAGCACCCGCGGGTGCGTCGACTCGAGCAGGTACGGTAGCGCGGCGGAGGTGACGACGAAGGTTCCCCGCGCGTTGATGTTTTGCATGAGGTCATACCGCTTGACCGGCAGCTCACCGATGCCGGTCAACGCGATCGCGGAAGCGTTGTTCACGACGATGTCGATGCCGCCGAAGCGCTCGGCCGCGCTGCGTACCGCGCTGCCCACTGCCTCGTCGTCGCGGATGTCTCCGACGATGGGCAGGGCCTGGCCGCCCGCCGCTTCGATCTCGGTGGCGGCTGTGTGCACCGTTCCGGGCAATCGCGGGTCCGGGGAATCGGTCTTGGCCATGAAGGCGATATTGGCGCCCTCTCGGGCCGCGCGGACGGCGATCGCCAGTCCGATGCCCCGGCTTCCCCCGGTCATGAACACAGTGCGCCCAGCCAGGGCCTTCTTCGATAGCATCGCTTTCCTTTCTGGTCGGCCGCATGGCCGTATGGAGAATGGGAGCTGGACGCCGCACGCCCGCCTTGCCGGTCAGAGTGGGGCATCGAGTGTCTGGGAGATTCCTGGTATCGGACGGCGGTGTCGCCACCGCACGTCAGGGGGTCTGGGTGTCCAGCTCCAGGAATAGCGTGTCGCGCGCGTGCGATAGCCGACCGCTCCCGCCGAACCGTCGGGCCGATGCGCCCCTCGCCGAAGTGCAGCAACGTGTTCATCAGGCCCCGTTGTCCCATCTTGTGATCGAGACCGGCCAGGAAGATGTCGTTGCGTTCGAACTCGCCGTCGCGAGTCACCGCTGGCGGCGCAGTAATTCAGCAGTCACTGGTCGCTCCTTCGCGCGCGCCGAGAAGCGCCGGTCGTTGCCGCCGATGCACCGTGCCACTCGCTCTGCCCGGCGTCCAGAACTCCATCTCGCCATTCCCATCGTGTCGTCTCTCGACCGAGTCGCACTGAGCCCCTGCCGTATCCAGGGTGTGCCCCGAACAAGAACCGCCCAATTTTCGTTGCGTTCGACCTACCTCACCTGGTCCATATTTCGGACCGACGAGTCTCATTACGGTCCGATTGCACGGTAAAGCACGGCGGATCTCGCGGTCAAGCCGCAGAAGCATGCATCTGTTCGCCGACCTTGGACTCCGCCAATACCGGCACGCCACACCGGGCGACAGATGCAACGGCAGCCCCGCACTGGTCGACCCTGCATCCCGGCCAGCCGACATCCGCGATCCGGGCATCGCGAGCAGTTCCGCTCCGCACCCGACAGCAGCAGCCGACGTCGCCGATGCCACCGCTATCCGCCTCCAGCGCTCGAGTTCGCCAACCAGAACGCTGTTGATCCCGATCGCAGCCAGACCCACACACTCTGGGGTCCACAGCACTGCCGCCGCCCGGGCTGAATATGCTGTCTCGGGCGGAGAACATACATAACGGTCGCTCGCGACTGCCCTCCGCGCC
>NZ_BAFS01000423.1 GCF_000308415.1 Nocardia asiatica NBRC 100129 | reverse complement strand
TTGCCTGGCTGGTCGCGTGACCGCGCCGGTCGGCGTCAATTGACGCGCTCGGACCGGGATCGGCGTGTCTTCTGCGTGTTCGGTCCGATGAGCTGCCCCTTTTGAGACAATGAATACGGCTGCATGCGGGTGTGTGCAACCGATCATTTTGTGCTCGCGTCAGACGCTTCAACTGCGCCGCCGTGAGCAAATGGTGCGGTAGTCGGCGATATCGAGCCGGCGCTTCGATATGGCGGGCGCGCTCGAATCCATTGCGATGCGACAAGCGATCAGCGAAGGAACCTCGGCATGGCTCAGTACCTTGTGGCAGCGAGTCCGATACCTGGGCATGTGGCGCCGATGCAGGCCGTCGCGACCGACTTGCGGCGGCGTGGAGATCAGGTGCGCTTGCTGACCGGGACAGCGTTTGGCGCATCCACTCGAGCGCGAGGTGTCGAATCCTCGGTGCTGCCTCGAGAGGCGGAGGTGACACGTGCCGCGCTGCCACGAGGTCGTATCTCGGATTTGATCAGGCGATGGCGAACCGGCCGAGCGGAACTCCGATCTGCTTTTCTACACCCCATATCGGCGCAGTACCGTGCACTGGTCACCGAGCTGGATCGAACGGAATTCGAGGCCGTTCTCGTCGACGTGATGTTCACCGGGGCCATTCCGCTGCTGTTGTCGCAGCGGGAACGTCCGCCGGTGATCGTCTGCGGCGTGGTTCCGTTGATGCTGTCCAGCGCTGACTGTCCGCCTTTCGGGATCGGCTGGCAGCCGAGCCCTGGTCGCGACTACACGGGAATGAACCGGTTCGTGCAGCACGTGTTGTTCCGCGGTGATCAGGCCAGGCTCGACCTGATCCTGCGCGGGCTCGACCTGGAGCCCGCGCCGGTCTTCCTGCTGGACTGGCCCCTCCTCGCCGAGCGAATCCTGCAGTTCACGGTGCCCGGTTTCGAATATCCGCGGGGCGATCTGCCGCCGTCGGTGGTCTTCACCGGACCGATTCCGATCCCCGCTCGCGCGGACGCCGAATTGCCGAGTTGGTGGCCCGCCCTCGAGAGCGGGAGAAAGATTGTTCATGTCACACAGGGCACATGGGACAACCGGTGTCTCGATCAGCTGCTCCGCCCGACCCTCTCCGCGCTGAGCCGACGCTCCGATGTACTGGTCGTCGCGTGCACCGGTGGCTCGCAAACACCCATCGGACCCCTGCCCGCGAACGCGTACGCCGCCGATTTCCTCCCCTACGAACAGCTGCTGCCGCGCGTGGACGTGATGATCACCAATGGTGGCTACGGTGGCGTCAACCAGGCGTTGAGTTACGGGGTGCCGTTGATCGTGGCGGGCGATACCGCGGACAAGCCGGAAACCGCCGCGCGGGTGGCATACACCGGGGCGGGCATCGATCTCGGCACCGCATGGCCACGGCCCGCCGCCATCGCGTCGGCGGTCGACAGAGTGCTGAACTCCGGCAGCATCCGCGCCGCAGCAAGCCGTTTAGCTGCGGAAATGACGTATCGGTCACCCTTCGACGTAGTCGCGGCCGTACTGGCCGAGGTCAGCTCGGACCCGCAGCGCGCCGCATCCGCAACCGCATTCCGCGATCGGCATCCGACTACAAGGAACGGACAATGACGCGGAACGCGGCATATTCCGACCCTGCTGAGAGGAGGCCGGAATGATACGCACGGAACTCGACGCGGCCGGTATCAGGGAACAGGGACTACGGCAGTCGTATCGGATCTGCCGCGAGCTCAACGCCCGCCATGGAAAGACTTTCTTTCTCGCCACTCGGCTGCTCGCACCCGATCAACGGCCCGCCGTGCACGCGCTGTATGGATTCGCGCGACGTGCCGACGACATCCTCGACGCATTCGACCCGTCTTCGTCCACGGCCGAAAGGGGTGCCCGATTGGACGAGCTGGCACGGCAGCTCGAGGCGGGGGACAGCGGCGGCGATCCGGTTGTGGCCGCAGTGCTGCACACCGCCGCGAACTATCGGATACCGAACCATCTGTTCAGTGCGTTTCTGGCCTCGATGCGTCTGGATCTTTCTGTCACCGACTACCCGGACCGCGCCGCGTTGGACCGCTACGTCTACGGTTCCGCGGAGGTGATCGGGCTACAACTGCTGCCGGTGCTGGGCACCGCGGACCCGGCCGCGGCCGCGCCGTACGCGGCCGCTCTCGGCAAGGCCTTTCAGCTGACCAATTTCCTGCGCGATGTCGATGAGGATCTGGCTCGTCATCGCATCTATCTGCCCGCCGACGAGCTGGCCGCACACGGTGTGGACCGAGAGTTGCTGTCCTGGTGCCGCCGTCATCGCCGAGCCGAGCCGCGAGTGCGTCGCGCGCTGGCGGCACAACACGCGATCACCAGGAAGATCTACGATTACGCGCTTGGTGGGATCGAATTGCTCGCGCCCTGCTCGCGGCCCTGCGTAACGACCGCATCGACGCTGTACGCAGAGATACTCGACCGCATCGAAGCCGCGGATTTCGAGGTGTTCGGCCGCCGCGCGAGAGTCGGAATCGGTCGGCGACTACAGGTGGGCGCGGCAGGCCAACTGCGAGCGTGGTGGGTCCGGCGACCAGCCGCAGCCGCTGCTCCGAATAGATCGCGGGCAACGCCGAGCGATACCGCGTTTCCGCTCGATTCCGCTGATTCGCGCGAGTGAGGTATGGGTTATGGACCATTGGCGTTATCTCCTCGTTCTCGGCGCCTGCCTGGTGCTGACCGCGCCGCTGGAGTTCCTCGGTCCCGGCGTCTACCGCCGGCCACGGGTTCTGCTCGGCACCCTGCTACCGACCGTCACGTTGTTCGTGGTCTGGGACCTGCTGGCGATTTCCGCCGGTGTGTGGGATTTCAATTCCCGCTATCTCCTCGGTGTGTTCCTGCCCGGCGGGATTCCGCTGGAGGAGCTGCTGTTCTTTTTCGTTGTCCCGCTGTGCGGGCTGCTGACCTATGTGGCGGTCGGAACGCTGCTCGACATGGGCCGCCGCCGCGCCGGCAGAAGCTCGTCGAAAGGGTTGCGGCGATGAGCGTTACGGGTTCGGGATACACGCTGCCGGCCGTTGTGGCGGTCGTCGTGGTGTGTCTGGCCGAGTGCACGCTGTTGCGGACCGGCCTGTTCCGGCGATCCGGCTACTGGCTGACGATGCTGATCGTCCTGGGGTTCCAGATCCCCGTCGACGGGTGGTTGACCAGGCTCGACGCACCGATCGTGCGGTACAACCCGGATCACATCCTCGGACTCCGATTTCCGTGGGATATCCCGGTGGAGGACTTCTTGTTCGGCTTCGCCCTGGTGACCTCGGCGCTACTCGGCTGGGAGTGGACACGACAGCGGCAGCTGGACGTGCGGAAATGAGGCTCGGTGTGCCGGCTTCTCGACGCGACGGTGATTCCCGGCGAGTGCGCTATCCGGCAGCTCCAGGACACATGGACGTCGGCCGTGACGGGCAGCGCCCGCGGGCCGTCGTGGTCGGCGCCGGCATCGCGGGCCTGGCGGCCGCGACAGGGTTGGCCGAACGAGGATTCCACGTCGAGGTGATCGAACGCGAGCGGTACCTGGGTGGCCGGGTCGCCGGCTGGAACGAACAGCTTCCCGACCGCACCACGGTCGGGATGAACCGCGGCTTCCACGCGTTCTTCGCGCAGTACTACAACCTGCGGAAACTGCTGGCTCGGACCGATCCGCGGCTGCGCAGGCTGCGGCGGCTCGACGACTACCCGCTCATCGATGCCGAGGGCCGCCGCGACACCTTTCGCCATCTTCCGAGGACCCCGCCTTGGAATGCGCTCGCTTTCGCCCTGCGCAGCCCCACCTTTCGACTGCGCGATCTGATCCGTATGGACCCACGCGCCGCCGCGCCGCTGGCTGCGGTAGCGGTGCCGGAAATCTATCACCGGATCGATCACCTGGATGCGGAAGCGTTCCTCCGTTCTGTCAAGTTTCCCGAGGCAGCCCGCCATCTCGCCTTCGATGTCTTCTCGCGCAGCTTCTTCGTCGCCCCGCAGCACATGTCCGCCGCCGAATTGGCGGTGATGTTCCACATCTACTTCCTGGGCTCCAGCGAAGGCCTGATCTTCGACGTGGCGGAGGACAATTTCGATGTCAGCCTGTGGACACCGCTCGCGGACTACCTCACCGCGCCGCACGTTCCCGGGCGACCGGGCACGGTCCGGTTCCACACGGGCGTGTCCGTCGACCGAATCGATACAGACGAGGCGACCGGCTTCCGGCTGGTCGATGACACCGGCGCCGAGATGATCGCCGAGACAGTGGTGCTCGCCGTTGATGTCGCCGGCCTGCGCGGGATCGTCGCCGCGTCACCGACGCTCGGCGATGCCCCATGGCGTTCTCGAGTAGCCGACATGGCTGTCGCACCGTCCTTCGCAGTGCATCGTCTGTGGCTGGACCGGCCGGTACGCCTCCACCGTCCGGGCTTTCTCGGCACCGGAAATCTCGATCCGCTCGACAACATCAGCGTGGTGGACAGATACGAAAAGCAAGCGGCGGACTGGGCACGCGCAAACGGCGGAAGCGTCGTTGAATTGCACGCCTATGCCGTCGCGGACGATATACCCCGCGACGCGGCACGCCAGGCCGTGCGAGATCGGTTGCTGGCCCGGTTGTACGAGATCTACCCCGAGGTCGCCGAGGCCCGCATCGTGGGCGAGAAGATGCTGTGGCGGCAGGACTGCCCACGGTTCGCGCCAGGAGACTTCGCACAGCGGCCCGGCGTGTCGACCCCGCATCCCCGGCTGGTCCTGGCCGGCGACGGGATACGTGTCGACCTGCCGGTAGCTCTGATGGAACGGGCCGCGACAACCGGCTGGATCGCGGCCAACACGCTGCTGCGGCAGTGGACCGGCGCGGGGCACGACTTGCAGACGGTGCCCAGCCAGGGCCGGTCGGCGATCCTCCGCACACTCGCCACTCGCCAGAGGACGCCATGAACAATCGCGCCGAGTTCGGCCGATGGCCGAAAGATATTCCACTACAGCGATTCTCCCCGCAGAAGTGGTCCGGGCAGCGACCGACCCACGGGGATGCGGACCCGGGGTTGATCGCGGCCGCACTGCGATGGGCGCAAAAGCGGCCTTCGGGCAACTGGTACGCCTTCGCCGCCAGTCGCGCTATCGGTCGCCGGCGCCCCTACGGCACGACCATCGGCGGGGTCGAACTCGTCGCCTGGCGCGACGAGCGCAACATCCTGCACGTCGGTCCGGGAGCGTGTCCGCACCTGGGAGCACCGCTGGCCGAGGCACAGGTCGATGACGCCGCACTGATCTGCCGATGGCACGGTCTGCGGGTAGAAGCAACCGGGTCCGCAAGATGGTGCCCGTTACCCAGCCACGACGACGGCGTGCTGGCCTGGGTGCGCCTCGACGCGATCGGGCGGCAGCCACCCACCGACACACCGATCATCGGCCCTCGCCCCGCCGACACCACCGTGCACGCGGTGACGCGGTTGACCGGAAGATGCGAGCCGCGCGACATCATCGCGAATCGACTCGACCCCTGGCACGGCTCATGGTTGCATCCGTACTCCTTCACCCGTCTGGATGTGACGCAGGTTCCGCCGCGTCACGACATCACCGAGGAGAATCACCGGTTCTTGCTCACCGTGACCTTCCGGGTGACCCGGCGGCTCGGCGTGCCGGTCGAGGCCGAGTTCACGTGTCCGGATCCGCGCACCATCGTCATGCGGATCATCGCGGGTGAAGGAATGGGAAGCGTGGTCGAAACCCACGCGACGCCGCTGGGTCCTGGCCCCGACGGCCGACCGCGCACCGCGGTTATCGAGGCCGTGATCGCGAACTCGGAGCGGCCGGGGTTCCGGTACGCGCGTCGGGCCCTGCCGGTGTTGCGGCCGCTGATGAGCCGCGCCGCCACCCGGCTGTGGCGGGACGACCTGGCATACGCCGAGCGCCGGTATCAGCAGCGTTCCCGCCGACAGGAGGGACCTGATGGGCAACAGCCCTGAAGCGAAGACGTGAATCCCATCCAGTCGGTATCCTTTATGACTACGGAAGTGTTGATCAGCGGGTATCCGGACAGCGAGTCCGGGGAGGAGGCGTGGCCACCGCGCATCGCGCTTCGAGCACACATCGACTCTCAGCAGATCGGCCGGAGCTGGGGGTAACCCATCCACGCTCTGGGGCCGCACCCGATCGTCATCTGCGCGGAGTAGGTGACATGGGTCGGTCCCAGGCCCGGGACCGCAGATGAACGGCGAACCGAAGGTTCTCCGTTTCGGAGGTGGATGATGACCAGCAAATTCGGAGGACGAATAGCGCTCGACATCCGCGATTCGGTTGCCGACTGGACGCCTTTCGCCGAGCCGACCGCGCCACGGGGCGCGCCGAACGTCCTGTATCTGGTATGGGACGACATCGGAATCGGCACCTGGGACTGCTATGGCGGTCTGGTCGAGATGCCCACTATGAAGCGCATCGCCGAGCGTGGTGTCCAATTCACACAGTTTCATACCACAGCGCTGTGCTCACCCAGCCGCGCCTCGCTTCTGACCGGAAGAAATGCGACCTCGGTCGGTATGGCGACCATCGAAGAGTTCAGCGATGGCTTCCCGAGCATGTGCGGTCGGATACCGGATGACACCGCCTTGTGCTCGGAAGTGCTCGCCGAGCGTGGATGGAACACATACGCGGTGGGCAAATGGCATATGACGCCCCTGGAGGAGGAGAATCTGGCGGCGTCGAAGCGGCATTGGCCGCTCGGGCGCGGCTTCGAGCGTTTCTATGGTTTCCTGGGTGGAGAGGCCGACCAGTGGTACCCGAATCTGGTGTACGACAATCACCCGGTCACACAGCCCTACCCGCCGGAGGACGGGTATCACCTGTCGAAAGACCTGGCCGACAAGTCGATCGAGTTCATTCGTGACGCGAAGGTGATCGCACCCGACAAACCGTGGTTCTTGTACCTCTGCCCGGGATGCGGTCATGCGCCGCACCACGTGGCGCGGGAATGGGCCGACAAATATCGCGGCCGGTTCGACATGGGCTATGAGAAGTATCGAGAGATAGTGCTGGACAACCAGAAGCGCATGGGTCTGGTGCCGGAGAACACCGAACTTTCGCCCATGAACCCGTATTCGACGGCCACCAGCGCGGATGGCAAGCCGTGGCCGGCGCAGGACACGGTGCGAGCGTGGGACTCACTGTCGGACGACGAGAAGCGACTCTTCGGCAGGCAGGCCGAGGTGTTCGCGGGATATCTCTCCTACACCGACGCGCAGATCGGCCGACTGCTCGACTACCTGGAGGAAAGCGGCCAACTGGACAATACGATCATCGTGGCTCTCTCGGACAACGGCGCCAGCGGCGAGGGCGGCCCGAACGGCTCCGTCAACGAAATGAAATTCTTCAACGGCTATATCGACGCGATCGAAGACAGCCTGGCGAAGATCGACGAACTGGGTTCGCCGACCACCTACAACCACTACAGCATCGGGTGGGCGATGGCGTTCAATACTCCCTACAAGCTGTACAAACGGTATGCCTCACACGAAGGCGGTATCGCCGACTCGTGCCTCATGTCCTGGCCTGCCGGGATAGCGGCCCGGGGGGAGCTGCGCCATCAATACCTCAACGTCTGCGATATCACCCCCACCATCTACGCACTGCTCGGCATCACGCCGCCGGACACGGTGAAGAACGTGCTGCAGCGTCCTTTGGAAGGGGTGAGTTTCCGGGCTCTGCTCGAGGATGCGAACGCTGATGTGGGTAAGCACACCCAGTTCTATTCGATGCTGGGTACGCGCGGCATCTGGCATCGCGGGTGGTTCGCCGACACCGTTCACGCGGCATGCCCCTCCGGCTGGGGACATTTCGACAGCGACCGCTGGGAACTGTTCCATCTCGAGCGGGACCGCAGCCAGATGCACGACCTGGCCGAGGCTTATCCCGAGAAGCTCGAGGAGATGAAGGCGCTGTGGTTCTCGGAGGCGGAGAAATACAACGGCATGCCGCTCAACGATCTCGACATCGTCGCCACGATAACGCGCTACCGCCCGGGATTCGCCAAGACGCGGGACCGGGCTGTCTACTATCCGGGCCTGGCGGAGGTGGGGCCCGGTGCGGCGCTCGAGATTCAGGGCCGATCGTTCGCGCTGCTCGCCGAGACGACGATCACCAGTCCGGACGCGAAGGGGGTGCTGTTCGCCCACGGTGGGCGGCTGGGTGGACATACGCTGTTCATCCAGGACGGTCATCTGCATTACGTCTACAACTTCCTCGGCGAAGAGGAGCAGGCCATCGTCTCCGATCGCCCCGTGCCACTCGGCGATCACATCCTCGGAATCCGATACGAACGGCACGGAACCCGCCCCGACAACTTCACACCCACCGGCGAGGCCGTTCTCTACATCGATGAGGACCCGGTGGGCTCGCTCGACGACATGCGCATTCAACCGACTGTGTTCTCCGGTGTGGGGGAGGGCGTCCGGGTCGGCCGTGACAGCGGTCAGTCCGTCACCGCGCGGTACCGTTCCCCGTTCCCGTTCATCGGAGGCGCCATGCACCAGGTCATCGAAGACGTGAGCGGCAAACCATACCTCGATTTGGAAATGGCTGCGGCAGCGGCGTTTTCGCGAGATTGAGGCGCCGGTTCATGGCCACCGCGAAGACTGCCGAGGTTCGCCGCGGCATGGTCCGGATATCCGGCGGCGATTTCGCGATGGGATCGGACGACTTCTTCCCCGAGGAGCGCCCGGTGCATCGGGTGTGGGTCGATACGTTCTGGATCGATGCGCATCCGGTGACCAACGCCGCGTTCCGGCGCTTCGTGAAACAGACAGGATATGTCACCGTCGCCGAACGGACTCCCGTGGCCGAGGACTATCCGGACGCGGAGCCAGGGAACCTGATCGCCGGTGGGCTGGTGTTCCGTCCCACATCCGGCTCGGTGCCACTGGACGATTGGCGACGATGGTGGCGGTATGTCCCGGGCGCGAGCTGGCGGCACCCGCACGGACCCGGCAGCACGCTCGACGGGCTCGACCGCCACCCCGTCACCCAGGTCGCCCACGACGACGCGGTGGCATACGCCACCTGGGCGGGCAAGCAACTACCCACGGAGGCCGAATGGGAGTACGCGGCCCGTGGCGGACTCGAGTCGGCCACCTACGCGTGGGGCGACGACTTCGAACCCACCGGTCGGCGCATGGCCAATGTCTGGGTCGGAGCCTTCCCGTGGCAGTTCCATCCGGGCCGGGGACAGACGCGCACGCCCGGCACCACCGCGGTCGGCACCTACTCGCCCAATGGGCACGGCCTTTTCGATATGACCGGCAACGTCTGGGAGTGGACCGTCGACCACTTCCGCTCGCGCCACCCGACACCGACCTGTTGCGCCCCACGAAACCCACTCATCGATGCACCCGAACAAGCAGTGGCGCAGCGATTCCCGCGCCGTGTTGTCAAGGGCGGCTCGTATCTGTGCGCGGCCGACTACTGTCTGCGCTACCGCCCTGCGGCCAGGCAGGGGCAGACCGAGGACACAGCCACCTGCCACCTCGGGTTTCGTTGCGTTGTACGCGACAAGGGCTCCTGATGACCGAATGCGATCGGAGGGTGCGCGCGCTCCCTGAACTTCCGGGTCCAGGGAACATCGAGCGCGACCCCGGCTGCTACGCGACCTCACCGGCGAACCCGCTGGGGCCTTCCCGCCCTCCGGCACCACGGTGCGACCGACTCCGGTGACGATGCCACGACCCTCACCGCGCGCCCGGTGTGCGCACCGTGATCGGCCCATTGCTCGACGCTGGGCGCCACCGGCCCGGCGATCCGGTCCTTTGGATCGTGTCCGACGCAGGATTTGAACTTCCTTTGACCATCGCACGGAAGGATTCCTCGGCCGCGCCGGCCGCATGCGGCGTGACGAGAAATACTGGTGCTGCCCAGTGCCAGCCGTCCAAGAAGATCGGTTCGGTGCGAAGGTGTGGGAACCTGTCGGCGATTGCGGGTGTGCGCTGAAATCAGATCGCGTGGGGTTCGAGCAGCACGGGGAGGGTGAGGGGTCCGCTGGTGATGAATTGCGGGCTGTGCGGAATCAGGGCGGGGTCGCATCCTAGGGTCATCCGAGGAAACGCGTCGAACAGCGCGGACAACGCGATCCGGGTTTCGAGCCGAGCCAGCGGTGCGCCGAGGCAGAAGTGCGGTCCGTGACCGAACGCCAGTTGGTCGTGATGATCGTGATCGATGTCGAAGACATCGGCGTCGGGATAGCGCCGTAGATCCCGCCCCACCCCGGCGAACCACCCGACGATAGCGCCGGCGGGGATGTCGACCCCGGCGATGCTGACATCCCGCAGCGCGTAGCGGTTGAACATCACGCAGGCTGACGAACGGTAACGCAGTGCCTCCTCCACCACATCCGTCCACCTGTGCTCGGCGCGGGCCTTGGCGAGTTGCTCGGGATGAGTGCACAACGCGATGACCGCGTTGCCCAGCAGGTGCACCGTCGTCTCGTGTCCGGCGATCAGCACCAGCCACAACGTTTGCACCAGTTCCTCGTCGGTCAGACCGATCTCGGTGTTGGAGTGCAGCAGCGCCGAGGTCAGGTCGTCACCGGGTGCGCCCCGCTTGTGGTCGAGCAGTTCGGCGAGATAGGTCAGCATCTCCTCCACCGCGGTCTTCGTCTCGTCGCCTGTGCTGGTGTGTGACACGACCGCTGTGGTCCAGCGTCGGATCTGTGCTCGTTCGGCCTCCGCCACCCCGAACAGTTCGCAGATCACGCGCACCGGAAGAGGGGTGGTGAAGTCGGGGACCAGATCGACTTGGGAGTCGCGGCGGCGCAGGCCGTCGAGGAGTTCGCCGGTGATCTGCCGGATTCGCGGTTCCAGCGCCGCTACCCGGCCGGGGGTGAACGCCTTGCCGATCGTTCTGCGCACCCGGCGGTGATCGTCCCCGTCCTTGTTGAGCATGTGATCGATATCGGTCAACGCACGCAGAGGCCAGTCCGCCGGGATGGTCCCATCATGCAATGCGGGGCAGTGGCGGGCGTTCTTGCTGAACAGTGTGCCGTCACCGGCGAGGACTTCGCGCACCGCCTGGTGGCCGACCGCTAGCCAGGCCGCGACCGCACCGGGCAGTTCGATCGGGACCACCTGTCCCTGCCGGCGGATGCGTTCATAGGTGTCGAAGATGGATTCTCCAGCGGTTGGAAGTTGGATCACGGCTTCGGTCATATTGTCTCCCGGAATCGCGAACAGCTGGCGCGCACGCGGCCAGATCGGGTGCGGTGCGAAGCGAGTGTGGACCACGGCTGCGCACTGCTTCGACCGAATCGGAATCCTCTGCCCCAGAACGGGATTTCGTGGAACGAAACCGATGGATTGTGGTCTTCGAAATCAGGTTGCGCCTGGATCACGGAGCGGCGGCAACGACTCACCGTGGTAGCAGACGCCGCGTTCCAGTCGATAGAAGACACGGTCGCTGCGGACGAGTGCCGCGGACGCGTCGCTGACCTGCCTGCCGTGTCACGAAGGTTCGGGAGTGTTCGTACGTTTCATTCGGATAACTGAGGGATCGTTTCGAGCGGAATCTCTGGTTGCGGCTCGGACGAGTGCGGCGACGGCTGCTTGGGACTCTGCGCCCGAGGTGTCAAAGACCTCGACCGGCACTGGCGGATGCGGTCGGGAGCGACCCTGTCGGTCTCCTGACCTCGCAGGGAACACCCCGGCGACGGGCCCGCAAACCCGCGAGCGCCGTGTGGGTTTGAGAGACCTCTGCTTTCGGCTACGGACTCTCGCGTGTCGGGGGCGTGGTGTGGTGTCGAGCGTTCGGGGTCGGTGTCACGGCGTGGGATGGTTGGCGGGTTTCGTACATGCGTGCCGCAACAGCTGTCGCTGTGGCGGCGCTGACCCCGGCGGCGGCCCAGACGGCGGCGTGTAGGCCCATCAGGTCGGCGACGATGCCGCCGAGGATGGCGCCGACGGCGTAGCCGAGGTCGCGCCACACGCGGTAGACCCCGACAGCGCGGCCGCGCCAGATGGGGTGGGCGACATCGCCGATCACCGCCAGCAGGGTGGGATAGACCATGGCGGTGCCCGCGCCGAGCAAGATCGTGCCGACCGCCCAGCCGGCGAATCCGTGTGAGGCGGCGATCAGCGCGAGAGCGGCGGCTTGGGTGGCCATGCCGGTGGTGATGAGGTGTTTGCGGCCGATTCGGTCCGACAGTGCCCCGGTGACCAGTTGTCCGGCGCCCCAGACTCCTGGGTAGAGGGCGAACAACAGCCCGATCTGCCCGACGGACAGCTCGGAGGTGGCGAACAGCAGCGGGAACAGCCCCCAGGACAGGCCGAAGTTGAGGTTGTTGACCAGCCCGGCGAGGCTGGCCGAGGACAGGGCGGGTTCTTTCAGGCTGGTCTGGACGGCGATTTGCCGGTCGGACAGCCCGGCGTGCAGGTGGTCGTGCAGGCCGTCGGCGCGCGGGGTGTGCTGACCTGCTTCCAGGTAGGCGTGGCCGCGGGTTTCTCGGATGAAGACCCCCGACAGCAGCAGGGCCAGCGCGGTGTAGGCCAGGCCGAGCAGGAACGGCGCCGGACGTAGTCCGTAGTGTTCGGCGAGGCAGCCCGCGAGCAGGGAGCTGACGGCGACGGCCCCGTAGCCGGCGGCCTCGTTCAGTCCCATGGCCAATCCGCGGCGGGTGGGCCCGACCAGGTCGATTTTCATCACGACGGTGGTCGACCAGGTCAGGCCCTGGTTGACGCCCAGCAGCACGTTGGCGGCGACAACCCACCACCAGTTCGGGGCGGCGATGAGCATGACCGGTACCGGGACCGCGAACAGCCACCCCACCAGCAGGACGGGTTTGCGGCCGCAGCGGTCGGAGAAGGTGCCGGCGAAGTAGTTCGCGATGGCTTTGGTGATCCCGAACGCGGCGACGTAGGTGAAGATGAAGGTGTAGCCGGTGAGCCCGAATTCGGATTCGGCCAGCAGCGGCAGCACGGTCTGCTGCTGGCCGACCATCCCACCGACCAGCGCGTTGACCGCGACCAGCAGCGTGAACTGGGCGGCGTTGTCCCGCAACCCCAATACCGGCGTGCGCACACCGGCGCGCAGGCTCATGACCGGGCCTGCAGATCCTGGCCGAGGGCGCGGGCGAAGTCGGCGGGGCTGCCGTCCAGCACCCGGATGTCGGTGCGCCCGTAGCGTTCGAGGATGCTGGCGGCGGTCATGGCGCGCTCGCCGTGGCCGCACATGACCACCACCGGCCCCGTCGGGACATCGACCAGATGCTCGGCGAGCGCGGCGAGTTCGATGTTGCGGGCACCGGGAACGTGCCCGGCGGCGTACTCGCCGTGCTGGCGGATATCCAATACCGCCGCCGAGGGGTGCGCGGTCAGCTGATCGGCGGTGAGCAGTTCCACCGCGGTGCGCTCAACCGGTCCGGTCCAGGCGTTCATGCCACCGTCCAGTTCTCCGGCGAGGGTGTCGAAGCCGACTTTGGCCGCTTCCCAGACGATGTCGTCGGGGTTCTGTGCGGTGTCACGGACGATGATGATCGGCCGGTTCGCATCGGCCAGCCAGCCCAGCCAGGTGGCGAACACCGGGCGCAGGGTGATGGCCAGCGCGCCGGGGATGTGCCCGGCGGCGAAGTCGGCCTGATGGCGCACGTCGACGATCTGAGCGCCTTCGGTGACCAGATCGGTGACCTCGGCGGTGGTCAGCGCCGCCAGCGCGGGCGTCGAACCGAGCACGGCTGGGCCTTTGTGGTTGATCTCGCCCAACCGCAGGAAGTAGTCCGGGAAGCTGCCCATCGAGCCCAGCAGAGCCTCGACGAAGGCATCTTCACCGTCGGCCTGTAGCAGCGGGTTGGTCGCGCGCTCTCTGCCGATGGTGCTGACCCGATCGCCGCCGAGGGAGGACGAGCAGAACGAACCCGCGCCGTGCGTCGGCCACACCGGGGTGTCCTCGGGCAGGGTCATCAGCCGCTGCAGCGAGTGATATTGGGCCCGCGCCAGCGGGATCGTCTGATCCGGGCTGACCAGGTCGGTGCGTCCGGCGGTGCCGACCATCAACGACCCGCCGGTGAACACACCCAGCAGCTCGTCGCCGGCGTGCAGCAGGTAGGACAGATGCTCAGGGGAATGACCGGGAGTGAACCACGCTTGCAGGGTGAACACGCCGATGGTGATGGTGTCGCCGTCGGCGAGAGCGGTCACGTCGAATCCGCGCGGCCCCACCTCGGGAGCCAGGACGGTCGCGCCGTCGATCTCGGCGAGTTCGCGCGCTCCGGAGATGAAGTCCGCGTGCAGGTGGGTTTCGACCGCGAAGGCGATCCGTAACCCGCGGCGCTGCGCTTCGGCGCGCACCTGGCGCAGGTCGCGTTCGGGGTCGAGCACCAGCGCCCGCCCCTCGCCGAGATCCAGCAGGTAGGTCGAATTGCCCAGCCCCTCATCGATGACGGGAACGAGGGTGAAATCAGTCGGCATCGCAGAACTCCCATGTCGCTGGCCCGCAGGCAAGACCACTATTCCAATCAACCATGGAATATGCGAGTAGACTATTCCACGTTTCCTTGGAAGAGCAAGACCGCAGGGCAGAAGCGACCCTTTCCACGACTCTTCCCAGGCCGCCGAGCAGAGAACGCGCGGCACGCCCCACGGGCGGGATACGCTATTCCACGGATGATTGGAGTATGTGATGGGTGGTGACAAGCCCGCCGCGAAGGCTGCCTTGTACGAGGCGTTCGCGGCCAGCGGTAAGGCGCTGGCCAGCGGTAAGCGGCTGGAGCTGCTGGACCTACTTGCCCAGGGCGAGCGCACCGTGGAAGCACTCGCCACCGCGGCAGGGCTGAACCTGACGACCGCCTCGGCGCATCTACAGACGCTCAAGCAGGCCGGTTTCGTCGCCACCCGCCGCGACGGCGTGCGCATCCACTACCGTCTGGCCGGAGACGACGTGGCGCAGCTGTTCGCGCTGCTGCGCAAGGTCGCCGAAAACCATCAGGCCGCCGTCCCGCCCGCCCGTGACAACTACCTGCGCCCCGACAGCAGCCGGGCGATGACCCGCGAAGAACTGCTCATCCGCGCCGCAGCCGGGGAGGTTGTGGTGCTGGATGTGCGGCCGACGCCGGAATACGAGGCCGGGCACATCCCCGGCGCGGTGAGTATCCCGGTCGAGCAGCTGGCCGAGCGCATCGGCGAACTGCCCGGCGACACCGAGATCGTGGTGTACTGCCGCGGCGAATACTGCGTGCTGGCCTACGACGCGGTACGGCTACTCACCGGTCACGGCCGCCGCGCGATCCGCCTGCACGACGGCATGCTCGAATGGCGCCTGGCCGAACTGCCCGTCGAAGCCGCGTCGCCGGCATGACCACGCCTCCGCCAGCTCGGCCTGCCACAGCGGCACCCACCCCCCATCCCCGGCACTCGAGGCAATGGGACTCGACACTGCACAGGCGTTGAGCGCGCTACGACTGCCGCGGGGGCCGCTGGACCACCCCTGACGACATCCACAAGGCGGTCACCGCGCTCGTCGCAGCCGTCACCGCGACACCGGCTCCGTCATGGAACGCAACCAGCGTGGGCAGCGCCGAACGCCAGCTGCGATCACCAGCCAAGCCATGACCGGCATCGCGCGCGCCGATGCCGTCGGATCGACCCCATCCACGCCAGGGATCGCCTACGAGCGTCATCACCGATGCGCGAAAGCTTGCATCCCGGGTAATGAAAGTGCACACTTACGAAAGTGGACTCTTTCAGAGATATGGATCTGGGGATTCTGGGTGACCCCATGCGGCGGGAGATCTTCGAGCGGGTAGCGCGGCGCCCGGCGTCGGTGGGTGAGCTGGCCGAGTCGTTGCCGATCACCCGCCAGGCGGTCTCGCAGCATCTGCGGGTGCTGCGCGACGGCGGCCTAGTGGTTGCCAGGGCCGAGGGGACCAGGCGGATCTACCGGATCAATCCGGACGGGCTGGCCGGAATACAAGCGTATTTCCAGCGGATCTGGGATGAGTCGCTGGCCGCCTTCCAGAAGGCCGCCGATACAGCGGCCGCCGACACCACCGAACAGGAGCCTCCTCGATGACCACATCCATGCCTCTGGCCGCGCTGCACGGCACCGCGAGGGTGCGCTTGCCCCTACAGAAGGCGTTTGCGTTCTTCACCGAATCGTTCGGCGACTGGTGGCCACCGGCCTATCACATCGGAGAGGCCGACATGGCCGAGGCGATCCTCGAACCCCGGGTAGGCGGGCGCTGGTTCGAACGCGGGGTGGACGGTTCGGAATGCGATTGGGGGCGCGTGCTGGTGTGGGAGCCGCCGCACCGGATCGTGGTGACCTGGCAGATCAACGGTCACTGGCAATACGACCCGGACCCCACCCGCGCCAGCGAGATCGAGTTCCGCTTCGCCGCCGAAT
>NZ_BAFS01000424.1 GCF_000308415.1 Nocardia asiatica NBRC 100129 | reverse complement strand
GTGATCAGTCCACGGCGATCAGCGCCGACGAAGCATGGCGTTGTGAGCGCATCACCTCGGCGATCGTGCAAGACGCTGGCGATACCAACTACATCTGGGACGCTGTCGCCGACCTCGACAACTACCAGCGGTGGGAAAGGGTATACCTCGAGGAATTGAACACCGCTCTTCAACGCCACGCTGTCGTGCGCGCCGCGGTCGGGCAGCGCGACGCCGAATTGGGTCCTTACCCACTGATGTTCGCCGAACGGGTCGATGACCGGTACATCATGACAGACCCGATCATCGCACCGTATGACATGGCGTTCGGACGTGAAGAGGTCTTCGCGCACCTCGATGCGATGGCACGATTGCCGCACCCCGTCCCGAATACTCCCGAGTTCGACGCGCACGCGGGTAGCGTGCTGCTGTCGGTTCAGAACATGACGGTCTTCTCCGAGGAGGAGAAGTATCTGATTCGGCAGCTTGTCTCCAGCATTGCCGTTGGCGAACGCAGTTTCGTGGACCCGTTGGCCGCGATACGAGATGCCGAGGTATTTGAACGCCTGGTCCGAGACCGTGTGCAGGCGCGTTTCGGCGCACCCATGGCAGCGGTCGATTCCGCCGGCCGGTTCATTCTCGCAGCCGACTTGAGCCCTCATGAGGTCAGAGACATTCAGCCCACGTTGACGCGCAAAGAGGTCAGCGAACGTGTGCGGCAGATGGCGGAGATTCTCGGCGGCGTGGCGCCGGCAGAAGAATCAGCGGGGACGCCTGCAGCGGATGCGTTGGCCGTACTGGCTGATCAAGTTCTCGGCACCACCCGATCCACTCGAATCATGGAACCTGCCGAAGAGCTTCGGCTGGAGCTGGTTGTCGCGGCGCTCGTTGCCGAGAAGCCGGTGGCGGCGACGATTGATGGCCGTCCCCACGACGCCTGGGACTGCGTCGTCAGCGACAGAGCGCACGGCGAATGGCTGTCTGCTCGGTCATCGGAACCGATCGCAGAGAACGATCTGCAGACAAGCACTGTCGATCTGCCGAAAGGATTGGCAGCCGCTGTCTCCACCAACAGCACCCGCGCTGTCGAGGCCGCTGCTGAAACCGCGTCACCGGCAGCGCCGCCGGTCCCGCACGAAGCGCCGGTCGTCGACGCCGGGATGTGACGTCTCCGGCGGTCGCTGGTGGATCGACTTCTACCTCAGAAGCTTTCGCTACCAGCGCGAAGCAGAGTTCGAAGCCGGGTTCAGACGGCCGCAGAATCCAACCCCCACGCTTCGACCGGGTCGCGGGAGTACCAGTGCCCGTCCCATATCCGACCTGAGTCCAAAGCGTTGTAGAAGTCTTCATCGTCTGGCAACTCGGGGGTGTATGCCAGAACAACGCCCGGTTGATCGCTGTAGAAGCGGCGTGCGCGCTCCACCGAGCGCGCAGTGCGCTCGGCGAAGTGAGCACGCTGAACGATCAACCACTCCTCAGCGGTGCGTTCTCCTGGATGTCCCGCGGAGTCGAGCGGGTAATGCATCTGGTACTCCATGCGGGCCAACTGCTCGCCAGCGTGCTCATAGAGCCAGACGATCCACGCCGGAATCTCCGGTTGCGCGCCGAGAGCTCGGGTGACGAACCCGCTGCGCGCGGTCGCGCTGTCCGGATTGCGCTGCGCCGCCGCTGCGACTCGGGCGATCGCTGAACCGTCCATAGCACTGCCTTTCCGATGCCTACCTCCCATAGCCGACAACTTTAGAACTCGGTGGAATGGCGCAAGCCGGTTTCAGCTCGGCGAATCCGCGACCGACCTCGAAGCCTCTCGAGGATGGCGCGGGCACGAGGAGTTGCCAGTTGCAACACCCGCAGCGTCCACGAAGCCGCGGCTGCCCGACCTTGCGCGGCGCCGCTGCGATTTGCCAGCGGGCGAGGCATAAGCTGCGAGTAGCTGGTGTGGAGTGTGCCGCTGCCGCGCTTCATCCCGTACAGCGCGACCTCCTCGACCCCCTGCCCCGGCTCGGATCGCCACCAGGGCGTGCGCGGCGTCGTGACACTCCCACAGTTCGCTATCGAACTCCGGAAACAACCTGATCTCGCCACCGGCACTGCTGGCACACACCGCATCGATGCACAACACCGTCGACGGGGAGTTCGCGCGGGTAACGTCGGTCCGCGTGAATGGATATCCGGGGCCGATCGTGAGCGCACCCACTGCGGAGAGGACGGCCGAGCTGCTGGACCCGCTGTGCGCGCTCTACGATTCGGTGTTCTCTGTAGCGCCGCACTTCTGGGATGACTCCGAGCAGCATCGTCGGATGATGGAGCAGTGGGTAGGCGCGCCGGATTTCGCTTTGACCGTCGCCGAGGTCGATGACAGCTTGGTCGGGTTCGCCTACGGTCGCCCCCTGCGAAACGCCGACTGGTGGCGTGGGCTGCGGGACCCTGTGGCGCAGGACTTCACCCGCGAGTGGCCGGGACGAACCTTCGCGCTCATCGACCTTGCAGTCGACGAACGCCACCGCCGCCGGGGGATCGGCACCCAGTTGATGGAAGCGCTCCTGCGTGACCGTGACGAAGAGCGCGCCACCCTAGCGGTCATCCCGGCCGCCAGCGACGCGCACGCCTTCTATGAACGAACGGGATGGTTGTTCGTCGGTCACCAAGACAGTCCACCGGATTCGGGATGGCTGTCGCCGCGCTTCGACCTCTATGTGCGGGCGCTGACCAGATAACTGTCGAACTGCTCTCCCAGATCTCGTACTGCCGGACGCGATGCCCACGGCCGCATGCTGGTGTGGACGTCGTGGAGCACGGTGACCAGCCGCGGTGAGGGGTTTTCAGCGGCCAGGGCCACCGCCGACCCGGCTACCCTCGCGGCTTCGTCGACATCACCTTCGGCGAGCCGCGCGCGTGCAAGATAGGCCGAGTTGAAGGCCAGGTTGCGGGTGAACGAGTGATCTATTCCTGCCAACGAATCCTCGAAAGCGGCTGCTGCTGCGGCGGTTTCGCCGAGGTCGAGCATGCACAGTCCGCGGGTCGATGTCGCCAACGCTTGGTCGTAGAAGTAGGCATGTGACGTGGCCGGGGAACCCGGCTCTGTGGTGGTGAGACCACCGATAAGCTCGAGCGCTTCGAGACAGGGCTGTTGCTGCCCGGCGGCGGCGAACGCGCGGGCAGTGACATCAGCGGCGTATGCCCGCAACCTGGCATCGCCTGCTTCTCTCGCCCACGCCTGGGCGGCCACACCCCGGTCGACGCCGGCGCGTGGTGCACCGCTCCAGGTCGCCAGATGACTCATCTGGCACAGGGTGATCGCGCTGAGCGCGGCGTCTTCGGCTTCGTGGGCAGCGTCGAGCGCCTGCTGGTAGGCGTGTTGGGCCAGGTCATAGCGGCCCAGGTTGAAGTTCAGCCACGCCAGGAGCCGAGCCAGGTTGCTGCGCAATGACAGCAGGCGAGGCCGAAACCACTCGGCGCACCCGCTCAACAGGGCGCCGGTGAGCCGGTATTGCGCGGCGGCGGTGTCCAAGGCCGCCTGCGGGCCGAGAGCGTCATCGAGACGTAAGGTGCTGCTGATCGCGGTCTCGACAAGATCGAGGATGTGATCGTCGACGTGCGTGGAGGCGGGCAGTGCCAACTTGGCGTCGTCAGCTCCGGCGAGGGTGGTCAGCAGAGGTTCGGTTCCGACGGCCCCAGCGATGACGCCCAGCAATCGGAGCAGTTCACGTCGGTGCACATCCATGCCTTCGTCGGGAATCAATAGCTTCTGCATCCAATGTAAACCGGATGGCATGGGTTGACTCAAGCGTGCGCGATGCTTGTCGACGAGCGCCAGGACATCATCGATCAGTGCGGCCTCCGCCGCGCCAACGGTCGCTGGCAGGATGTCAGATCCCACCGGGGCGGCGACCTCGACGGCGCGGTCGAAGTGTCGTCGAGCATCGGGGGACAGCCAATCGAGCAGGGTCTCCATCAGATCGGCGCTGCGTGCGCTGAGCCGCGCGGCCGTCCCGCGTTGCTCCCAGTATCCGATGGTGCGCTCGGCCACCCCGGCTCGTTCGGCGAACTCACACTGCGTCATCCCGTAGGCGCTACGCAGCGCCCGCACCTGCTTACCTGTCCATTGCATCTGGTAGCAATCCACCCCTCGGCGTGTCGATTACCAGTTGATTGTGGCCGAATTGCCGGTCCTTGCCTGGGATTTCGCTCATTGGGCGCGGATTCTGGTTCGGTGCCCGATACCGGGCAGGTACCACGCGATCAACAGCGCGCAGGAGGCAGCAATGACCACTGACTTCGATGTGGATCTGTGCCTTCACATGCATTCGGACTGCAACGCCGACCCGGGCGGTTTCGCGAACCTCCACGTGGCCCAACTCGTCCATCGCCACCACGCGGGCCACGGCCCGCGATGTCTGCAAGGGCTCGCCGCAGGCTCCTACATCAGCGAGGCCGCCGACGACAGCTCGGCCGCATCGCCAGGAGAGACCCGATGAGTTCATTGACGCTGAAAACGCCACCAACAGCCATCGCCGATTACGAAGTGACTAAACAACTTCCGACGATCGAGCCCGACACGCTCGAAACCCGCTGCATGCGCTCCCGCCGCGTCTGCGGCCTGCGGGCGCGGGTGCAACCCGAGCCGGGCAGAATCATGCTGACCGCAGACAGCACCGCTACCGCCGTCACGATGGACGCCCAACTCGCCGCCCGTGTGCGCCAACAGTTGCGGCAGACCGGCGTGCGGACCGGACCGATCTGTGTGCACGCCCGCTCCAAGCGGTGGTCTTTCCTCGTGGTCCCCGACATTCCTGACAACATCGCCATCTACGCAGAATTGTTCCGGCTTTCGGTATCGGTCGCGCGCTGCGGAACGCCGATCGCACTGCCCGCGCCGACGAATCGCCGCATCCGCGACTGGGTTGATCCGCCGACCGACCACTACAAGCCCTCCGGGATGGCGGTCATCCATGCGGTGAGAACCTGCACCGCGGCCGCACACCGTCGCACGGTCCGCACCGGATAGGCGAGACAGGGAACTCTCAACGAACGGTCGACGCCACATTCGTTGCGCGCCACACGCGCCCGCTTCGACAGCGAAAGGGTCTGGCCCCGACCGCTGAGCAGACATGAGCAACGCGTCGTGCTCAGGCTGCACCGACCCCCGACCCAACCCGGCTGGCAGCGGTGCGAGCGACCTCTCGAGGCGCAGTGCCGCGCAACAGTTCACCACCAGCCCAAGCACCACGCGGCAGCGGCGCGCGACTCCGACGAGCGCAGACCGACACGAAACGCGGGAACCCGCGAGACAACTGGAAATGGGAAAACACATGCACAACGTCCTGGTCACCGGCGCAGGCGGCTACCTCGGTGCGCTCTTGGTACCCGCGTTGCTGGAGCAAGGCCAGTCCGTCACCGCGATCGACACCTTCTACTTCGGTGACGTCCTCGCCTCCCACGAGGATCACCCCAAGCTGCGCATCCACCGTATGGACGTACGCAAGTTGGATTCTCACCTGCTCACCGACATCGATACGGTGATTTCGCTCGCCGCGATCAGCGACGACCGGGCCGGAAGCCTCAAGCCGCTGTGGACCACGCATGTCAACGAAACAGCGCCTGCCCGCCTGGCCGCACTTGCTCGCGACGCTGGAGCTCGCCGCTTCATCCACGCATCCACCTGCGACGTTTACAGCGCCAGCGATCAACTCCTGAACGAGACCAGCAAGGCCGCACCCCGGTCGGAGTACTCCATCTCAAAATTGCTCGCCGAGCGGACTACCCGCACCGCGGAGACTCCGGACTTTCGGACGATCTCACTGCGGCTCGGCACATTGTGTGGGGTGTCGCCACGGATGCGGCTGGATCTGACAGTGCATGCCATGACCTATGCCGCACTGACCGAAGGGCAGATCGTGGTCGACGGCGATGGAGCCCAGTGGCGGCCGTTGCTGCATGTCCGCGACGCTGTGCGCGCGTTCCTTGCCTGCGTGGAGCTGCCAGACGAGAACCTCAGCCATCACGTCTACAACGTGGTCGGAGAAAATCTGCGGGTGCGGGACCTGGCGCAGTTGGTGAGCGAAGCCTTCGACGGCGCGACCATGAGAATGCGTGGCATGCCCGATCGGCGCAGCTGCCGCGTCAGCGGTGAACTGTTCGCCGCCGGCACCGGATTCTCCCCGGACCACACCGTCGAGGAGGCGATCAACGAAGTCCGCGGCTACCTCCAGCGGCCTGGCCAGCTCGACGCGGCCGAAGAGCCCCGCTTCTGGACTGCTGTCTTGATCGAGCGGGTGCTGAATACTCCGGCCATCAGCGGCGGCGAGCCGGTGCGTGATGAGGAACTGCCGTTCACGCAGGCACTGCTCGGAAAAGCTGAAGAAGACGAAGTCCTCGACACCCTTCGCTCGGGGTCGTTGACCACAGGACCGAAAACGGAACGGTTCGAACATATGTGCGCCGACTACCTCGGTGTAGCGCACGCCATCGCCACGAACTCCTGCACCGGCGCCCTGCACATCGGGCTGGCCGCGGCCGGCATCGGGCCCGGCGACGAAGTGATCACAACCCCCATCACCGCGCCCGCCACAGTCAACGCCATCATCCACCTCGGTGCCACACCCATCTTCGCCGACATCGACGCCGCCACACTGAACATCGACCCGGAAGCAGTCCGCGCGGCCATCACCCCGAAGACCAGCGCAATCCTGCCCGTGCACCTGGCGGGGCAGCCTTGCGACATGGACGCCATCCGCGCCATCGCCGACGAGCACGAGCTGCTCGTGGTCGAGGACGCCGCTCACGCGATCGGCGCCGAATACCGCGGTCGGCGCATCGGACAGTTATCGGAGATGACCGCGTACAGCTTCGGCGCCACCGCGAACCTCTTTTGCGGCGATGGTGGGCTGCTGGCCACCAACAATCAGGCGCTGGCCGAGCGCGCTCGGTCACTGAGCATGCACGGCCTCACCCGTGGGGCGGGAAGGCGGCACCCGGCGAAAGGGGTGATCCGCTGCGAGCTACTGGAGCCAGGCTACAAGTGCAATATGCCCGACCTCGCTGCATCCCTTGGGCTGCACCAGCTGCCGCGCTTGGATTCGTTCATCGACACACGGGCTCGATACGCCAGCATTTACGACGAGCATTTCGCCGCGCTGGCCGCCATCACCCCGCTGACCCGCCTGACCAGGGTCCGCCACGCCCACAATCTGTATGTGATCGTCCTGAATCTCGATCGTCTGACCGTCGACCGTGACGCGTTCGCCGCCGCACTGAAGGCGGAGGGAATCGGGACCGAGATCCATTTCAGGTCATTGCACCTGCAGCCGTACTATCGTCAGGTTCGCGGATTCGATCCCAATAAATTCCCTATCGCTCGCGACATCTCCGAGCGCATCCTCACGCTTCCGCTGTACCCAAAGTTGACCGAAACCGATGTCGACAACGTCGCCGCCGCGGTAACGAAGCTCGCGACGGCCTACCATCGCTGATCATCGCCGAGGGAGAGCCAACGATCGCCGCACGGGGCGGCCAACGGCTACATCGACAATGGCGTGCTGGCCGCCTTCTTTTGCTGCTTTGCCCGCTCCGGACTTCGCAACCGTCGGCCAGGACGGCTAAGGTGCGGCCTCCGCATGAAACGGAGGCCGCGCACGGGCGGGCACACCTGTCGTCATACCGCACCAAAGGGGCTGCTACTCGGCCGCGGAGATGGTCAGTCCTGTTCGGTCTGCCACTACTCCGAGGTAGACAACGGTGTTGAGGCCGGTGCTCAGGCAGTCCGAGGGAGCGTCTTCTCCGGAAGCCCGCTCAGGAGACGAACCGCGTCGCGGAGCGAAATAGTGCGGTCTGCTTCCTCCGCCAGACGAAGCCCCTCCTCTACGAGCTGGCGCATCAGCGTGGATTGGTTGATTCCCCGCTTGGTTGCCTCCGCCTTCAGTCGGGCGTCAAGTTCGCTCGACATCCTCACAGATCGTGAGACCATGACACCCGTCGGACCCGGGGTCGGGGGGAGCTCGACTTCCTCGTCGGTGTACACGATCCGCGCGGCGAGCGCTTCCATCTCCTCTGGCGTGTCCGGCCATGAGTCTGTGCTGCTCATCGCGTCTCCTCCCATTTGCGGAATTCCTGCAGTTGCTCCTCGGTCATCCGATGTGCTGCGACGATCTGGTGATCGAATCCACCGAGTACCCGAAGCGTGACGATCAACGGCCGACCGTCGTCCGTGCGTCCCCAGATGCTCAACACCGACAGGCCGGTCGTGGGGTCCACGCCACGACGCGGCCACCGCTTATCCGCGTAGAGAACCTCGATCACCTCGTGGCGCTCAACGCCGGTCAGTGCAAGAACGGCCAGGACGCCAGCCCACCATTCGAATGCCACCGGACCATCCTACCTCCGTGTACCCCACGCGTGGTACATCGGGCATCAATGATCGACCGCTCAGGCTGCTGAAGGGCAGGTTGCTCCGCAGCCGGGTCCAGCCGCCGAAGATGTCCGTCCATGCGCTCACACCGAGCCGGTGCCGGAGGCACACCACCCGGCAGCGATGAGCGCGTTCTCGAGGTCGGGATAGGCATAGAAGGGTGCCGACGCGTTGTGGGCCTTCTCCTTCACGACGGAGAGGAACCGCCCGAATACAGCGAGCCGATCCGAACCCAGGTGCTGGGTGGCCGCGAAGAAGGTGACGGCGATTGCGGGCATCTGCGCTGCGAAGACGCATTCGTTGCTGTTCTGCCACGCGGTCAGTGCCTCCTGCAGGGACGACCGCGTGACAAAGCCTGCATGCCCCAGCAGGGTCTGCCCCGCAACCTCGGCACTTCGCCAGTTCGGGGCTTGGGCCAAGAGCTCGATGACGGTGGGAACGAAGTACCGGTCAGGATGGGCGGTGAGGACAGTTGCCTTGTTCGACCACGACAACCCAGCGAACAGGGCCTCGATTTCGGTGATCTTGGCTCGCGCCGTCGGGTAGCGGACGATGGCGGCGGCGGCGGTCTCCGCGTCGATCTGTGCATGGGGCCCGACGTTGATCCTGGCGGCGGCAACGGCAGCGATCCGTTCCGCCATGGGTTGATCGACCATGTCCCAGAAGTAGTCCTCGCTACCCATCCGAGCCATGCACCGCAACAGGGCGGCACCGTCGAGCTGCTGGAATCGTTGAACCAGAGGTGCCGCGGCAGCGGCGACCAGGCCACGGTCATGGTGGGCGAACGCGCGTGCCGCCACCGTCATGCGATCGGCGAATACCGTGGCCGGCAGCCGTCCCGCGGGATCGAGTTCGAGCAGCGCATGCTTCAATGCGAATTTCACCAGGGTTTGACGTGTTGCTGGCCGTACATGCTCGAAGAAGACGCTTCGAATGTGGCTGGGAGCGGCCACGAAGTGGGGATCGCAGAAGTAGTCGATGAACTTCTCCAGCAGCTTGCCGCCCTGCGTCGGCGGATGGATGAGCAGCGCGTTGAGCGCGGCGGTGAGATGAGCGCGAGCGGTGTCAGGGTGCGGGTCGTACGCCTGGGTCCCGGGGCGCAGGGATGGATGGGCGCAGAGGTTGCGATCTTCCCGAATCCGTTGCAACGCCCGGCGATCGATATCATCGATGAGCTCGAAAGCCACGGCCTGGTCCAGCAAGGTGTCTTCGATCGCCTGCATTTCCTTGACGCCTTGCTGCTTGAGGCCGTGACTCTGTGCCGACAGCACTGTTTTGCGGAACGCCTCGGCTGCGAGGTCGCCGTGGTCGGCAAGATGCAGCAGTTTTGCGATGACGTCGGTAGTGACAGCGGTCCAGGTGGAAGTGATACACGCCCGCGGGGCGCCGGTGGCGTAGCAGCGCCACGCCTCTTGGGCCAGTGCGCGGGTCTCCGGGTTCTAAACCTGCGGCAGAAGGATTTCGACATCGAGCATGCCAGCATCTTCCCAACCCACGAAGTAACCACCCTCCCGGGTGATGGCCACCATGACGGCATCCAGGCTGTCCGCTCGATGGTGGAAGAAGCCACGGTGGCGTATCCCCGCGCTTGCATGCGCGGGGATGCAAGGCCTCAGCAGCGCTGCTGGAAAGGGAAGCAGGCTTGCGGGGGTTTGTACTCCGGTGAGGCCGAGTGCGGCGCAGCGGGAGGCGCAAGAGGAGAGGGAGTTGCCACTGGCGTCTCTTCAGACGGTGCGGGCGCGCCCTGGCTCTGGCCGGGGAGGTTAGTCGTCGTGGTCGGCGACTCGTGAACACGCTGAGCCACCCCTGCGATGACCACACTGACCGCCACGATCGTCGCCGCGCCGAAGAGGAGGACTCCAGTCGACGGTCGTCGCTGTGACCGCGCGGGCGCCAAGGTGAACGGTTGCGGCGCGTTCGATGCTTGCGGGGCATGTGAGACCACCTCACGCGGCTGGGTGCTGAGCCGCTCAGACAACGCCGGGGTGCGCGGAGCGAACACGTCTGCCGCAGTGACCGGCGCTGGACTCCGCCGGGACCGGTCGTCGGCTACGGGCTCGTGTGAGGCGCTCGGTTCAGTGGGGAAGCCGAGGTTGATCAAGTCATCGCGGGTGATCGAGGTGACCTCGAGCGCGTAGAGCAAGGTCAGCGCCGTCTCGACGTCCCAGGGTTGACGGTGCCGCTCGGTGAGGTTCCGCAGGTCGAGCAGGAACTGCTTCGGGCCGGTGCCGAGCCAGACATCGCAGCCCGGCGGCATCATCACCGTGCGATTCAGGCTGATCGAGCCGTTCGGGACCACCACGACAACGCCCGGAACGAACCTGTCTCCGCCGAGTTCGCGTACAAGGTCTTTTGTCGCATACACGCGGGCACTCAGCTGGTCGAGGGGGTTGCGATAGCCGGGGTTGACCTTCACCGCCTCGGCCGCGCCTTCCAACACCCACCGGTCGTTTGCGGGGCACGACATAGCGCCGTCGTGGCCAGGAGGTGTTCCTTTGATCTCCACGACTACGCAGCCGGTCGGCATGATCAACAGCAGATCCGTTTCGAGCGGACTGCCGCCGACGCGAGGAATCCAGACCCCCGACAGCGCGACACCGCTCATCTGGTTGGCGGGGTCTTGCAACCAGGTCAGCACCTGCCTCTCGGCACCGGAGATGTCAGGCCGCTCACCACCCATCACCAGCATGGACTTCTTCATCGTCGACTCCGCAGCTCTGCGTGTGCGTCGCGGTGTCTTCCGCGGGGTTGTGTCGTCATCGGGCGGTGTCGGGGGATCGGTGTCGGAGGTCGAGTTCATCGCATTGCTGTTCTGCGGCATGGGTTGTGTCCTGAGCGGGTTGGGAATGAGTTCGAGGTACAGGCCTGCACGGTCTGGGTCCAACTCGATTCCGTACAGCTCGTGGGTGACGTAGCGGTAGTTGTCTTCTTCCAGGACTCCGAGGTTGCAGAGCGCGTCGATCGCGGCCTTACCCCAGGCGGTGACGCCGCCGCTGTCGCGGACTTTCTTGTCCGCCACGAGCCATGTGATGCTCGCGACGACAGGCCCCGTGACCGGTGGAAGCTGATCTTTCTGCGCGTCCCACGCTTTGCGGACCGCGGCCTCGACTGCCTTGTTGGCCTTGTGTTGCTCCATGTGGTGCGCGCGGAGCGCCTCGTTGGTCAGCATGACCGGATCAACGCCCGGCAGCTCCAGCCTCCATGGCCGAGCTGCTCGGGAGCCCTCGGCATCAGGGGGTGTGACTGTCGTGGTCATCGAGGTCTTCTCGCTCTCAACGTGTTGCCGTAACGCTTTCAATGAGCAACCGTGATCATGATTGCTTGATATGATGCTATCACGCAGCGTCACAACCGGGAGATTACTGTTAACTGCATTGACAGATCCAGGTGTGAACCGTCTACTTGATTGACTACGGGAGGAGACGTTCGCGATGGCCCCTGACATCGGTCACGCGACCGCGACGACAGGCCCTCCATCGCGGCACGCCCCCCGCTCGCTACCCGTGCGCGCCGAGCGCACAGCACGAAAATTCGCGACCACAATCGGCAGACGACAATGACCCGCCGCCGAGAGGTACTTGAGGCGGAGCTGCGCGCATGCGACGTCGAAGACGCGCTCGAGGCGCGCGTGGCCTCGATGGGATCGCTGCTCGCCGAGGTCGAAATATGCCGGAAGGCAGTACTTTTCACCCTTGGTGACTTGCTACGCCAAGCCCGCCAGCTCGGCGCGGACACCGCCAAGGCGGGCGTCGGGAAGTCCCGCCCCAGCATCAGCCGCGCCGCTGCCCTGACCGACTTGTCGCGACCGACCTTGTTCAAGCTGCGAGACTGCGCCACAACGATGTGGCCGAGTCCGACCCAGGCCAATGGAGCAACTCGTTCCTGGCGGCGCAACACGCGAGCGCGGGCTACGGACACTCCGGCCACCGGGCAGACGCCGAATTCTGGGCTCGCTTCCCGGAGCTTCGTGGCTGGCACGAGGCGGTCGTCCACGCCCAGACGTTTTCCTCTGAGGCGGCCGAACAACTGTCGAGCGAGTATCGAGCCCGTGTCGACGCGCTTTACGCGACACGATTCTGGCCACCATCTGATGGGTGTCGGCCGGGCCGTGTACCGTACCCGTAGCTGCTTCTGGCGCAGTTGCACCGACGGCAGACCGGCACGTTTCACCCCGCCAGTCTGAGGATTCCAACGCTTAAGCATTCGCATGCCGCTGTCGCCTCGCGACCCCAGCGAGGCGACATGCCCCTGTCTGCATGCAACAAGGAGTTCCCAGATGGCTTTTTATCGAATCGATCACCGGTGCGGCCACGGCATCGACACGCAAATCTACGGTCCCAACGTTCACGGAGAACGCGAGCGCGAAGCAGCACGTCGCGCGCAGCACCCGTGCCCAGAATGCCTCCGTGCCGCGCGCAGCGCGGCGGCGGCCGAAACTGCAACCAGGCAGCAGTGGCCCGCCTTGCAGGGCACCGACAAGCAAGTGGCTTGGGCGATGACGCTGCGAGACACAGCAATGCACGCTCTTGAAAAGTCGATGGCACAGCGGCGAGACGGACTAGCCGATCTGGACGCGCGCGCCTTGGCCTACCGCGAAATCCTGCTGTCGACCACCGCAGCGTCGGCCTGGATCACGCAGCGTCACGCGGCAGCTCATCCCGTGCCGGACCTGATCGCCGCCTTCGCCGACAACCGCCAACGAGCGCACCTGGAGGTGATCGTCGCCGCCGAACTGGCCCCGATCCTGCGCGCCGCAGCCGCCGAACTCGGCATCAATCCTGAGCCCGCCGATACACAGGCCGTGCACTGGGTCGAACCCCCGGCGGGCCAGGATGGCGCCACGCTGGCGCTACCGACGGCGGTGAACCGCGCGCTGGAGGTGTGGCGGGAAGCGCGCCACACCATCGCGAATCCCTGGCACCTCACACGATTGCGTCCCGAGCTCGCCGCGGCTCTCAGCGATCCCACGGTCGCCGGGCACCTACTGCGCAAGGCCATCCGCGCCGCCCGCAGCGACGGCACCGCTGTCACCTCAGCCGCGACGTATCGCACAGCGCAAATGCTTTTGCACGAGTACCACTGCCATACCATCGCGGCCGATCAGACCACCCCCTCCGATCAGGACGATGTGTGCACCGAGGCATGGTGGATCCGAGCGCGTGTCCGCGTCCTCACCCCCACCCGCTGCGGCAGACACGAATTCACCGCAGGGCAGGAACTGGAAATGATCCAATACGGCCTCCCGGGCTGGCCTCGCACCGCAGAAGCATGGCTGGCCACCGACCTAGCCACAGCCCTCGACCTCCGCAACGACCTCGACGACGTCGCCATCATCCCCTCAGAAATCGTCGAGGTGATCGAAGTATTGGCCCGCTCACCGGAATGAGGCGGCAAACGCATAGTTGCTGCTGAAGCCTGGTGAAGACACGACCCGCTCGGCAATCAGAAGATTGCCGAGCTGGCGGACCATGCGCTGGCGATCCTCCTCGGCCTAGGAAACCGATGGATCACCTAGCGGGTCGAGGCGCTCGGGCTCTTCGGAGTTCCGGGCGCTTCGGCGTATACACGGCACCCGAGACGGTGCGGGGCGTTCCCACGTCCGTGTCGGATTCCACCCACCGAACGGGGTCAGGTCAGCGTCGCGATCACAGATGACGGAACGTGACAGCACGAGTTGCCGAGCGTCGCCCGTTCGGCGGCGGGGATCCGCAACCCGGGATATCCGTCGATCACCAGCTGGCAACGCAGCGCGCTCAGATCCAGGTCCCAGGCGTACTGATCCAGAAACGCGACGCGGTCGAGCGCTCGAGCGAGGTCACCCTCAGCCTGCTGCGGGGACCAGCCGTTGAGCCGTCGCAGTCGGGCGACCACCTCGTCGTCACGGCCCCGGACTCGGGCGAGGCCCAAGTGCTGGGTCAGGTGGCAGCCTGGGCACAGAGCCACCAGCCGGTCAAGGCGCTGAACGGGTCGCCCTTCCGGGAATTCGAAGAGCCACTTCTCGTGACAGTCCGGTCGGGCGGGGCGTCCACCCCGGTATGTGCGGTTCCCGCAGATCTCGCAGTGGTTGCCTGCCGACTCACAGACCGGGATGCGTAACCGGTCCCATTCGGCCCTCGACAGCAATCCGCGCAGGTTCGAACCGTGTGTGCTCGGCGGCAGCAAGTCCGACCGGAGGACTACCCGATCCGCGGCCCCCGGACCGGGCAGGGTGTCCACTGCTGCGACATCAGGACCCATGTATCGAGGCTATGCCCGGGCACCGACATGTCGGCGCCGCCAGCGGCTGGGCGTTCTACAGGGGCGTCAACGCATAGTGCTGCCACGGGCTGTCGTCTGTCGACAGCCGGATGTACATCTCATACACGCCCTCGACATCATCGTCGAACGCACGCCGCAGGCGCACGATCTCCCTTTGCAGGTAGCACTCGGGCACTCGGGTGTTCCACATGTCGTCGAATTCCTCGGCGCCGCGGAGCCGGGCCTTGATTGCTTCGACGCGACTGCTCGGGATGAAGCCGTCCAGACTTTCGCGAGCGGCTCGCACCCACCAGTGGGTCTCCAATCTCCAATCCACCAGCAGACCTCTCGCCCACGGGTTCAGCAACTGCCATTCGACCATGCTGTCGCCTGTTCGCAGACCAGGGAAGGTTCGATGGAAGGCGTTGTTTGCTGCGATGATCACGCTGAAACCGGGCTCGAGGAAACAGGCCGGATGGGGATTGCTCAGCAGCACGCTCAGTTCGCGAGGAGTGGGTGATCGCCTTTGTGCCGGCGGGCGCTGCAGCCAACGAAGGTGCGGATCCATCAGATACAGCAGTCGCAGCTGAGTGGCATCGGACAGCTCGAGTGCTCGCGCGAGTTTCGCGAGGGTATCCGAGCTGACCGCCCGTCCCGACACTTCGATCTTGGAGATCAGGGACATGGATAGGCCCGCGCGTTGCGCCAGTTCGCCTTGCGTCAGCCCGGCCTCCTTTCGGTAGCCACGCAGGATCGTCCCGATCGGGGTGCACGGGTCCTCAGCTGCGCACTTGTCGAACAACGGCAAGTCGACGTGCGGGCTGTCCGGAGTCGCCTCTTCGGCGTCGACCTCGACGACACCGGCGCTTGTCGCCTGCTGTGGTGTGGGCGCAGGCGTCAGGGTTTCAGGCCACATCGGAGCGAGCGGCTGCTGGAAGCACCGGTTGAAACGCGACTTTGGGATCGCTTCTGGTCATTCGATCGAACATCGCGATCGAGGCTGGCCACGGGTTGGTGACCTTGCCGGATGCGGTTTTGAACCAGCTGTGCACACCAGCGGGCCAAATCGTCTTTGCCATCGCCGACTCCAGCCAGCGAGTGTAGGTGTCCATCGCGTGCGCACTGACCTCGATCGCGGTGCCGATCTGGTTGCGCCATTGGATGGCGCTGGTGATGTAGCGGGTCTGGAAGCCTTTCATCACGGGATTGGAGCCCGCTGGTGTGAAGCTGTTAGGCCCGGCCAGAATCCACATGGACGGGAAACCGGGAACAGCGAGTCCGAGGAATGCTGAGGCGCCCTCAGACCACTGGTGGCTGAGCAGTGCGCCGTCGCGGCCGCGGATCTCGACGGGTGCCAGGAACTCGCTGGCGCGGAACCCGGTCGCCCACACGATGACATCGGCGCGGTGATATGTGCCGTCGGTGGCGCGGATGCCGGTCGGGGTGATCTCGGCGATGGCGTCGGTCACCAAGTCGACATTCTTCCGGGTCAGCGCAGGGTAGAAGCCGTTGTCGAACAAGATCCGCTTCTCACCGATGCGATAGTCAGGGGTCAGGCGGGCGCGCAGTTCAGGGTCGGGAACATGCCTGCGCAGGTGCGCGGCGGCGGCCCACTGCGCCGGCCGCGCTGACCATCCCCCCGTCATGATGGGCGTCAGAATCCGATCTGCACCGTGGTAGAGCGCTTGCCGGTAGAGCTGGTGTAGTGCTGGAGCGCGGGAAAGCGCCAGCTGTGTGATCGGCCCAAACTTCGATGCGGGTTTCGGCAGGATCCACGATGCGGTCCGTTGCCACACCTCGAGGTGGCGGGCCGCCCGCGCCAGGTGGGGAACCACCTGAGCCGCGCTGGAGCCGGTACCGATCACCGCAATATCTCCCGTCAGGTCCACCGAGTGATGCCACTCGGCGGTGTGGAACATGCGGCCACCGAATGCTTCTTGGCCGGGATAGTGCGGGAGGTGAGGTCGGTGCAGCTGACCGACAGCCCACACGACCGAATTGGCGTGGTACTGCTCTCCGGTATCGGTGATGAGGGTCCATCGGCCGGTTTGGTCGCTGAAGGAGGCTGCGGTGATCGAGGTATCGAATCGCAAATGTGACCGCAGTCCCTGCCGGTGGGATACGTCGCGC
>NZ_BAFS01000425.1 GCF_000308415.1 Nocardia asiatica NBRC 100129 | reverse complement strand
CTCCGGTCGCGTCGGCCGCTGTGTTGCGCAGGTCGCGGATGAGGTCTGTGGCGGCCATCGAGTCGAAGGTGACCGAGGGGATCGCCATCGCCAGCATTCGACCGTCGTTGAGCTGGGCGGGCAGGACGGTGTCGATGCGGGTGTCGCTGGCGATCTCGGTCAGGAATCGGTTGACCTGTGTTGCGGCGGCGGGGGTGAGTGGGGTGTCGGCGGGGCCGGTGGCGATGATTTCGACCGGTGCGAGTGCTCCGGCGGGGAAGTTGGTGGTCAGCGCGGTGCTGGCGCGGCCGGTTGGGGTGTCGTCGAGGGCGGTGGTGCCCATGTCGAGGCCGTAGCGGATCCCGAAGACCGGTAGCGCGGCGAGGACCAGCACCGCGACGGCGGCCGTGCCGAACAGGACGGGTCGGCGCATGACGAGGTACGCCCAGCGCGCCCAGCGGCCGACGAGAACGCCCGAAGTGTCGGTGGCGCTGTCGGCAGGGCGCCAGCGGGCCGGGAGACTGCCGCGGTTGACGGCGGGGCCCAAGGCGGCGAGCAGGGCGGGCAGTAGGGTGACGGCGACGGCGAGCATGCTGGTGACGGCGGTGGCGACGCCGATGGCGATGCCACGGAAGATCGGTGCCTGGATGATGATCAACGCGCACAGCGAGATCATCACCACCAACCCCGAGACCAGAATCGTTTTGCCTGCTGTGGCGAGGGAGCGACCGACGGCGCCGCTGATCGCGGCATGGTCTGGCCCGGTGTGATGGGTGAGTTCTTCGCGGAAGCGACTGACGATGAACATCGCGTAGTCGATACCGACGCCCAGACCCACCATGGTCGCCATGGCCACGGTCAGCGAATCGAACGCGGTCACAGTAGTGAGGGTGAACAACACTCCGACCGCGGTCAGCATCCCGGCGATGGCCACCGCGATCGGGACCGCCGCCGCGGCCAGGGCGCCGAGGGCGAGGACGAGCAGGACCAGCGCGACCGGGATGCCGATTGCCTCGGCGCGGGCCAGGTCGGCGTTCTGCAGTTCGGTGGCCGCGTTCTGTACAGCCGAGTACCCGGTGACCCCCACGTCGATGGAATCGTCGCCGGTGGTGGCAATGGCGTCTTGCAGGTCGCGCGCGACTCTCGCGCGTTCGGCCATGTCGCCGTCCATGCCGGCCAGCGCGATCGCGACGTGACCGTCGGCGGAGATCTGGGATCCGGGCAGCCCGTCGTAGGGGCCGATGACATCGACCACGCCCTGGACCTCAGTGGCGGCGGTGATCGTGCGAGCCACCGTGGCGCGGAAGTCGGCGTCGGTGGCGGTGAGGGCGCCAGATTGCAGCACGATGACCGCCTGTTCCGTACCGAACTGCGGGAAGTGCTGGGCAACCAGGCGATCCACCTCGGTGGACTCCGAGCCCTCGACACCGAAATCCATCGCGCCGAGCCGGTTCTCGAGCAGCGGGTAGGCCACCGCACATACCACTAGCAGCAGTCCCCAGATCGCCAGGACCGCGTGTCTGCGCCGGGCCATGAGAACGCCCCACCGATACAGCGCTCCGGGCGAGCCCGGTGGCGATGGTTGCTGGGGCGAGTTCTCGATGACGGCGGACTGCTGCTGCTGGTTCACGTGTTCTCCCTCCGTAGCCGACCACAATTGATCGTCAGACAACGATGTAATCGTTGAAACTAGATTAATATCACCCTCCCTCGTTATCAATAGCTTCCCCCGCTATCATCGCCTTATGGCGATTAATCATGGTGAGGGCTGCCTCGCCGAGACGCAGGGGTTGGATTTGGCGGTGGCGTTGTTCCACAGCCTCTCGGATGCGACACGGTTGGCGATCGTGCGTCGGCTGGCGTGCGGGGAAGCGCGGGTGTCGGACCTGATGGCCGGGCTGGGGTTGGCGCAGTCGACGGTGTCGGCGCATGTGGCGTGCCTGCGCGACTGCGGGCTGGTGGTGGGGCGTCCGCAGGGGCGGCAGGTGTTCTACAGCCTGGCCCGCCCGGAGTTGATGGACCTGCTGGCCTCGGCAGAGACCCTGCTGGCGGCGACCGGTAACGCGGTGGCGTTGTGCCCCAACTACGGCACCGACTCCACCACCACGACGGAGAGTGCGGAGGTGCGGGCATGAGCGACGCATGCGGCTGCGGCCACGACGAACCCACCGGCGAGAACGGTGAGGCGGAGGAGCGGGAACCGGAAAAGCTGTGGGAGGTCAGCGAGCTGCGCGCTGCCGCGGTCGCCGGGGTGCTGCTTGTCGCGGCGCTGATCGTCGGCTGGACCGGCGGCCCGCGCCTGGTCGAGCTGGGATTGGAGACTGCCGCACTGCTGGTCGGTGCCTACACCTTCGTCCCGTCGACGTTCAAACGGTTGGCCAAGGGCAAGATCGGGGTCGGCACGCTGATGACGATCGCCGCGATCGGTGCGGTGATCCTGGGCGAGGTCGGCGAGGCCGCGATGCTGGCGTTCCTGTTCTCCATCAGCGAGGGCCTCGAGGAGTACGCGGTCGCGCGCACCCGCCGCGGGCTGCGCGCCCTGCTGAACCTGGTTCCCGACCGGGCCACCGTGCTGCGCGAGGGCACCGAAACCGTGATCAGCCCTGCGGAGTTGCGGGTCGGGGACCGGATGCTGGTGCGCCCCGGTGAGCGCGTCGCTACCGACGGTGTGATCATCGACGGGCGTAGCGCGCTGGATGTGTCGGCGATCACCGGCGAATCGGTACCGGTGGAAGCCGGACCGGGCGCGGAGGTGTTCGCGGGGTCGATCAACGGCACCGGCGTGCTGACCGTCGAGGTCACCACGACCGCCGAGGACAACTCCCTGGCACGGATCGTGCGGATCGTGGAGGCCGAGCAGGCCCGCAAGGGCGACGCCCAACGCCTGGCCGACACGATCGCCAAACCGTTGGTGCCCGGCATCATGATCGCCGCCGCCGCCATCGCGGTGATCGGGGCGCTCTTCGGGGATCCGGTGACCTGGATCGAACGGGCGCTGGTGGCGCTGGTCGCGGCCTCGCCGTGCGCGCTGGCGATCTCGGTGCCGGTCACCGTCGTCGCCGCGATCGGGGCGGCGAGCAAGCTGGGCGTGCTGGTCAAGGGCGGTGCCGCACTCGAGGCAATGGGCCGTGTGCGCGAGGTCGCGCTGGACAAGACCGGCACCCTCACCGCGAACAACCCTGCCGTCGTCGATATCGCCGCCATCGACGGTGTGCACGGGGACCGGGTGCTGGCGGTCGCGGCCGCGCTGGAATCGCGCAGCGAGCACCCGCTCGCCCGCGCCATCCTCGCCGCCGTCGACACCGTCACCCCCGCCACCGACGTCGAGGCGGTCACCGGCGCCGGGTTGACCGGCCGCGTCGACGGGCGTCCGGCACGACTGGGCCGACCGGGCTGGATCGAACCGGGCCTGCTGGCCGCCGATGTGGAACGGATGCAGCACGCGGGTGCAACCGCCGTGCTGATCGAGCTCGACGGCCAGGTGATCGGTGCGATCGCTGTGCGCGACGAACTACGGCCCGAAGCACACGAGGTCATCGACCGGCTGCACGCGCTGGGTATCCGGGTCTCGATGCTCACCGGTGACAACACCCGCACCGCCGCCGCGCTGGCCGCCGAAGCGGGGATCGAGGACGTGCACGCGGATCTGCGCCCGGAGGACAAGGCCCGCATCGTCGCCGACCAGCGCAGCGACCGGTTCACCGCGATGGTTGGCGACGGCGTCAACGACGCCCCCGCGCTGGCGACCGCCGACCTGGGGATCGCGATGGGCGCCATGGGCACCGACGTCGCCATCGAAACCGCGGACGTAGCGCTGATGGGTGAGGACCTGCGGCACCTGCCGCGGGCTCTCGAGCACGCCCGCCGCGCCCGCCGGATCATGGTGCAGAACGTCGGTTTGTCGTTGGGGTTGATCACGATCCTGATCCCGCTCGCGCTGTTCGGGGTCCTCGGGTTGGCGGCGGTGGTGCTGGTGCACGAACTCGCCGAGATCGTCGTCATCGCCAACGGTGTCCGCGCCGGACGCACCAAACCCCTGGCCTCGCTGACCGATTCGGCGGCCAAGCCCGCACCGGTACTGGCCGGAGCGCCCGCGTGACCGCTACCGCGTCGTCTGCTCCCACCGTGTCGCGGTGGGGGCGGCGACTGCGGTGGGTCGCTGCCGCGGCCGTGCTGGCCGGTATCGACCTCGCGCTCAAAGCGTGGGCGCAGACCACGCTGGCCGGGGCCCCGATCGAGGCGGGTCCGGTGGACCTGAGGTTGGCGTTCAACCCCGGCGCCGCGTTCTCGATCGCCGCCGACGCACCGAGCTGGGTGATGCTCACCCTCACCACCGTGATCACCACCGCGGTCGCGGTCGGCGGATGGGTGGTCGCGCCGCGCGCGAACCTGCTCACCCGGGTCGCACTCGCCGCAATCCTGGGCGGTGCCGCCGCCAACGTCATCGACCGGGCCCCCGACGGTGTGGTCACCGACTACCTGCACACCGGCTGGTGGCCCACCTTCAACCTCGCCGACACCTTCATCGTGCTCGGCGCGACCGCCCTCGTCATCGCCACTCTGATCGGAAACTCCGATGAGCGAGAACCACTCTCACCCGAACACCACACCGACAACCGGGACTGAACCGGGCCCATCACGTCGGTGGGCAGGGCTGGCGGCGCTGGTCGTCGCCCTGCTCACCGTCGGGCTGGACCTGATGGTTCTCAACGTCGCCCTGCCCACCCTGGCCCAAGACCTGGGCGCGAGCACCACCCAGTTGCAGTGGATCGTCAACGCCTACACCCTGGTCTTCGCCGCGCTCATGCTGCCCGCCGGCGGCTTCGGTGACCGCTACGGCCGCAAACGGCTGCTGCTGGTGGGCCTGGTCGCCTTCGTCGCCGCCTCGGCCTGGGCCGCTTTCAGCGGGTCCACCAGCTCGCTGATCGCCGCCCGCGCGGTCATGGGCATCGGCGCCGCGATCATCGTCCCGCTGTCGCTGGGGATCCTGCCGACCCTGTTCGGCCCCGACCAGCGTCGTCGCGCGATCGCGGTGTGGGTCGGCGCGTTGGGTGTCGGCCTGCCGCTGGGGCCGATCGTCGGTGGCTGGCTGTTGCAGCATTTCTGGTGGGGCTCGGTGTTTCTGATCAACGTCCCGGTCGGTGTCGCCGCCCTGGTTGCCTGCGTGATGCTGTTGCCCGAATCAGTCGACCCGCACGCACCGCCGCTGGACCGGCTCGGGATCCTCACCGCCGTCGCCGGTACGGCGGCGGTGGTATTCGGCATCATCCAAGCTCCCGAGTACGGGTGGACCGACCCCGTCGTGCTCGCCGCTCTGGCAGCCGGTGTTGTGCTGATCGCGGGATTCCTGGCGCGGGAACGGCGTACCCGCGACCCTCTGGTCGATCTGGCACTGTTCACCAATCCGGCCTTCACCTGGCCCACACTGGCCGCGACCGCGGGCACCTTCACGCTGGTCGGCGTGCTGTTCGTGCTGCCGCAATACCTGCAGATCCTGCGCCGCCACGACGCCTTCGGCACCGGCCTGCGTCTGGTTCCTCTGGTGCTGGCGATCATCGTCGCCGCGGCCGCTGTCGACAAGATCGTCACCCGCCTCGGCGCCAAAATCCCGATCGTCACCGGAATGGTGATCGCCGCGGCAGGATTCGTGCTCGCTTCCCGCATCACCGTCGACTCCGGCTACGGCTTCGTCGCGGTGTGCCTGGCGATCGTGGGCCTGGGCGCCGGGCTGGCGTTGGCGCCGGCGGTCGATGCGGTCATGGCGAGCCTGCCCGAGCACCGCAGCGCCGCAGGAGCTGGGTTGCTGATGGCCATTCGACAGGTCGGTGCCGCGTTCAGCGTCGCCATCCTGGGCACCCTGCTCACCGTCACCTACACCCGCGACCTCGACCCCCACCTGAGCGGCCTGCCCGATCCACTGGTCAGCGCGGCGCGTGACAACATCGCCGGAGCACAACTGGCCGCGACCCGGATTCCCGGCCCAGCTGGTGCTGATCTGGCCGCTACCAGCGCCCACGCCTACAGCCAAGCCATGTCCGCAGTGTTCCTCGCCAGCGCCGCCGTCAGCGCACTACTCGCCGCGGCCATCGCCGCCAAACTCCCCAACCAGACCCCTGCGCCCGCGCCGACATCACCGGCGCGTGATCGGCAATGAGATAGACAGTCCGTAACGACCGCTGCGAGCGCGGCTCAACCGCGCATGTTCGGCCGAACAGCAGTGCACTCCCCGAGAAAGGCATCCGCCGGCATGGTTACCTCGATCCTGCAAGCCATCGGACTGTTCCTGGTGACCAACATCGACGACATCATCGTGCTCTCACTGTTTTTCGCCCGTGGCGCGGGAACCCGCGGAACCACGGCCGCCATCGCAACAGGACAATATCTCGGTTTCGGAGCGATCCTCGCCGCGTCAGTCCTCGTCGCGCTGGGAGTGACGGCGCTGCTGCCCGAAGAAGCCATCGCCTACTTCGGGCTGATCCCTCTGCTGCTCGGTCTGCTCGCCGCCTGGAGAGCATGGCGAAACAACGGCGACGACGAACGATTCGAGGGCAGAAAGGTAGCGGTCTGGTCGGTGGCCGCGGTGACCTTCGCCAATGGAGGCGACAACATCGGTGTCTACGTCCCCGTCTTCGCCACCGTGGGAACGGCAGCGATCATCGCCTACTCGATCGTATTCCTGCTGTTGGTCGCAGTACTGGTGCTCACCGCGAAGTTCCTCACCACCCGCAAGGCCATCGCCGAGATCTTGGAACGGTGGGAACATATTCTGTTCCCTCTCGTCCTGATCGGTCTCGGAATCGTCATCCTCCTCAGCGGCGGCGCCTTCGGCCTCTGACCGCCGCCCCGGTCTGCACAGCCCAGATCATGGAGAGGGCAGCGTCGGCCCTAAAGAATGAAGTGTTATTCGAGGCTGTAACCAGCGTGTAGCCGTACTTCGGTGCGGCACCCGGGCTGTAAGCCGCATTGCTTGTCCGCCAAGGTGCCTGCCATGCGATGAGGTGGCCCGAACTGAACGGCTACCGCGCCAGCACCAGCACTGCGAGTGCGACCCAGCCGACGCTGGTGCCGACGAACAGCAGCCCTTCGAGCGCGCGAAAGGCGGTTGCGCGCTGAATCGAGGCACGAAACGCCAAAGGCAGGAACGTCACCGGTTGCCCGTATGCCCCGACTACGAGCAGGACCGCGATCCAGGTGGGAACATCCGGCACGGCGGCGCCGACGGCCGTCAGGATCACGCCCATGAACAGCAGGTCCAGGTGGGCCTGCCGGATGCGCCCGAGGTGGGTGACGCCATGGGCTCGCAGGGTGTCGGGAATGGTGACGGTGGCCACCATGAGCCAGCCGGTCAAGGCTGCGACCGCGAGTTCGACCACTCCGAAAACGACCAGAGGTGCCACGGGGAAACTCCTAACTAGTAAATTGCAGTTGATATGCAGAATTGCATGCCACCTGCACTATAGCTATTGTGGGGTACATGTCCAGCCCTCAATCCACGGAAGCCACTCGCCAGGACCGCCGCAAGGCGCGCACCCGGGCGGGGATCCTCACCGCCGCCGAACAGCTTTTTCTCGCCCACGGGTACCAGGCCGCAACGTTGGAGCAGGTGGCCGACGTCGCTGATGTCTCGGTCCGTTCGATCTATTCGCACTTCGGCGACAAAGCTGGTCTCTACAGCGCCCTGGTCGACACAGCGCTCGAACTCGACGCGCAGTACTGCGACGAAGGTTGGCGATCGGGCACCGATCCACTCAGCCGTTTGATCGGATTGTCCGAGGGATACCTGCGCTTCTACCGCGACCATCCGGGGCTGTTCCGGATCTTCCGGTTTCCGCCTGCGGATGCCACCGGCGCCGCCGGGCTGGAAGCGGGGGCGCAGCGTGTCGCCGAACGAATCAAATCCGAAATCGCCCGCATGTCCGGCGCTTTGACCGAGGCGATCGAGACCGGTGTCTTTCGCCCGGTTCCGGTCGAGGCGACTGCCACGTTCTTGTGGGCTGCGTGGGACGGCGTCATCGCCTGTCACCTGCTGCCCGACCACATGGGCCTCGACGACGCCGGCTTCGACGCCGTGCTCGTTCAGGCCCGGACACTGCTCGCAACCAGCCTGCTCGCCCAGCCCGGCCATGGAGAAGTCGAATGACCCACACACCCACCTGGACCACCGTCGACTATGAGCGCGACTATGGCCGGCCAGCCGCCTCGGCCTGGCGAGACATCAACTGGACCGAGCACGAACGCGACATCGACATCGACGGCACTCCCCTGCACTACCTCGACTACCGCGCCGACGAAGGCCGAAGCGAACGGACCTTCGTGCTGGTGCACGGACTCGGGGGGCGCTGGCAACATTGGTCGGAGAACATCCCCGCCCTCGCACGGCACGGCCGGGTCATCGCGGTCGACCTGCCGGGGTTCGGGTGCTCACCTCGGCTGCGTGGGCGCTATTCGGTGGACCGGCTAACCGATGTGGTCGCGTCGGTGGTTCAGCGTTTGGACCTCGGCGAGGTCATTGTCCTGGGTCATTCGCTGGGGGGACCGCTCGCGGTGCGATTCGCCCTGCGCCACCGTCACCTCGTCCAGGGCATCGTCCTTGTCGCCGGAACCGTGCAGGGCTTCGCCGATGCCCTCGGCATGCGAAACATGGGATGGAACCTGCGCCACCGCCTGGCCACTGTCGTCTCGACCTACTTCGAGGTGCTGACGGCGGGGATACCTGCGCCGGCCTGGCTGCGCCGGCTGATCATCGCCAGTCCTGTTCTGCGGCAAATGATGCTGTGGCCCTACCTTCGCCGACCCGCGGACCTGCCCGGTGACAGCGTCGAATTGCTTGTCGACGGTGTCGGTGCACCTGGCGTGTTACCCACCGCGCGAGCTGTCGGCGCGCTGCCGCTTGCCGACTGGCTCGTCGAGGCGGATGTGCCGACTCTGGTTGTCGGCGCCGACCATGACCCGATTTCACCGCTGAGTGATCTGCGCGCGTTCCTCGACAGCGTCGGCCCTGTCCAGGCAGTGGTGCTCGAAGGAACCGGCCACATGCTCATGCTCGAACGCCCCGACGCGTTCAACACCGAAATCCTGCGTTTCATCCAGACGCCCGGTCCCACAGGCACAGCCAGATAGGGAAAACGTCCGATGCGCCGTGGGGGCTGTCTGTCACCCGGTCAGTGCCGGATGTCGGGCTTCCGGCTACCCCAGCACCTGCTTCGGGCCCTCTCATCGCCTCGGTCCACGGTCGACCCAGAGCGATCTCGGCCCATCTACTACCCTGGCGACGTGCAGGGCAGGCGTCGTAGGAAAGCTGTGCGAGTGGGACTCGCTCGGTTGACCGCCGTGCTCGCAGCTCTGGTGGGGCTGGCGATGATGCAGACTTCGCCGCGGATGAGGTGTTCGTCGGCCACGACGCCGTGTGCTCGACCGCCGGTTAGGGCGCGACTGCTGTCGCCGACATGGGAATGGCGGCGTCGGAAGTACTCGGAGACCTCGAGGATGCCGCCGGTGTTCCTGCCGTGAACCCACTTGCCCCGCAGGCTCCGGACTGGGTGCTCGGTCTGTGCGTTGTTCTGCTCCTGAGTGCCTTGCTCGCGGTGACGTGGCGTCCCGGCCCCGGCACCGGCACCGTCGAATCGACTCGAGGCGGGCCGCATCCGCCGCCTGCCCAGCGACGCTGCCACGCGCCCAGCCTCGCGATGCTCTGCGTGCTGCGCACATAGAAGCACCCGGCAGTTCTCGAGCCGCGCGTGCACTGCCGAGACCAATCTCGGCACGCTGCACCATCGACCTGGTAGCCGCCGATACGCGGCCGAGCGGCATCCGGCTCATGCAACTGCCCATCGTGGTCATTCACATGGTCGGCGGGTAACGCTGTCAGCAATTGTGCGCGCCTTACGGTGCCCGGACGCTGCGTATCACCGCGACCTGCCCGACTCGCAACGGAAAAAGGACAAGACATGCCACAGCGGCAGGACAATACCGGCAGCGACCAGCTCCCGAACGTGGCGCGCCAGGGAAGGCCCGCTCCTCACCGTACGAAGAACTTGATGATCTCGGCGGCAATCGTTGCCGTCTTCCTCGTGGTAGCCGCCGTACTCGTCGCGATCAACTCCGGCTCCGATGACAACAAGGACCAGCCCGTCGCCGAGGCCGACACGCGGAGCATGCTCGTGCGCGACAACAGCCATTGGGTCGGCCCTGCCGGTGACGGCAAGGTCACGTTGGTGGAGTTTCTCGACTTCGAATGCGAGGCCTGCGGGGCGGTGTTTCCTTTCGTGGAGCAACTGCGCGAAACCTACAGCAGGCGAGTGACCTTCGTCGCGCGCTACTTCCCGATCCCGTCACACTTCAACGCCGAACGCGCGGCACGGGCAGTGGAGGCCGCCGCCGGACAGGGCGCGTTCGAGGCGATGTATCAGAAGATGTATGAAACCCAGCCCGACTGGGCCGAGCAGCACGTCGCGAAGGACGACGTCTTCCGTGGCTTCCGCACGCGAGCTGGGCTTGAACATGACGCAATGGGACAACGCCTACAACGATCCTGCCACCCTGCAACGGATCAACAACGACGTCGCAGACGGCCGAACCCTCGGGGTGCAGGGAACGCCCACGTTCTTCCTCAACGGTGTCAAGCTCCAACCACGCTCCGCTGAAGACTTCACGAAGGCCATCGATGCCGCACTCGCCGGATAAAGCCGAGGTTGCCACGGGGGCGCCGGCGAGTGGGGCTCATCAGGAGCCGTTCCCGCAGTTGTTGCCGTGGCTGCTGCTGATCGGCGGTCTCCTCGGCACGGCGGCAGCGAGCGTGCTCACCGCGGAGAAGATGGCACGTCTGCGAAACCCTACCTATGTGCCTAGCTGCAGCCTGAACCCCATCATCTCCTGCGGGTCGGTCATGGACAGACCGCAGGCCACGGCGTTCGGCTTCCCGAACCCCTTGCTGGGGATCGCCGGTTTCGCGGTCGTCACCGCCGTGGGCGCCGGGCTGCTGGCCGGTGCACGGTTTCATCGCTGGTTCTGGTTGGGACTGCAAGCCGGTGTCACCTTCGGCGTGGTGTTCGTGCACTGGTTGACCTACCACACCCTGTACAGCATCGGGGCCCTGTGCCCCTACTGCATGGTGGTCTGGGCAGTGACCACACCGGTCTTCGGCTACGTAACCCTGCGAAACGTCGTAGCGGGTGTTCTGCCTGCACCGGTGGTGGTTCGCCGGCTAGCCGATGTCGCGGCGGGATACCACGGTGTGGCGCTCACAATCTGGGCACTCGCCATTGTTGCCTTGATCGGTATCCGCTTCTGGAACTACTGGAGCACGCTGCTGTGAACGCGAAACTGGCATGTACTACGATATGTAGTAGATAGAGGGTGATGATGGAGAAGGGATCGCGCATGCAGCCCAAGGCTCGCTGGCTCGTCTTCTCCCTGGTCGTGATTGTCGCGTTGATCGTGGCAATTTGGCCGCGGTCGACCTCGTCGTCGGAGACTCGGTTCGCGCGAACGGGTGCGTCGGCGACCGCGGCCGCAGGCTCCGCCGCAACTGCTCCCGAGGTGGGTCGCGCGGGCCTGGCACAGCCGCGGCCTTGCCCGGCACCGGCTGTGTCGGGGTCCACCGTCGCCAGCTTGCGCGGAATCTCAGCGCGGTGCCTCGGCTCGCCCGACATGGTGGACTTGGGTGCCGCGCTGAGCGGAGAGGTGACGCTGATCAATCTTTGGGCCTCCTGGTGCGGGCCGTGCCGGGCAGAGATTCCCGTGCTCGACGAATATGCGAAGCAATCCGGTTCGGTCCGCGTCGTGGGAATCAACGTGCAAGACGACCCCGTTGCCGCGCTGGAGCTGATGACAGGCCTGGGCGCAGGCTACGCCTCGTTCGTCACAACCGGTGACGTGGGCAGAGCGCTGGCCGCGCCTCCGGTGTTGCCGCTGAGTTTTCTTGTCCAACCGGATGGTTCGGTCGAGCGGATCACCACTCCGGCCGTGTTCGACGACCCCGCCCAGATTCGGGCCGCGATCAGTGAGGTGACCCGGTGATCCAGCAGCCGGGGATCAGACCCACGATCGGTGTGAGCGGCTGCGCTTCCGGCTCCGATTCGGTCGCCACCGGTGGTGGCACGTTCGATTTCGTGTCACCAGGTGGGCAGACCGACATCTTCTACGACCCGCCGGCGAGCCGCGGCAAGATCGGGGTGCTGGCCGGCCCCGATTTCATGGCCGAGGACAAGACGGTGTCGGTGTCCGACTACGCCGGGCAGGTGGTGGTGATCAACCTCTGGGGTCAATGGTGTGGTCCATGCCGCGCGGAAGCCGACGACCTCGGACGCGTGTATGCGTCCACCAAGGACTCGGGCGTGCAGTTTCTGGGCATCAACGTCCGCGATCCCCAGCGGGACAAAGCACAGGATTTCGTCATCTCCTACAAAGTCGGCTATCCGTCGATCTACGACCCCTCGATGCGCACCCTGATTGCGCTCGGCGGCAGCTATCCTACCCGCGTCATCCCCTCCACCCTGATCCTGGATCGCCAGCACCGGGTGGCGGCGGTGTTCCTGCGTGCCCTTTCGGCCGAGGATCTGCAACCCGTGATCGAACGCGTGGCGGTAGAACGGTGACAACACTGGCCCAGGGGATCGGTACAAGTTTTCAGACCGCCGCCGCGACCGGGCCATTGCTGCTCGCGCTCGCCGCCTGCATGCTCGCCGGTCTGGTCTCCTTCGCCTCGCCGTGTGTGGTGCCGCTGGTGCCCGGATACTTGTCCTACCTCGCTGGTGTTTCCGGGGCCAGCACATCACACGCGGGTGCCGGTGAGCGAGGTTCGGCCGGGGACCGATGGCGGGTCGCCGGCGCGGCGGCGTTGTTCGTCGCTGGGTTCACCGTCGTCTTCGTCCTTGCTACTGCGTCGGTGTTCGGCGTCATCGGAGCGTTGCGGCTCAACGAGGATCTGCTTCAGCGTGTCGGTGGGGTGGTCACGATCGTGATGGGGCTGGCGTTCGTCGGGCTCATCCCGGCGCTGCAGAAGGACACACGCTTCGCCCCGTTGCGGGTCTCCTCGCTCGCCGGCGCCCCCTTGCTCGGGGGTGTGTTCGGGTTGGGATGGACGCCGTGTCTGGGACCGACACTGGCGGGTGTGCTCTCGGTCGCGGCCGGAACCGAAGGCACAACCGCCGCACGTGGCGTGGTGCTGATCATCGCCTACTGTGTCGGACTCGGATCACCGTTTGTCCTTCTCGGTTTCGGCTCCGCGAAAGCTCTGCGAGGTGTCGGATGGTTGCGCCGACACTCCCGGACCATCCAGATCGCTGGTGGGATCATGTTGATTCTGGTCGGCGCAGCCTTGGTCAGCGGCGCGTGGGCAGTTTTCATCGGCTGGCTGCGCAATGAATTCGTCACCGCGGTCGTACTGCCCATATGACGGACGCCCTCACGATCAAGTCCACCGCCACGCCGACCCCGCGGCTTATCAGCACCCAGCCGGGGGTGACCGGTATCACCCCACTGAAGCGCTCATCGTCACCGGCTGGCGACCCCAACCCTCAGGCAGCGGCGAAGTCGGCTGATTTCTTCAAGCCGCCACCAGGGTCCGGGCGCGACGAACCCATGTCCGCACTTGCCCGCCCGCTCATCCGCTACGGCTACGGGCTAGTGGGTCAGGGATCGGCCGGAGTTGACAGCTCGCGACGCGCGAACCACCTCACTGTCCGGTCGCTGCACCTGGGCTGGGGGCAATTTCGACCGAGCCAGAAGGCGCTGGGGACGGTGCCGGTGCAGCATCTGCAGGTCCGGTGCAGGTGGGACTTCTGCTGATGCAGTCGTCGAGGACGTGGTAGACGGTGTCGGATGATCGAGGGCGGCCGGTGGGGTGGTCCGAGTGTGGTGACAGCACCGGTCTCCTGGTTGAACACCAACGACCGACGACCGAAATCGACCCGGACACCACCGGGCACGGGGTACTCGTTGCTGCGTGGCGCGCCCAGCACGCCGTCGTTCCCGCCGAGCTGGGCAAACCTTTGCCCGATGCGCCCGGCTACTTCATGGATCTGACCGTCGGGAGCCTGGAACAGATCACCGTTGACGAATCTGGCGTACTGTCCTACTCGAGCCGATTGATGTCAGTGCGCCTTCCCGGCTGGACATGGGGCAGCGGTAGTTGCAGGGGTCAGCCGATGACGGCAACCGCTGTCAGGCCGCCGCTCGTTGCGAGGAAGGCGATCATGCTGGTCGCTTGGTAGCCGAGGGTGCGGGTGAGGTCTTCGCGCCAGGCGAGTGGAAGGAATAGGGCTGGATTGAGCCAGGTTCCGAAGACGACGATCGCCGCTGTCCAGGTGGGTAGTTCGGGAGCGGCGAGGCCGATCGCGACGAGTATCAAGCCCATCATGATGAAGTCGATATGTGCCTGGAGCAGTCGGCGCGGCGCGATGATTCCGAGCCGTCGTGCCAGATCGGCCCCGGCCAGCTGGATGACCACGATCCATCCCAGCATCGCTCCGAATGCCAGTTCTATCAGCCCGATCCGGGCGAGAGTGTTCATCGGCTGCCGCCATGGCGTGCATACCAGCGCTGGCCGTGGGTGCGTTGGTAGGTCCATGCCAATGCGGGAAGTGTCCCGCGGCGATGGAGCCAGAAGCGGTTCGGCGGCTGCTGGTGCGGTGGTTGCGCGCCGGGAACGATGTCGCCGATCACGTATCCTTCTCCCTCGCTGTGGTGCCGTCGCGCGATGACCTGACCGTCGGCACTGGTGATGGCCGTGCAGCCCTCGAAATGGCCGCGGTAGCGCAGCGGGAACCAAGGGGTGGGGCAGTCGAGTGGGCCCGCGTGCGCGGCGTGTACGACCGGTGCTCCGACATAGCGTGCGAAGCTGATGGCGGCAGTCCGCGCCGTTGCCTCGTTGCGCGCTTCCATCAATCGGAACAGCCGCGCGGGCCGCCAGGCGGGAATCGACCACCAGCCCGAGCCGGCGAGCACCACATCCACCCGGCCACGCAGTCGGTGCACGGTCTGTGTGCGCATCAATTCCCAGCACAGCGCGACCCCGATGCGATATCCGGGGGCGGTGAGCACGCCATCGTCGGTGCCGCCGATGTAGAAGCTGTTCTCCCACATGGTCGGCAGATCCTTGTCGTGGCGGCCGAGGATGCCGTCGGGTCCGGCGAGCAGGTAGGCGTTGCGGACGTGACCGTCGCGGTCGCGACACAGAAACGATCCGCCGATGAGGATGTCGTGCTGGGCAGCGAGCTCACACAGCAGCTGGGTGGCCGCACCATCCGGTGGTAGCGCCGCAGCCGGCAACCGGTCGTCGAACCCGATGCCGGTGGTGAAGAACTCCGGCAGCGCGACGATTTCGGCGCCGTCACCGACCGCGGCCGTCGCCAGCCGTTCGCAGGCGGCCAGGTTGGCGTCGACGTCGGTCGGCACTGCCGTCAGTTGAACCGCTGCTACACGAACCATTCTTGAACGTTACTACAAAACTGAACGACACTACAAGAATTATGTGGTGAGGCCGCGCAGGAGGATCTCGCGTCCGATCGCCAGCACTCGATCCAGCTCGTCGGTGTCCAGGGCCAGTCGATCCGGCCGCATGTGCAAGGCGAGGACACCGTTCCAGGAGCCCCAGAGGAAGATCGCGGTGCGCTGTGGGTCGGGGCAGACGATGGCTCCTGTCGCGGCGGCGCGCGCCAGAGCGTCGGCGATATCACCGACCAAGGTTTCGACCTTGTCGGCGATGCGTGCTTCGACCTCGCTGGCGATGTCGCCGGGGGGAACATCGAGCACCCGCAGTGCGATCATGCGGAAGTATCCGGGGTTTTCCAGGTGGAAGCGGCAGTAGGCGTCGCTGGCGGCGAGCAGTTCCTCGACAGGAGTGCGCCCGTGCCCGTACGCCTGGGCCATCACCTGCTCGTTCACCGTCAACGCGCGTTCGACCAGCGCCAGGTAGAGGCGCTCCTTGTTTCCGTAGTGGTGGTAGATCGACCCGACCGCGATATCGGCCTCGGCGGCAATGGCATCCATGCTGACGGCGTGGTAGTTGCCCTCGGTGAACAGTTTTTCTGCGGCATCGAGAATGGCTGCGGTGGTACGCGCAGTCCGCCGATCCATGCGACGCTGCCCAGGTTCTGCCATCCGCTCAGGGTATCGACCCGCAGCAGCCCGACCTCGGGATGGCTGTCGGCCCTCCGAGGCGGTCCCCTGCCATCCGGGCCGGGCCGGGCCGGGGAGGGCGGGCGTCAGCCGACGTGGCGCCGTCGAACTGTATTCGGCAGCCACCTACTGTGGACGGCCGGTGGACGAGGAGGTGACCGGTCGTGAACCCGATGAAGACGATCTGCGACGGGATGTGCGTCATGGCCCGTGATGCACCCACGTCGCCCGAGGTGCTCGTCTGCTGCGGGAGTGAGCCAGAGAGACGGGGGCAGTGTTCATCAGGGGTCAGGCGGTGGTGGGGTGCAGCAGCGCCGCCAGATCCGGTGGGGTCGGCATGGGTTGGCGTAGGCCGACGCGGGCGCGGCCGGTGTTGCCTTCGGGGTAGCGCCCGGCCAGGGATCCGGGTGCGGCGACAATGATTCGCACGACTTGGCCGAGGGCTTCGCGGCGGTCGCGTTGCCGCACAGCGAGGGTGAACATCGCGATGTGGTTGCGGGTGTGCAGCCACGGGTCGGGTTGGGACAGGATGTGGGCGCGTTCCAGATGCGCCCACCGCTGGTCGGGGTCGGGAGTGGTTGCGGCGGCGCGCATTTCGTTGTGGTAGCGGGCGCGGGCCGGGGCGGGCAGGCGGGACATGCAGGGTTCCTTTCGATGTGCGGTGGTTGTGCGGTCAGTGGTGGGTGGGTCGCAGCGCAGGTCGCCGGTCGCGGCGGCGGCGCCGATTCGGGAGGATTGGTAGCCACCAGTTCCAGTTGCCGAACAGGCGCATGAGGGCGGGGACGAGGACGAGGCGGATCAGGACGGCGTCGATGGCTACCGCAACCG
>NZ_BAFS01000426.1 GCF_000308415.1 Nocardia asiatica NBRC 100129 | reverse complement strand
AACGAATCCCCCCTATCGGGGGAATATATTCCCCCAGTAGGGGGGATTCGTTTTCCCCCTATCGTTTCCCCCTGAGGGGGAAACGAGGGAATGGGGTGGGGGGTACCCCGGCGGCGTCCAGTCATGGTGGGGACCGTACCGTACAGGGCCTTCCTGGTCAATCACCCCCGCTGACCTGGGGGTTTATTCGGGTTCTTCGGCTTCATCTCGGTTTCCTCCGCTCGCTGCCTTCTCTCGTTTCCCCCCTGCTGTATCCAGTCTACACCATTTCCCCCCGCAACACACCCTTTTCCCCCCTTCTTTTTCCCCTTTCCCGCTGGTACAGTAAGGGGGAAATGGTCGGTTGCGGGAACGAAAGGAGGGGAACCATGGCGGTGACCGAAGGAAGTGGGACAGAGGGCGCTGGAACGTTGCTGCCCTGCCGGTACTGGCTGGAGCTGAAGGACGACGAGCGGGTCGTTGTGGAACGGGGGGACACGGTGGCGTCGATCGCGGAGGCGGTCTTTCCTGCGCCCGCACCCGTGCAGGGGGTAGAGGTACTCCCACTGCCGGTCGAGGAGGCGGAGACGGAACTGGGGTGGGCGTTTCCGGAGTTGTGGAATCGGTTGCGACAGCAGCTCGGGCTGGGGGGCAAGGCGCCGATCCCGGTGGACACTGTTCTGCCGGAGGGCGTCCGACTGTGGGTGCCTCGGTTGTGCGGGCATCCGGTGTTCAAGCCCGGTGACACTGGGCGAGGCCGCAAGTACTGCGTGGGCGACCAGCCGCAGGATGAGCCTTGCGCATTCTGCGCGGATGCAGGGGTCACCTACACACACACCTCCCGGCACGCGGCCAAGCGGCGGGATACGTTGCGGTCCAACCGATCTTCTACCGTCGTCTCTGGGGATCTGAGCGACCCGCTCGCGGCGTCGCTGGCAGCCGTGACACTGCCTCCCCGGCCGGTTGTGATACCGCTTGCGGCGCATCCGGTATCGGCGACTCCTCCGTCGAGGGGAAAGGCGGAGCAGGCTCCTCAGGCAGTGGAGCCGGTTTCCGACGTGCGTGCGGAGGAGTCCGAACCTACTGCGGTGGAGGGGGATTCGGGTTCCGAGCAGGCGGCGGATCCGGTCGACCGGGTACGCGCGGCGCTGACGCCGATGGTGGATCGGCTCACCGAGGCGGTCCGTTCGGTCGCAACGGTCCGGGCGGAGGTCGATGCGGTCTCGGTCGAGTTCGAGAGGCGCATGGCAGCCATTCTGGAGCAGGTCGCCGAGGCGGAACAGCGTGCTGCGGAATCAGATTCGGCGGCGCAGCAGGCCCGCAAGGAGATGGAGCGGGTGGCCGCGGAGTGCGAGTCGGCTGTGGCGGCGGCGCAGCGGGAGGCGGGTGAGGCGCGGACGGCGCGGGAGAACGCCGAGGGGGCGGCCAAGGTGCTGCAGAGCGAGCTCGAGGAGACGAAGCAGCAGTGCAGGGAACTTCAGCAGGCGCTGCTTGTGGCGGGTAAGGAGCACCGGCAAGAGCTGGACCGGGTGCGGGACGCGGCCCAGGATCGCGCCGATCGCATGATTCAGCAGGCCTACGAGCGAATCGGGGCTCGGCTCGGCGGTGCGGCGGGTCCTCGGCCGGCGTCCCCGTCGCCGGTGCGGGCGTCGGGCGACACGTCGGCGGCTCGGCTGAAGGGAGACCGGGAGCAGCGGATCGCGGCGGAGGTGCATAGGGGGGCGGTCAGGCGAGTGGTTCGCCATCGCGGATCGGGCAAGGAGTGGCGGATCGGGAGCAGCAAGCCGTCCGGGCAGGATGTGCGGGCACTCAACGAGCTGGAGAGCCGGAAGATCATCGCAGTGGATCTCTCCGGCGCGGTGGGCGAGGATGCCGATGGTCAGGTGTACGCGGTGTATGTCGTGGATCCTGGCGTGTTGGGCTAGCTCCACGCGGGGGTTCGGGGATATTGTGCTCGCGTCCGGGAGTGTTCCGTCGTCAGGAGGGCTTCCCGGATGCGAGCATGTGGGCCCGATCAGGCGTCTTCGGCGGGTTCGGCGTGGCGGGCTCTAAATGCGGCCCGTTTGCAGGCGTCCGAGCAGTACTTGCGGGGGCGGCCGCCGGATTCGGGGATCACGATGTTCTTGCACGTCGGACCAGCGCAGATGGTTTCCCCCCCATTCCCCCCGCTGTTCTTGGGGGACGAAAGTCCGCGGGTGTCCGTTTCGTTTTGTTTCCCCCTCGTTCGGGGTGGCGGAAGGGAACGATTTTGCCGCCGTCTGCCGCTGAGGTCTCTTTGTGTTCGTCGTCGTGCTCAGGTGGTGCCGTGTTTTTCTCCTCGTGTCCCGCGATGGGACGGGAGTGGCGGTGTTCGGCTCCTGGCGGGGCGTAGTAGTCGCCCAGGGCTTTGATCTGTTCTTTGCCGACGTAGTAGAAGCGGGCGCGGCGGATGGTGATGTCGTCTTCGGTCTCCACGTAGACGGTTCCGGCTTCGTCGATGCCGATCTCGGTGCAGCGAGCGCCGCGTTCGCGGGCGCCGTGGCCGAACATCATCGTCTCCTGCTCGCTGCTGGGCATGCGCATGCCGGCGCGGGAGGGCACGAGGTCACGCAGCAGGTCGAACACGGCTTTGGCGGCGTTCTGGGTGGCCATAACGATGGTGATGCCGACCGATCGCGCCTGGGTGAGCAGCTCGATCAACAGCTGGGTGGCGTATTCGATGACCTTCACCGACTTGGGTTCGCCGTTCTCGTCGATGATGTCGACGGTGGCGCTCTTGCCGGGGATGAGCAGCAGTGCCATGACCTCGTCGATGATGACGACGTGGTGGGGAGCCTCGCGGGTGGGCGAGTGCTTCCTGTCGCCGATTCCGGTGCGCATTCCCTCTTCGCGGGCGGCGTCGGCGCGCGTGTGCAGGACCTTGTGGACCAGGTCCTGCAGCAGCATGAGGGCGTCGGGGATGAGGTAGGCGAAGTTGGTGAACAGGCGGTAGCCCGCGGCCATTTCCTGGCCGCGTTTGAGGTCGATGACGTGCAGCTGGACCAGGCCGTCGCGGACGGAGGGGGCGAGTCCGGCGATGATCGACCACAGGCCTGAGGACTTTCCGGCGCCGGTGAGTCCGGCGAGCAGCAGGTGGGTGCCGCGGATCTGCATGCGGAACTCACCGCCGTCCACGCGGCGGCCGACGTCGAGGGCTTGGAGGTTCGGCGGCTCTTCCGGGAGGGGCAGGGGGACGGTGTCGGAGAGGGGGTTTCGGGTGACGAGGTCGAGGGTGAGGATGCCGTTGCGGTGTTTGACGATGGCGATGTCGTCGACGCCGAGGCTGTTGGCGAGGGCGGGGAGCGCGCTGAAGTAGAGGGAGGGGTTGGTGTAAGGGTGCGGTGTGCGTAGCCGGACACGGGCGCCCTGGGGAGTGATGATGAAGCCGGGGTCGGGCTTGCCGGGTTCGAGTCCGTCGTATTCGGTGCCGGGTTCGAGGGTGGGCCAGATCCCGTCGGTCTTGCTGCCGAGCGTGAGTCCGCACCAGGTGTCGCGGGCGAACGCGGGCTGGAGGAGGAAGTTGACCGCGGTGGCGGCGACGGGGTCGTAGCTGTAGAGCTCGGCCATCCGTTCCACCTGTTGTTGGGCGGCGGTGCCGGATTCGATGTCTTCGGGGGTGGCGAGGCCGGAGCTGATTGCGTGGTAGCCGCCTGCGGCGCAGATCGCCATCAGGGCGCCGAGCGCGCCGGTGACGGGGGAGGCGAGGACGGGGATGAAGGCGTTGACCGCTGCTCCGCCGGCCACGGTGACGGCGAGGCGGGTGACGACCGTGGAGGTGGGGAGGGGGATGGTCGGCTTCATGGCGTGGCTGTCGTCCAAGTCGGTGTGCGCTCGGCAGGGTACACCGAAGCGGTTGCTAGCATGATTGCATTATATCAATCTGGGGGTTCGTTCCGTTTCTTCCACTGGCGGCGGCCGCCGCTCCGGAGCGCTTCCCACCGGCCCTCTCGGCGTCCGGGGGTTGCCGGCGGAAGGGGTGGACGCCCTCCCGGTCGAGGGGTGGACGCGGGTGGACGCGGGTGGATTCGAGATAGGTCGAGGTGGCTCCCCGCGGCGCGGACGGCTCCGCCGCGAGGCTGCGCGCCGCCTGACCCAGGGGGCGCCGGAGTTCAGCGCCGCGGGTGCGTAGGCGGATTTCTGGGGCGCGGTGCGGCGGTGTACCCGCCCGACGGGGGCTGTGGCGTCTGCTCGCTTTCGCCTGGCTGTGCGTTTCTCTCGGCCGGAGGGGGTCTGTGCGCTGGGTTGTGTCGAAGGCGGGAGGTTCGCGTGGTGTGCGTGATGACGAATCCCGGTGATTCCCGTGTGAGCGATTCACGAGAGCGGATGTCCCCCGGGTGGATGTCGCGGATCGTGCACCGGAACCTCCTCAACCACATACACCCCCCTGGGGTATACGATGGCACACCCTTTGCACCATGCGTTTGGACGAAATTTTGGTCTGAATCGCGGGGGAGATGCCGGGTTCCGGGCCCCCTTCCTTCCCTGGGTGGTCATGGAAGGTTCCACCCGTCCTCCCCGGTTTCCTCCCCCCTTCCACCCCCAGGGTGGAAGGGGTGGAAGGGGTGGAAGGCCGGTTTCCAGGGTGGAAGGGGCGGAAGGGGTGGATGCGTCCAGGGGGTCGTGACCTCCCCCTTCCTTCAATGGAAGTCGTTTTATGTAGCTCTTGTAATAAAGAGCGTTTCTTATATAGACTGTAATATATCGCTTTCCAGGAAGGCTTGATGATGAACCTCTCCCCGCTCCCCCTGCCGGCCGAGATCGGAGTCGCCGGAGTCCTTCTGGCCGTGCTGGTGTTCGCGGCCGCCGTCGTGGACTACTACGGCGGTATCGGCTCGTGGGCGCGGGTGACATGGCGGCTGGTGCGCGCGAACGACGCGGCGCAGCGGCGCACCGCGTGGCTGGCTGTGCGGGTGCTGTGCGGCTGGCCGCGGGTGGCGAAGGATCTGCAGTTGCGCGTGCGCCGTGGGCGTCACCGCGGACAGTTCCCCCATATCCGCCGCATCCGCATCGACACCATGGGAGTCACCGTCGTGCTGCGCACCGCGACCGGGATCGGGGTGCGCAAGATCCGTCCCCACTGCCGCGATCTCGCCGACAAGTGGCGGGTCGAACGGGTGGTGGCCGAACAACTCGACACCGGGGAGGTGCGGCTGCGGTTGCAGAGCGTCGCCGCGAACGCTGCGGTGAATCCGTCGCTGGCGCGCAAGAGCTACCCGCCGCTGTGGTGCGGCCGCGACCACTCCGGTGAACCGGTCACGCTGGACCTCGCCACCACCTCCGGTGTCGGTGTCCACGGCCGCCTCGGCACTTCGGCGTTCGTGTTGTCGCTGCTGAGTCAGCTGGTGCCTGACCCGACCGTGCAGTGCGTCGTGCTCGATGGCAAGAACCCCAACCCGTTCGCTGGTGACTACGGTGTCCTGGCCGGTGGCAGGCGGGTGGCGATGACCGGGGACAACTTCGATCAGGCCAACGAGGTGCTCGCCGGGCTGGTGCAGCTGCGGCGGCAGCGCGCTGAGAGGATGAGCGACCCGCGCTGTGGGCTCGGTGTCACCGACTTCTGGCGGGTGGGGCCGACTGTCGAATGGCCGCTGGTCGTGGCCGTCATCGACAGCTACACCACGCTGCTGGCCCGCACTCCCGGGCGCAGCGCTGCCGCCCGGGCCCGCAACGCGTTGGCTGAGGCCAACACCGGGGCCGTGCTCGATCTGCTCGCGCACGGAGCTCAGTACGGCATCGCGGTCGTGCTGACCACCACTGAGAGCTTGCCGCGGCGGCTTCAGGCGATGCTGTCGACGACTTTCGCGTTCGCTTGCCGCGGCGACCAGGCCGCCGTGGCGGCCCTCGGGACGAGGATCCGGAACTTCCCCGAGGCCAACCCGTCGGGGTACACGCAGCCCGATCAGGTCACCACGATCACCGCCAGCGGCGAGTATCTGCCGTTCCGGGTGTCGCCGCTTCCCGCGCCCCTGACCCACTGACCATCGACCGACTCCACCGATAGGAGAGTTGTGCACACCACCGCTGACCGTTCCCGTATCCACCTCACCGAAGGCGTCGGCGCTGTCGGCGCCCGGCTGCTGGTCACGCTCACCGGCACCAGCTCCCCGCACCTGCGTGACCGGCTTCCCCTGCGCGGGGTGGTCAGCGTTCACCAGATCTCCCCCACCGGCGACGTCACCTTCGCGAACTTCTTCGAGCTCGGCGACGACGGCCAGCTGAGGGCTGCCGTCCATGTCGCCGATGCGGAGTTCACCTACCTCCGCCCGGGCAGCGACACCGGCGCGGGCTCGCCCCTTGAGATGATCACGGTCGAGGCACTCGAGGAGGTCCTCTACCGCCATCTGCAGAGGCAGGACCGACCGGGAGCAGCGGTGGGGCGGGTGAACTTCCAGGACATCGCCGAGGTCGTCACGGCCTTCTTCGCTTCCCGCGGCGTGCCGATGGGCTGGGCGGACGGCAACGTCTACACGCTCACCCCCGAGCGCCTGGCGCTGATCACCGCGGCCACCACCCGCTGACCACAGACCATGAGGAGAACCGCGATGAGGGTCGCGTTGGCACCGAAGTTCTGCCTGCATCTCGAGCGGGCGTGGGTGGGTTTGTACATCAGCGAATGCGTCTCGTGCGCTACGCGGCTGTGCGTGCACCCCGAGTTCTCGCGGCGGGACATGTACACCGCCGAATGCGTGATCTGTGGTGCGCGGACGTTTCCGGTGCATCCCACTGCGGTGGTGGAGGGGATCGGGCCGCGGCGCGTCGGCGGTGTCTACCGCAGCTACGACACCGGTTCGGTGGACACGGTGGTCGCGATCGAAACAGCGGCGTTCGACATGCCGTGGGCGATCACTGTGCGCGGTGAGGACGGTGTCCTGCGGCGCCACTGCACCGCGTGGGACCAGCGCAACGAGATCCTGCGCCAGCCACCGGAAGCCACGACCGTGACCACCGCCTACGGCCGACCCTGACCGACCTTCGTGCGCTGCTGAGCTGATCTCCGGCGGCGCACGGGGGCCACCCCCTATGCCATCACCTCACCGGATCGGAGCCGGACATGAGCACTCACACCATCGCCCTCGCCGACGAGCAGGACAGCACCGGCGCCCCGCGCGCCATCACCCCCGTCTACTACGGCATGTCCCGTGGCCGCTGCGGCATGCCCGGCCACATGCTGATCAGCTACAACGCCGAACACGGCACCGCGTTCCTGTACGGCCAGCCCTACGGCCACTCCTCCGGCGCCATCGCGTGCCGCATCCTCCACGGGGACATCCTCGCCATCGGCGAGCACCGGTTCCGTGTGCACTGCCCTGAGGATTGGCGGCAGTGGGAACCTGCCCTGCGCCGCATCGACAACCTCTACACCCGCGAGCAGGTCGCCGCGGCCGGCCAATTGGTTTCGGCGAACGCGCATTTGAAGGATGTGCTTGACCACGAGCCCTACACCTACGGCGCAGCCTATGACCGCTGGCACGACGAGTGCGACCAGGCGTACACCGCGCATGTGACCGCGCAGTTCCTGTACCGGGACCTGTTCGCGGGCCAGGTTCCCTCGGCGTTCGATGTCCTGGCCGCCGCGGCGCCGGTTGAGGCTGCGAGCTGATCCTCCACCAGGCGACCATCGACCCGAAAGACAAGAGCGAGCAATGAATTTCGATCCGAGCGAAGGCTTCCAGAGTTACCCGTCGTTGGGGATGTTCTTGCGCGATTTCCTGACGAACGTCTACCGCCGTGAGGTCAACGACAACCCGGAATGTGTCTGGTGCCCGGAGCCGTGGAAGCACCCGGAGGCGATGGTGCGGCTGACCGTGATCTGGCGGACGTACGAGTTGTTGTTGCACACCCGCGGCGAGGAGGGGGTCAGCGCGTGGATGCTGGACCACGCCGATCCGCACATGGCGAAGCTGTTCGCCTACGACGGCCCGTTCAAGTGCTGCAACCCGCGCAAGGGGCACACCGAGAGGTTGAATCCGCTGCCCACCGCCCCCATCCCTGACGAGCTGTTCGCCAACGGCATCCCCGAGGAGCTGCTGACCGGATCGCCGGCGCATCAGGTCGCCACGACGGCCGCCTGACACGAAAGACGAGAAGACGAGTGCACGAGCAGAACCCGCCCCGACCGGGTGAGGAAGACACGAACAACCCCGCTCGGCGCGGCATCTTGCGGTTGGTCGGCGGCCCCAGCAGGCATCGGCGTAGCCGTGACACCGGTCGCGGGCACGGTCGTGGACGGGAGCAGCAGGTCGTGGCGAGAGATATCAGCGCTGCTCTCCTGGCTGTCGGTCAACGGTTCTCGCCGCAGACACTGGGACGGTTGGGGGAGGAGGAGGTGCTTGTGGCGTCCGGTCTGCTCGATGGCGACATCTCCGCCGTCGTCGAGCCCGGCCGTGGCTCCGGTGCCGGGTACGACCTGGCGGAAACCCGTTTCCCGTGGGGCTGGGATGCCGATGTGGTGGTGGGCATCTGGTATGTGACCGCCGACGGGGTCGAGCACCAGGCGGCGGGACCGGTGCATCGGGTGCGGCTGGAGGTCGCGTCGTGGCGCAGCGGCCGGCGCAGGGGGCCGCGTGTCTTTCGGCGGCATGCGGCGACCGCGATGTACGCCACCGGCCGCTGCGATGTGTACCCCGGTGAGGTCCTGGATTCGCTCGGCGCCGAAGTCGCTGACGCGCTGGGGTGTTACGACGAGAGCTGGGGTGATCTCGCCGCGCGCTGGGAGGTGCCGGTGCGTGCTTTGGTGGCCTGGTACCTCGGATTCCGCATCGGGCAGCTGCTCGGGTTTGGAGCTGGAAGGCGATGAGCGGCGACACCGACACCTACGTCGACCCCTACCGCGAGCTGGGGTCGGTCACCGAGTACACGCTGCCCCACATCCTCGCCCGGGTGAAGGTGGGCAGTGCGGAGCACTCCTGGCAGTGCGAGCTCCGCTGGTTGTGGGAGACCCACTCGGACAGGATGGCCGAGCTGATGCAGAAGGTGCTGCGGCAGGGGGTCAGGATCCCGGTCCTGATCGGCCGCCACCCGCAATCCGGTGAGGAACGGATGTGGGACGGTCACCATCGGGTGGGGATCGCGGTCGCTTTGGCCCTGGAGACACTGCCGGTCAGAATCGTCGAGTCGGAGGCCCCCTGACTGCGGTGGCGGGCCACCCGGGAAACGGTCGGGGCTTCCAGGAGCAGTCAGCCGTGATGCGGGAGCCGTTGAGGTCGTGGGACGGCCTGGTCGGGGTCAAGGCGCGGGAGCGGGTGCGAGGCGATCGCTTCCACCGGCTGGGCGCCGCACCCGCTGCTGGTCCCCCTCTTTCTCGGTGAGTCGGCGGCATTGACGTAGGAAAAATTGGCCCGCCCCGGGGGGGTTCGGGGCGGGCCTGCGTGGCGATCGGTCAGAACGGCGGGCCGGTGTCCACGCACCTGTCGGCGCGGCGGAGCAGCGATCTGGGCAACGCCCGGTCCAGCCATCCCGGATACCGGACCGTGGCCAGGGGGCGGCGGCACTTGTCGCATTCCCACCAGTCCGGGTCGTCGTCGCCGTGCGGGCCGCTGGCGGTCCACCATCCGCCGTCGCCGCCGCACTGGGGGCAGTGCGGGCACCTCGCCGAGCGCAGCGCAACTATCACCCGCTCAGTCGGATTCGTCTGCTCCAGGTACCGCGAGAGCCGCCAGGGCCGGTGTGCGTGCCGCATCGTCATCGGCTCGTCTCCAGCTGCCTGGCGATGGCGTCGAGGGCCGTGAGCAGCTCCTGGTCGTTGGTCGCCCGCGCGAAGTGCGGTAGCGCCATACCGACCGCGTTCATCTGTGAGGGGGTGCCGGAGATGATGAAGTCTTCCAGCGCTCCGCCGCGGCCCCGGCGAGCTTCCACTACTGCCTCGGCCCCGTGGTAGGGCCTGCCGCTGCTCAGCGTGTCATTCAGGTCGTACTCGTCGTCCGGGTCCGGGGTGGCGACGAGCACAGCTACTCCGGACAAACCGTAGGGGTCGTTGCTGTCGAACACGACGAAGTAGCCGGCGGCGATCACCCCGAGCAGTACCCGCGACGCTGCGAACACCTTGGGGTCACTGCCGGGCGCCCGCGCGCCGGTCTGCTGCTGCGGTGCGTGAGCCGGGCGGGCCGTCTCCTGATAGCGGGCGATACCGCCTCCCTGAGATTCGCTCACTTTTTCTCTTCTTCACCTTTCTCGATGGGGGGTTGCTGAATGTTGCTGCGGTGGCGGCGGTGCGGGCGTGGCGATCACCTCGCTGGTCCATGGCTGGGCTCGTGCTGGGTCACTGAGGGACTGCTGTCGGGCTGAGTTGGTTGATGGCGTCGGTGAGCAGTTCGAGGGTGAGCTGCCAGGCGCGGAGGCGGGCGGGCCACCGCGGGTGGCGGTGGTCGCTGGTGATGCGGTCAGGATGCCACTGCTCAGGGTTGGGCCACAGCTCATGCGGCCGTGACAGTGGCTGCCACCGCGGTTGTGGAAGGGCATCCATCCACGCGGTGATCTCGGCGCGGCGCGGATCGTTTCCCACCAGCGCGGCCAGCTCGTCCCAGGTCAGCAGGTGGGCGGGCAGGTGGTTCCATCCCTGCCATTCGGTGATGGCCTGGAAACGCAGTCCCCTCTTGCACACGCAGTACGCCCAGTCCCCGCCGGCGCAAGGGGTCGTGGTGTCGTGCGTGCGCTGGTATCGCAGTGTGGCGACCACTTCCAGGGCGGTGGGGACGGAGTCCCGAAGGCAGGTGAGCGCCTCGACCGAGCGCTGCCTACCGGCCGCGAGCTGTTGCCGTTCGGCCGCGAGCACTTCGCCGAACAGGTCGAGTTGGGTCATCGGTGAAGCTTCCTTCCGGGATTGCTGGACGTTCCTGCCGCCGCGCTGGCCTGGTCAGACGGATTCCGGGGCATCAAGCCCATTCGGTGATCTCCATCGACTCAGGACCGTAGGAATCGTCGGCGTTGCAGTGGATGGTTCCGGTCGCGCCTGCGACAGCGAGGCCGGTGAACCCGGGCTCCAGCTGGCTGCCTTCACATTGGCCTTTGGCGGTGACAGTGATGGTGCCGTCGGCGTTGCGGGTGCCGTGGACCTCGACATTGCTGTTCCAGTACAAATCCGACATCGCGTCCTTCATGGCCTCGATCACGGCGCGCAGCAACGTGTCGGGGTCGGCGCCGGTGAGCGGATCGTCCAGCACTCCGTCCTGATGGAAGCGGCTGGCCGCGATCCGCAGCGGGTCTGTGTCCTCGGTGGGGGCGGGGATGGTGATCTCGGCCCGGAAGTCGCAGGTGATGCCCATGGTGAACTCCTCGAATCTGGTTGTCCGCAGTGGAAGTGGGAAGAAGAGGGGGAAGTCGGCAGCGTGGGGGCGGGTCGGCGGTCAGCCGACCCGGTTCGCGATCTCCTCGATCCGGCAGGCGGTGCTGGGCGCGGAACGGCACCCGGCGATCTGAGGCGCAAGCTCCGCCTGCTCGTCGCCGGGCCCGGCTCTAGAAGGAGGCGGCGCGGCGGCGGATCGGGGATCACATGACGTAGATCGCGTAGTTGTACTCGTCGGCGTCGATGAATTCGATGTCGTTCATCGTCACCTCGGTGCACAGACTGCCAACCCAGCTCGCGGGCTCGCCGGGAGTCGCGGGTGCGTCAGGGTCGCCCGCAGCCAGGTTGAGCCATCCCCACAGGCCGCCACTCAGTCCGTAGAACTGGCCGTCGGCCTCGATGTAGAAGTTCGAGTCGCCACCGAAGCAGTCGCTGGCGTCGAAGTAGTACTGCCAGATGCAGATCAGATGCAGTCGCGCCTGCCGACCGATCGGTCCAAGGATTCTTTCGACGTCGCCCGCCGAGTAGCCGTCGGCCATCGAGGCACGCAGGTCTTCAGTGGTGGTAAAAGATCCTGTTGCCGCGTCGATTACGGCCTGGCGTGCAGCTTCGGCCACATCGGGGTCGTGCATCCGCATTTCATCTTGGAGGTGCTCGTATGCTCTGGCGGCCACTTCGCGCTGACGCTCGCTCAAGTCGTCGAGTTGACCATGGAGGGCTTCAGCGGCGGTGCGGACCAGGCATTCGATTTCGTCGGGTTCGAAGTGGCAGCTGATTCCGCTCAGCCTTGCGCGCAGTGCCATGTCCGGCTCCTTGTGTCGAATTGTCGGTCGTATGGTTGGTGGCCGTGGAACCAGGCAGTCAGCTCCTGCCTGGTCCCACGACCATGGGTGAGATCAACCCACGAACTCGCGGTAGAGGTTGTTGATCTCCATTTCGAGGTCACACACCAAGCCGCGCACGACAGCTTCGATGTCTGGGGTGTCGGCGACTCGGCCGTCGACGGTGAGGAACTGCATGTCCTCGACGCTGAAATAGCGGCGTGTGCAGATCTCCGATCCGGTGTCGACGGTGCGCAGGTGTAGAGCGATTCCGTCGGGGCCCGAGCACGCGTCGGCGATCATGTCGTAGACGATCTCGATCGCGGGCCGACGCCACCCGGCGGGGGTGGACATCGTCAGCAGTCCGTCATAGCCGTGGGCACGGTTGATGAGGGTGGTGACGGTGTCGAGCCATTGTTTGCGCCACTGCTGGTTGGTGTCCGGCCAGTCGTCTTCGGCGTGATGCTCGTGTGCGAGTCTCGCCAGAAGCGTGTCGTCGACCCGCAATTCGATTTTGCGGTCCTCGACATCGGACGCGGGGTGGTCGGACACAATTTCGGCCGGTGTGGCCGGAAGGCCGTTGTGCAGGGTCTGCTCGGCATCCTGCTCGCCGTCGTAGACGGTGGTGTCCTCGACGACGATCCGGAGTGGGACCAGGCCGCGGGCGTCGAGTACCGAGTTCTCAGTCGTGTCCAAGTGGACGGAGACACGAACGACGCCGCTGTCGTCGATGTAGGCGAAGACGAGGATTCCGGCGACCTGGATGCCGGGCCGGTTGTCGTCATGGGTTTGGGGAAAGAATTCGGCGGCGCGGTTGAATTTGTCCGCTTCGGTGGGAGTGAGCATTGGCTTCTCCTGTTGGTGAGTTGATCGGATGACCGGGGATGGACGGTCGGCTTCGAGCAGTCAGCGAGCGGCCGGAGTTTCGGCAATTCGGGTGTCGCATGCGCGGCAGTGGTGGCTGGGCTCGAGCCGGGGCGCCTGGCTGCGGTCATTGCCGCGTCTGGGAGCGTGGCGGACCGAAATCAGTTCGGCTGCGCCCTGGTTGATCGTGGGCTATCGCCGGTCTTCGGTGGCGTAGTTGTGCAGGCCGTCACCGACGAGGACTGTGGTCGTGAACTCGCAGGTCACGGCGTCGATCCAGCTGGCGGGATCGCCAGGTGTCTGTGGGGAGTCGGGGTCGTCGGTGGGCAAGGTGAGCCAGTCCCCCAGGTCACCGGACAGGTGACGCAGTGCCTCACCATTTGTCGCGATGTAGAAGTTGGAGTGGCCAGCGAACCCGTAGGTGTCGACGAATTCCCAGACACAGACCAGCCGGAGGCCGGATAGTTCGCTGAGCCGGCCGAGGACCGAGTTCACCTGCTCGGCGGTGCGGCGGCCGTCGATCAGGCAGCCGCGCAGCTCGGGCGGGGCAGCGAACGCAGGGTTGTGCGAGATCGGATTGTCGGGATCGGCCGGAGCGTGGTCGGGGCTGCGGCCTTCTTCCTCAGCGCGGCCGTCGATGGCGACGATGATCCATTCGTCGCCGGTCGAGAGGCGATAGTGGAACCAGTAGTCGTTGTCCATGTCGCCGGTGATGGACAACGGGTAGCTGTCAGCCGGGGCCCAGGTGCGCAATTCGTCGCCGGTGCGGGTGAGCGCTTGCTGGGCTTCGGGGTCGAGGTTTTCCCAGTGGCGGGCGTAGTCGGCGAGGTTGCCGGTGTACAGCTGGCCCTCGTACTGCCACATGTATTGGCGTGGCTCACCGTGCAGGCACCCCTGGTGGTGGCGGACGTGGACCCCGCCGACGACCGATTCCGAGGACTCGGGGCAGTCGCAGGGCTTGCGGGCAGCGGGGAGGTTGCGCTCGGCGACGAGTGCGCCGTTCAGCGTGACCCGCACAGGCTCGTCCCGCGCGAGGGCAGGGGTCGTCAGGTCGACGGTCACGACGCCGGTGTCGTCGTCGCGACCGAAATCAATTCGCAAATAGGCCTTGTCGTTGTCGGTGAGGAAGTACTTGCCGAGATCGGTGAAGGCGGTGCTGTTCATGGGGCTCCTGTCTGAGGCCGGGTTCGGTGGTCGGCACTGCGCGTGCCGGGGGTGAACGAAGCAGTCGGGTTTTGTGGGGGCGGGTCGAGAGGAGGGCGGGTCGGTTCCGGCGATTCAGCAGAAGGTGGTGCCGCTGCTGGGTCGCTGGAGCCGTGGGGCGGTCAGCCGACCCAGTCCTCGATCTGCTCGATCCGTCCGTTCTGGCGTTCGGCGGCTGCGATGATGTCGGCCATCGACCGCTTGTGCTGGAATCGGTGGCCGATCTGGGTTTCCAGCCTGGCGATGCGGGCGGCGAGGTCGGGGCGCAGCTGGGCGGAGAGGATGAGCGCGGATTTGGACGCCAACACGCAGAATGAGCAGCTGAGTCTGGGCAGGCCCCAGCTATAGGCGGGGTGTGGGCGGGTTCCGGCTTCGGCGATCAGTTCCCAGACTTGGTCGGTGACCAGGTGGTGCACTGGGAGCCATGTGTCGACGTTCCGGACGGTATTGGATGAGCCGTAGCCGACTTTGAGGTGGTCGGGGACCGGCTGCTTGCGGGCGATATACGGGGCTGCGGCGGCGACTTTGTGTCGGCACGAGACGCAGGGGCAGTTCGCGCTGCCGTCGTGGGAGAAGGGGACCAGGCGCCGCCGCGCGGGTGACTCTTGGGCTCTCATGCCCATGACGTTCAGCAGCTGGGCTTGGGCGACACCGAACCGTTTGCGCATCTCCCTCGCGACGGCGGTGTGCACGGTTCGGATGGGGCCGCGCTTCATATCCGACGTGCAGTAACGGTTTCCGGCGTCGGGGAACATGCGTCGTTTGGCGATGCGGCCGAGCAGGTCCAGGCCGGTGGCGCGTGCTGTGATGAAGGGGATGCGGTAGTAGTCGGCGTGCTCCTTCGCCAACTGCGGAACACCGCTCCATTCCATCTCGCCCAGGTCCGCGTGGACGTAGTAGACGCGGTCAGCGACTCCGGCGGCCCGCGCGGCGCGCATGGTGATCTCGAGCGCGGCCTGGGAATCTTTCCCAGCGCTTCCGTTGAAGATGATCCCGTGGTATTTGCGCAGGTCCGGGGCCGGGGCTGTGAGGGTGGTGAATTCGGGCAGATCCAAAAGCAGTTGAGTCATCGGTGCCTGTCCAGAGGATCAGTTTCGTGTGAGGGTGCGGCGCGGGCTATCGCGCGCGGTAGCGGCGGCTGGTGACCTGCTTGGACGGCAAGGACAGCAGCGCAGGCGCGGGGGTGGTTCCGGCGATCCGGTAGGCGGTGCGCAGGCAGACTTTGCAGGTGGGGGTGCGCTTCGCAGGAGCGTCGGGGGGATTGAAATGCAAATTCCTCGCGCGCGACGGTGTCTCGCACAGCGAGGCGTTCGGGTTGCGGTGTAGGCGGCCGACGTTCAGCGGCTCGGTGAGGATGATGTGGTCGGCGCCGGAGAGGTAGGTCGCGAGGTGCCGTGGCCCGGAGTAGTTGTAGGCCACTCCGACCTTCACCGGCAGCTTCTGCGCCAGCGCCATCCAGGCGTCGTGGGCGGCCTTGATGTGTTCGGCGGCGGCGATCTCGCGGGGTGAGGGGGTGGGCGCGGGGCGCGGCGGCTGAGGCGGGTGGGGTTCGGCGTGGGCGGCCAAGTCCAGCAACGCCAGCTCCAGCCGGGACAGCCCCCGGATCCCGGGGAACGATCGGCCCAGGATCGCGCTCGCCCAGGCCACGCGGCCCGGTGTGAACTTTCCGACTCGATGCAGCTGTGTCGAGTCGATGGGCCCGTGCGCCTGTGAGGCCGCTTGCTCGCGCAGTTGGTGTAGCTGCTGGTCGGTCAAGGTGGTCGCCATGCGCTGCTCCCGGCTCGTCATCTACATCCCCTCCATGACGTCTATATATTTCAGTATATATACAAAACGCTCTTTGTGTAGTCAATACAATAATATGCACTCTTATGGCGGGGTCGGCGTCGATGTCGGCCCACGACCGGGAAGCGGTTGCGCCGCAGCCGGATACGCGAGGCAGGCGCGAGAACTGGACAGCATCGAGGACCAGTCGCGGCGGGCTACCCCACGCCCCCACACGATTTGGGGGCATTGGATCGGGCTTCGGCCACGCCTGGGGCGAGAGGCGGGACCAGCCTGTCGGTGGCGGCTGCGAGGATTCGCGCATGGTCGCAGCCCGCGCTTACCTCGGTCCGCTGGTGCTCGCCGAGGAGGTCGGGTTGCAGCGCTGGCAGTTCGATCGCGCCGCCGACGCGGGGCTGCTTCCCCCGCGGGGGCATGCGCGGGGCTGGCTGCCCGACCAGGTGGAGCAGGTGCGGGCGCTCGTACCGACGATCGTGCGCAGGTGGGGTGCCGAACACCCGCTCGGGGCCACGCGCTGCGCTGAGCGGCTCGCCGAACGTCTCGACCTGCCGGTGCAGGCCTACGACATCAAGGCGCTGGCCGGCGTCGGCCAGCTGCGGGTGGCGTGGGCGTACAACACCAACGGCCGCAGCCACGACCTCTATTTCCCCGCCGAGGTCGACGCCCTGGCGCCGGAGGCGGTCGAGGCGGTGATCACCGAGCGCGAGGCATGGATGGTGGTGTCGCTCGACACCGAGCAGGCGTGCGAGTTGCTGGGATGGAAGCGCGAGGAGCTGCTCACGGTGGCCGCGCGGCGGCAGCTGGAGCGAGGGCCGTTGGGGCGTTGGCGGCGTGCCGATGTGGAGGCGCTCGCCGCCGACGCCGAGCTGGTCGAGCGGGTGCGGCTGGCGCGGCTGCTCACCGCTGATGAGGCCGCCGAGGTGCTCGCGGTGGCGCGCCGCCATTTCGACATCGCGGTCGAGGCCGAGTGGGTGCGGCCGGTGCAGCATCACGGCAAGCGCGTCGGCCGGTCGCGGGAGGTGCGGGTGCCGCTGTATGCCACCAAGGATGTGCTGGCGTTGCTGCAACGGCCCGAGATCGACTGGGAGCGGGTGCGGGCCTGCCCGAAGGGGCAGCCGTCGCCGCTGCTGGAACTGGTCGGTGGCCGCAAATCCACCCGCGCCAAAGCGATCCGCTCGTTCCTACGGCGGTTCGGTGACGAGCACGGCATCGAGATGTGGGGCTGGTGGGCACCGGCGGCAGAGGTGTGGGAGATCGACTGGGAGCGCGTCGACGGCGGCCCGGAACACAGCGATGTCGAGGCGGCGATCGCCGCCGACGCGACAGTGCGCGCCTACCGCGAGGACATGCAACTGCATTCCGCGGCCGGTCGCGCGATCCGCTTCGCCCGGCGCATGCTCACCCCCGGGGTGGCGGTCATCCTCGACACCGAGACCACCGACCTGCAGC
>NZ_BAFS01000427.1 GCF_000308415.1 Nocardia asiatica NBRC 100129 | reverse complement strand
AACGCCACGGCACGCCTGCGGCCCGCTGCGGGTGTCCCGAGTCCGCGCGCTCGGTCCTGGGCGGTGTCCACGTCCGCCATCACGAGCGGTATATGGGCGGTGACCCCGCCGCTACGTGTGGTCCTACGCGGGTGCCCTGCACACCGGCAGTCTCGCCGACTACGGCGAGCACTTCGAATCCCTGGACCCTGATGCCCAGCACCGGCTCGCCGCCGCCGCCGGGGACGAACTGCGCACCTGGACCGAGCACTACCGGCTGCACATCACCACCATCATGACCGATACCTACTGCGTCCACTACCGCCTCGCCGTCGCCGACGAACGGGTGGAACTGGTCATCGACACATCCTGTTGACCGGTCGACACCGGCGCGACGCCGGAGTTCGAGTCCACCACGGCCTTTCCGGCGGCCCGCGCTGTGCAGCGTCGTTCGATTCCCGCCCGCTGGGCGTGGGTCTCCTTGTCTGTGTCCATTCTGTGTGAAAGGTGATCATTGATGGCTGTGAGAACGTCGGTGTCGGTGCCCGAGTTCGCTCGCGAGGTCCTGGCCGAGTCGCGAACCGAAGGCAACAACCTGTTCCTGCCCCAGCAGTTGAGCAAAGCCGACTACCAGAAAGTCAACAGGGTCCTCGAATCCATGGGCGGACAATGGAACCGCCGCGCACAAGCCCACATCTTCCCCGACGACCCCAGCGAGACCATCGCCGCAGCGGTGGCTCGCGGCACGACCCCCAACACCGACAGGAAAGTACTCGACGCGTACTACGCGACCCCCGAGCCGCTGGCCCGCCACATCGTTGCGGGTGAGCACTCCGGTATCGCCGCACTCGCGCCCGGCGCGCACGTGCTCGAGCCCTCGGCCGGCGATGGCGCGCTTGTGCGGGCGATCCTGGCCACCAACCCGGCTGTGCGGGTCACCGCCGTCGAGCCCGACCGCGAGCGTGCCGCAGCCATCGACTACGACCCGCGGGTCACCATCGTGATCGCCAGTTTCGAGGAATTCGCCGCGACAGCGACACCCCGGTACGCGGGCGTGGTGATGAACCCGCCGTTCGCACTGCCGGGGCAGCCGACGGTGTGGATGGACCACCTCTACACCGCTTGGGGCCTGCTCGACGATGGCGGAGGGCTGCTGGCTTTCGCGCCCAACAGCTACACCTACCGCACCGACCGCGACCACCGGGCGATGCGGGAATTCATCACCGCCCACGGCGGTCACGAACCACTGCCCGCCGGGGCCTTCACCACCTCCGGCACCCAGGCCGACACCGTGCTCCTGCACGCCCGCCGCCCGCTCGACCGCTGACAGAGCGGCAATCCGGAGTACGGATCTCCACAGGACGGGCCGCTGCTTTCGATTCCGGCGCCCTCGATCGGCGCGGTCCCTCCACGCGGCGCGTAGTGCCCTGCATTGCCTGGGCCGTGAGCGCACCCGCTTGGGGGCTGCTTCGTTCGCGTGAGTGCCCGGGGTATCGCTTCCGACCGTGCTGCCGGGCCGCGTCATCTGCCGAAAGGAACGGTCGCCATGGTCGAGGAAACCGAGGGATTATTCCCTCTCCCAACGCTTTTCGATGACGATGCGATGCCGCTGTGCTGGTCTTTCGGTCTAGGCGTAGACAGCGCCGCGGGGGTCACCCGTACTCTGCTCGACCCAGGTTTCCGGCCCCCGCAGTTGCTCGATGATCTGTCGAATCTGCTGGTCATGGTCGCCCAGACAGGAGACGAGTGGCGATCGGCCTGTGACCTTGTCGCGCAACATATCCTGCCGTTGCTCGCCGCCCGGCGAGTGCGCTTCATCGAAGTCGCCCGTGCCGGTCCCAGCGTCGCCGACGGGATCGTTGTCCTGCAAGACACCCGGACCCCCACACGTCTGCATCCCGATCCCGACGAGCACGGCTTCTACCCGCTCTCGGCCGAACACCGCGGCAACGGTGTCATGCCCACCCTCAACGGGCGCGCCTGCTCAACCAAGGCAAAGGGCCAGCCTTTAGATACCTGGCGTGCAACACATTTGGGACCGCGCCCTTACATCCACGCCGTGGGGTTCTCCGCCGAGGAGACCGCAAGGATCGCCCGCGACACCTCAGTCACGATGGGCGGGCGCCGCCACCCGATCTACCCGCTGCACGCCGCCGGGATGAGCCGGGCGATGAGCCAGGGCTACCTGTACGGATTGTTCGGCGTATGGTGGCCCAAAAGTTGCTGCCGCCAGTGTGGTTACGTCAGCGTGCCCAGTTGGCCCGATCAACTCGCCCGCTACCGCACCTACCCCGAGGAAGCCTTCAAACATCTCGTCGACGAGTACTGCACGCTGGCGCTCAACCACCGCAGCGGGCTGTTCGGGCCAGGTAAATCGTTGCGGGACAGACTCAGGGCAGACGGTGCGTACGAGGTCCATGCCTTGGCCGACGCCGCGATGGACTCGTGTGAGTGGGCGGTGTATCGAGTGCGGCGCTGCTACAGCGCCCGCGCGACCGCGTGGCGCGCGGTCGAGATCACCCATCGCGCCGACCGCGCCGCAGCCGAGCGGTTCGTCCTCGACCTCGCCGATAGCCTCGGGATCGCTGTACGTGCCGACGGTGAGCACACCCTGTCGGCGCTCACGTTATTCCCGGGCGCTCGGCTCACGTAATGGGGCAGGTGGTGGGTCCTGGGTTATGTTCTACCCGACCTCCTTCTGTTGTGTCTTGGGCTCGTCTTTGGTGCCGGGGCGTTTGTTGGGCCGGTAGGACGGCCCGTTCATGAACACTTGGTGGCTGGTGTTGATGAGCCGGTCCAGAAGTGACTCGGCGACGACAGGGTTCGGGAAGAGTGGATACCAATCCACTGGTGACCGGTTCGAGGTGAGCACCATGGAGCCGCCAGCGGCGGTACGTTCGGAGATCAGCTCGTAGAGGTCGTCGGCCTGGGGCGCGGTGAGCTCGCGCATGCCGAAGTCGTCGAGGATCAGCACGGCGGGCCGGACGAATTCGCGCAGTCGCTTGTCCCAGGTCCTGTCGGCGTGACCGCCGGCGAGTGTGGCGAGCAGTCGGCTGGTTTTGGTGAATCGAACCTCGGCGCCCTGACGGATGGCCAGATGGCCGAGTCCTTGGGCGACATGGGTTTTCCCGACCCCGACCGGGCCGAACAACACCACCGATTCACCGACTCCCAGCCAGCGCAGCGCACCGAGGTCACGGATTTGGGCGGCGGGGAGTTTCGGGCTGGCGGCGAAGTCGAACTGCTCGAGGGTGACTTGTTGTTCGAACTGGGCGCGCCGGATGCGGCGCGCGATCGACTGGGACTCGCGGCGAGCGATCTCGTCGTGACACAACACCTGCAGGAACTCGATATGCCCGAGATCGCCGGCGCGGGCCTGAGCGAGGCGGGATTCGAGAGTTTGCAGCATCCCCGACAGCTTCAACGTTCGCAGTGCCTGTTCCAGGGCGACATCGACGATCATGCCGACACCCCCTCGCCCTGCTCGTCGTCGGCGCCATCACGAGCGTCGTCGTCCCGGTCGGTGTTCGTGGTGGCGGCGATCGCGGCTGGGCTGTTCGGGTTGGGCAGGGCCACGACGTTGCCGAACAGCCGCGAAGGGCCGTGCAGGAACGCCGCGGCGCCTCCATCACCAGTGCTCGGTGGTGGCGGGTCGGCCTCGAGCCCTGCGGCGAGGATGCCCTTGATGGTCCGATAGGACGGATCCCCGACGGCGATTGCTTTGGCGCACGCCAATTCGAGCCGCTCCGGTCGGTGACGATCGGCCAACCCGAGCACGCCCTGGGCTGCGCGGAGCCGGAACAACGCGTTCTCCGACAGTAATTCCGTGATCACAGCCGTGGTGAATTCCCCGATCTCGGCAGCACGGTTTCGGCACCAGGTCGGTCCCCGCATGGCGAAGGCGATCTTCTCCGGCGGGTAGTGCGACATGTCGGTCTGCTTGCCGAACGGTTTACGCACATGCGTGGCGATCAGCTCGCCATTGTCGAAGATCTGCACCATCGAATACGTCGACCGCGCATCCACCCGACGGCCGATATGCCGCCACGGCACCGAATACAACGCCTTGCCGACCTTGACATGGACATCCGGGCCGACAGTGCCCGTCGACCAGTCGGCGAGGACGAAGTCTTTGCGCGGCAACGCAATCAGCGTTTCCGCCTCGACCGCTTCGAACACCGACAGTGGTGACGCACCACCGAGTGGCCTGCATGACCGCCGCCCGGCCACCTCCCGGCACCACGCAACCGCAGCCTCCTGCATCTGGGCCAGCGACGTCCATTCCCGGCCCCGCCAGAACGAGTCACGCACATACGGCATCGGCCGTTCCACCCGCGGCTTGTCCTTGGGTTTGCCGCGCCTGGCCGGATCCACCAAAGTCCCGTAATGGTGAGCCAACTCGGCATAGGACCGGTTGATCTTCGGGTCATACAGATCCGGACGCGCCACCCCGGTGCGCAGATTGTCCGGCACCAACCGAGCAGGCACACCACCGAAGAACGCGAATGCCTCCACATGCGCCTCGGTCCAGGCCCGCTGATCCATCGACACCACCGGACGCACGAACATCAACCGCGACATCGCCAGCACCATCACAAACGCCCAGATCCGGCGCTTGCGGCCACCGACCGGGTCGACCCACGAACCCAGATACCCGTAGTCGATCTGAGCTTCTTCACCCGGCGGCGGATCATCGCGCAGCACCGTCACCCGCTGCCGCTGGTTCTCCTCCGGCAGGTTCGCTGCGATATACCTCTTCAGCGACGCCGCCGATGCGACCAGGCCGTGTTCGTCATGCAGCCGCTGCCAGATCGTCTGCTTGCTCACCCCAGCCTCGAGCATCGCCACGATGAAATCGCGATGCTTCTCGATCTCCGGCCACGTCACCTGCCGCAACCGAGTATCAGCCAACTGCGGGAACCACTCCCGAACCAACTGGCCCCACTCCTGCGGCGACCGCGCCGGCCCACCCGGCGCCAACCCCGCCGCGATCGCCGGATCCACATACTTCTTCACCGTCTTACGATCCAGCCCCAGACTGGACGCGATCTGGCTCTGCGAACGACCCGCATGCCAGTGAATCAAAATCTCGGTCACATCGACCACGTCGAACGTTCTCCTCGCCAATACCAGCTCCCACCAATCGCATCGATGGGAGCAACCTTCGTCTCGGGAGGACCACACCAGCCGCGCTCACCTTCCCGCTGGGGAATTACGTGAGCGGACACCTGCGGAATTACATGAGCGGAAACTGCCTCAACCTGGGGATTTCCGTGAGCGCCGACACACCCGGCTCTGGCTGACCGTCGAGACCGAGAACTATCCACGCTTGGAGGAGTTCTTCGTCGCGGCCCCGAACACGATCACCCCGAAGAAACGTTCAGGTTTCGAAACCCGGTGGGGCGGACACGCCGACGAGCGCTTGCTGGCACTCGAACACATGTGCCTTGCAGGGGTAATTGACCACTCTCATCGATAGTTGGCCAGTACACGTGTTTCACCGTTCAACTGGGGCTCTCGGTGGCCGTTTTCCGGATTTGTCTGCGGCGCCGGTGATGTCGAGTGTCGTACGTTCCACGCGGAGAGCCGACTCGTGGGGTTCGCACCACCTCTCGATGAGTTGGCGTGGATAGGTCCTACAGCGGCGCGGAACTCATTGGCTTTGGGCTTGCGGCCTCATGAGCCATCACTTTGAGTAATCCGAGGGTGGCAATCGATTGCCAGGCAAAATACCTACGACGACCTTCCGATCAACTGTGGCTCCTGCCGGACGGTGGGTCGCGACCCAGATCAGCTCATCGAGTCTGAGGGTGCCGCTGCTGGAGGTCTTCGGCGTCAGGTCGAGTACGAGGAGCAGGCCGAAGGGGACGTTGGTGTTGCTGTATTCCGTCGTTTGAGTCAGGTAGGTGGACTCGATGTGCTGGCGGCTGTTGTCGTGATCATCTTTCTTGATCTCGGCCAAGTAGCGCAGCGCGTCGAAGCGTACGATGATGTCGCCCCGTCCGAGGGCCAAGTCGATTGGCTCAGCACTTGCCGCGTAGTGGAGGGGGCCCGAGTCCAGCCAGCTACGGAAGTCCAATTGCAGGTCCTCCTCAAGCGGTTGGCGTTGGTCTTTCTCGGGCCGCTGGCGGTAGTCGTAGACCGGTTCGCCGTTACGGCGCCTCTTGCCCAGAAGGCTGGATTTTTCCAGGTCTAGGCGCGACTTGAGGAATAGGACGGTCTGGTACACCAGCGCTGAGAAGGTGACATGTACTCGCCCGGTGTAGTGGGGGTGTCCGGCCAACTGGTCGAGGATGCGGTGCACGATCGGACCTACCACTGGGTCGTTTGCGTCGAAGCGGCTTTGATCTGCCTGCTCGGCGAGTCCGCCGAGGGAAGACACAACGTCGTCGGTCAGGTCTGCGGTGAGGTCTAGTGCTGCCTTCTCGCCCATGGCGCGGACCAGCAGTGGCGCCAGGCGGTACAGCCGTTGCGTAGGTTGTGGGTCTTCGTCGTCGGGGTTGGCTTCGCCGTCGGGCGCGCTGGATCTGGGGGTGCGAGGTTGTCGGGCGCGGATCCTGCCCAGGAGAATTTCGGCTGTTGGGTGGTCGAATTGGGGGTGGCCGGTGTGCTGTTCGGATTGATCTACGGCGCGTTCGAGGATGTGCAGGAAGTTCTGCTCGCGTAAGAAGGTGTCTTCGATTGCGGGCTTTACGAGTAAGGCCACACCCGCGTCGGTGCTGGGGCCCAACGGTTGGACGGTGCGGATCGAGTTGTAGGCGGAGAGGACGGCGTCGAGGGCGTTCCACGGGCTCATCCAAACCGTGTCGGCGAGAGTATTCGAGGCTGTGTCCAGCAGCAGTAGGAGCTGGTGCCATCCGAGCAGGGCCGAGCGACGGGGGCGGGTCCAGGTGGGCTGGTGGGTACGCAGTTGCCATGCGGTGAGTTGTTCGAGTGCCCTCGTAAGGCGTACAGCCGCGTTGACCACTGCGCCGGTGTCGTGGCGGCTGAAAGCGAGAACCGCGTCGCAGGCCGCGATCAAGCAGTCGGCGTCGGTTCGGGCTTCGTCGGTGGTGCTGGCGGCGAGATCTCGCCGGGCATCTATGAGGTGTTGGGTGACCTGGGTCAGGTCGGTGCTCGATAAAGCGTTGCGGAGTCGGTCGCAGCCTAGTTCGTAGACCGCGTCCGAGTCGGAAGCTTCCAGTTGGGCCAGCTCACCGAGGAGGCGGCGCAGCGTGGTGGCTGCTTCCGTCTCCTCCGCCCAGCTGTCGAGTGCCGCGCCCAGGGTGCGCGGCAGCAGTTCGACGAAGTCTTCCGGGGCGTCCAGCACGGAGAGCCGTTCGAGGAAATCCCACACCCGAAAGGGCCTCACGGCCTTGCCGATGGCCAACCGCACTGCGGCGTCCAGCCGGGTACCGGCGAGTATTGGGGCGTCCTGGACCGTCTGTGCGAGTTGGTCGAGAAGTGCGTCGAGCAGCGCTGGTCCGTGAGAACTGAGCACCGCTGGACGGGCCAAAAGTACTTCCAAGGCGCTGGACAGGGCCAGCACGCTTTTCTGCGCCGCCAGACCGTCGACGAACAGTCCGGTGACATCCGCCCATCGCTGGTCGGCGTCGTCCGCGGTAATGGCCTCGGCCAGCAACGGTGCCAATGGACCTGCGGCGATCTCGCGGGCTTTGTCGAGGATCTCCGCCACGGGAATCGCGATCGTTGTGAAGGACACCCGCTGCCCGGCTGCGGCAAGGTTGTTCAAGCGATCGGCCAAGTCAGCCACGTCGTGTTCCTGGCCTGGTCACCACAGCGGCTCGTTCTCGTCAGCTTCGATGGTGTGCTTGGCGTCGAGGACAGTGTGGACAAGGTCGTAGTCGCGGGTTGTGATCACGACCTGAATGCCCTGTTCTTCAGCGACCGCCGCGAGTTCGCGGAACAGGACAGTTGCGTCGAGGTCTTGAACCTCCTCGGCTTTGGGGCTGTCGATCATGACCAGTCCCGGGTGGGTCGAGACGCCATAGGCAGCCCCGACGCGCAGCAGGGCGATGACCAATGCGATGCGCAGGCGCAGGCGGGCACCGGAATCGCAATCGCTGAACCAGTCCTCGCCGCCCCCGTCCTTGGTGACCTTCATCCGAGCACCGCGGTCGATGCGCACGTTCTCGAGCGAGAGCATGCCGAACCGACGGGACAGGTCGACGACCTCTCGCCCCAAGTCGTTGAACAGCGCGTCCGCGGCGTTCTTGTTGTCGGCGTCGAGGATCTTCACCGCCGTGTCCAGCACCCGCAGAGTCACCGTCTCGTTGTCGGCTTCGTCCCCGCCCGGCGGGGACGAAGCCGGCAGGACTTCCAACGCGCCTTCGAGGCGCCAGACTGCCTGCTGGGCTTGCATCACCTCGGGCAGCGCGGTGGCCGACCGCGCAGATCGGAGAAGTTCGTCTGCGGTAGCCAACTCCGCGGTGAGGGCCCTGAGCCGAGTACGCGTGGACTCCGCGTGGGCTCTCACCTGGTCTTCGGCTTCCGCAGCCGCGTTCAAGCGGACCTCTGCCTCTGCGATGATCTCCATCGCCTCGGCGTCGTCGGTGTCGACCGGGCGGTCGCACACGGCGCAGGCGTGGGAGTGGTGCTCCCTGTGCCTGCGGTCGGTCGTAATGGCCTGATCGCACCGCGGGCAGGCGTCAGGGTCCAGTCCCTGGAACAGCGCTCTGGCGACCTTGCTCTCGCGGACGTCGGCCAGGCGCTTGGCTGCCCGCTGACGGTCGGTTTTCGTGCTCTGCTCGGCGCGCCGGGCGTCGTCGTCGACCGCTCGGGCGTCGGCGACCTGCCCGGCCAGGTGCGCGGCTTTTCGTGCGAGTTCCGTGAGGGATCCGCTGTGCCCGGCGGCGGCGGTGAGCTCGGCCAGTCGTGCGCGTGCGGTCACCAGTTCGGCCTCGATGCGCGTGCGCTCTTCTAGACGCTGGGCCGCTTCGCGTTCCCACTCGGCTTGGCGGGCTTGTGCCTCGTTACGGCGGACATCGCGGGCGGTCCTGACCCGGGTGAGCGCTGCGGCTGCGGGGAGGTCCAAGAAGACCTGAAGCAGCCTGCCCGCCAAGCCGGACATCGGATGGTCTCCCAGCAGGATCTTCGTGCTGGCTGAGCCCAGGTACATCGCGGCAAAATAGGCTGGCCATCCGTGGGTCTGCGTGCTGGTCTCGTTTAGCGTGCTGACAATCTGAGACAGGTCGAGCCGGTCCAACATCAGGTTGGCCACCTGCTCGGCGTAGCTCTGTTCGCCGGTCGCCTGGAGCAGGACAGTCACTTTCTGTGCGGGGTCCGGTTCCCGGGCATGAGCAAGGACGGACGCGCTGGGTGCGGTGAGGACGGTCGCGGACGAGATCGCCCCGTCGGTGATGTCCAAGCGGAAACCCATCGACTGTCCGGCGACGGTGATGTCCAGGTCGAGGTGATTCAGCCAGCCCCGGACGCCGCTCTGCAATTCCCGCCGCGGTGTCCCGCGCAGGCACCATGTGATCAGCTCCAGGACACTGGTCTTACCCCGGAAGTTGGACGCGACCAGAGCCGTCAGGCCCGTGGTGAAATCAAATGTCGTATCGAACGCGCCGGGTGCGACCTTGCCCGCGCGGACTCCCTCCAACCGCAGGCGTACCAGGCGCAGCGACCGCGGGCGGGCCGGGGTGAACACCAAAGGCCACCCGTAGGTGGCGAACACGTCCCGTACCTGTTCCGCGGTGACCTTGGCCCGGTCTGCGATTCGCGTATCCAGCAACGCTTCACCGGACACCGGCGGCTCCTGCGCGCCCCCATCTGCCACGGTGCTCGCATCTTTACCGGTGAACAGGGCGTGCTGGTCGTCGCCCACAAGCCCGGTCATCGTCGTTCTCCTTGCGTAGTGTCCACAGCCTCACGCGAATCGGCCAAGTCGGCTTGCAGCGCCGCCAAGCGGGCACGTGCCCGCGGTGCCACCGTCGAGATGTGCTCGTGCAGTGGTGTATCGGCATACTCGCGCTGCAAGTACTGGCGGTTCTTCAACTGCGTTCCGCCGAGACCATCCGCGAGTCTCACCACCAAGTCGACCCGGTCGACGTAGTACTGGAAGACCGGCTCGTCGGCGACGATCTCGCGGGCCACCCGCCTGCCTTCGTCGAGGAGGTAGAAATCGCTTTGACGCACCCGCTCGATCGTGCCGCTGCGTTTGCGGGCGGCAAGGCCCGCACCGCGTAGAACCGCCATCGCGTTGTCGATGTTCTCCCACGCGCCGAACTTGTTGCGCAGCATGGGGTATCGACGCACCTCGGGTTCCTCGGACTCCAAGATCGACGCGGCCATGGCGAGCAGCGGCTCCTCGCGACTGCTCTCGTAGTCGTTGAGCAGCTCGTCTGCAAGGTAGTCGGGGTTGCGCAGCCAGAAGTCGAGCTTCAGCAACCGCACCGTCGTGCGGACAACACACACCGCGGTGCTCAGCCCGGGAATCCTCCGCTCGGTGTCGTCCACTGGTTCGCCCGCGCTGTCGAGCAACAACAGGATCCGAACAGCGTCCTGCTCCCGGCTGGTCACCGGATCCTCTGCGCTCAGTGGATCGGCCCTTTGGTCCACGCGCTCAACGTATCAGCCGATCTGACTGCTACGTCGAGAACTCGACGAAGGAAACTCCTGAACCGCAGTCGCGTCGCGACAACGGCGTCGGATGTCCGCGGCCCACTGGCCCACAAACCAATCGATAACCGGGCCAGCCCGCAGCCCACGTCCCTGGATAGCCAACTATCGCCACGCGGCCCGGCCCAAGAATCGTTGTTCGCAACGCCTCTGCCAGCGTCACCAAGCGCGGGCATGGCCATGCATGGGTGCGAGTCACAACCCGCCGCCACCGCCGGGCGCATGGCACCAGCCCTGCGGCATGACCCACTCCGGTTGCGGCCACGACAGTTTCGGCCCGCGCCGACCGTCCTGCCGTCCCGCCGTGCGGATCACGCAGCGGTCCACTGACCGGACCGGTGGTGTCGCTGCGTCATCCCTCCGTGTCGGCACCGTCGCTCGGATCACCGCTGGTGTGGCGGCCGAGCACGGATATCGCCACAGCAGAGCAGAAAGGGACCGCCCATGTACCCGATCAGGACCTGGTTCACCACCGAGGATATCGAGTGCCTGGTAGCGACCGCCGCAGAGCTGTGGGCCGCTACCGGGGATCCCCACGACGTCCTCGGTACGTATCAGAAGGATCTGCTGGCTCGTGCACACGAGCTGCTCAGCGACGACGAGCCCGCCGACGCGCCGGCGGGCGGTTCTCCCGACACCGCCTTCGTCATCGGCCATCACGATCCGTGCCCGTTTGCTCTGGACGAGGCCGCGTTCGCGGGCTGGATTGCGGCGGAAAGGGATCGGATCGCGGGCAACATCCCGTGCAGTCACGACGAGCAGCCCGCCAGCGACCTGGTGGCACTGCTCGACGCCGCTCGCAATGCCGACGTTCTCACCGGCGACCCTCCGCTCGAAATGCTCGTCGACCACGACAACACACCGCAGCTTCCCGGCTTCACGCTCATGTTGCGCAACTGCAGCGGTGGGCAGGAAAGCGTCGCCGTGACCACCGGATTCACCGAAATACTGTTCCCCGACAGTGGACTCTCGACGGCCGCGGCAATCCATTTCCACCTCGAACACATTGTGGAGATCGCCAACGGCCTGCTCCACCTCATCACGGGTCGTCTCTGACAGCCCATGACATGAAGAGGGCACGCACTGCCCGCAGCGGCTCCGGCGAACACCGCCGCGGCGACGCCGTTCCAACATCGCCAGCACAGATCCCGGTCGCGTCGCCTCCTCTGACTCGCCGCGGTCGACGCTGCCGAGCGACCCGGTCGCCGAATCGACGAACTCTGTTCCGACAACAGCAAAGGCAGGAAGCTCATGATCTCCGTCCCGGAACTACGTGCATGGGTGTCGGGTTTGGATACCTCCGGTTTCGTCGGTATCGACGAAGGGGGCCTCACTCTGGTGGAGGTCGGCGACGACGACCTTCTCACCGGCGCCTATCTCGAGGTCGGCGGATGCGACGACGACACCGAGATCGAACCGCCGTCGGTCACCGCTGTCGAGCCCGCGCGCGCGAGTGCCGCGCCCGGGGCGGCGGTGATCTCGGTGGCGGATCTGCTGGCGATGGTCGGCGGCAGCCTCACCCGCACCGAACTCCCCAAGGTGCGCGCCGCGATCCGGAACTCAAGTGTCGGTGACTCGCTCGGCGATGTGGTGTTCGCCGTCATCGCCGGACGCCGCCGCGAACTCACCGCCGAACTGCGCGCGTTCACCGATCCCGAGGCGTTCACCACACGTCTGGGCCCGGCACCGCTGGTCTCGGTCAGCGCTGAGCGGATCGGTGGCCTGTTCGCCGCGATCGAGGAAGCGACCGGACTGTCGTTGATCCGCGTGCGCTGCGGTGACGCCGCGCGGCTGTGCGTCGACGACCGCGTGACGGGCAGGTTGTTCGAGGTCGGCGACACTCTCGAGTCGTGGTTGCTCGGCGAGGCCACCTTCCCCGGCCTGACCGCGGAGTGGATCGGCGCACCCGTCGACGACTTCACCCGCGACGAACTGACCCGCACCGGCCCCCGCGACTATCAGCTGCCCGAAAGCTCACCCCGCCGCGACTGACCCGCGGCTACAGAAAACGGCCGAACGAACCCAACCCTCACACATGCGTAGATGCGCATGTCGACAACTCTTGGAAGGAGGTGGCGCTCTTGTCGGCACTCACGATTTCCCATACCGCCGAAGAGGGCACCCTGTTGGAAGGGACCGACCGCGGTGATGGCACCTACGAGGTGATGTGCGCGGTGCGCGACGCGATTGGGCATTGGCGGTGGGCCAGGAGCCTTCAGTGTTGGATCGTGGTGTCCTCGCGCGATCGCCAGCCCAAGCAGTACCACATCGACTACGCCGCCGAGAAGTTGCGTGAGGCCGGATACACCGTCGAGGTGGACATCGACCGCAGCGTGCGCGCCACCGAGGACGCCGAGACCGACCGCGCCCTGCGACAGGCTGACCGAGTCGATGCGTTGCAGAACAAGGCATCCCGCAAAGACGCGGAAGCCGCCGCCGCGGAAGCCGCGCATCAGCGCGCCCACAACGCCTTGCCCCCGTTCGGAGAGCCTGTCAAGATCGGGCACCATTCCGAACGCCGCCACCGCAACGCCATCGACAAGTCGTGGAAGGCGTGGGGCCGCTCGGTCGAAGCCGACCGCGACGCCACCCGCGCCCACCATCGCGCCGAGGCCGCCGCCCACACCACCGAGCACCGGAATTCCCCGCGGACGGTGGCCAACCGGATCGATATCCTCGAGGCCGAGCAGCGTGGCGATCAACGCGCCCTCGACGGGCACACCCGCCGGTTCCTCGACAGCGACGGCAACGTCTATCAGACCGAAACCACCGGCCCGGCGACCGGCGAATACCGGGAGCGCGTGCTGGGCCGAATGACCCAGCGCGAGCGGGACATCGCCTACTGGAAACAGGTCCGCCAAACCCAGATCGACCAAGGCTTGACTCCCGGCTGGGGCCGTGACGATTTCACGGTCGGGGACTTCGTGCGCGCCCGCGGGGCGACGTGGCGTCAGATCACGCGGGTGAATCCGAAATCGGTGTCGGTGGTGAACTTTTCCCTGTCCCCGTTGGCAGTGCATACCATCGCGGCGAAGATGACCGGTCATCGGTGGATCACCACCGATGACACGATGCGCTTCCACGAGATCACCGCCGTCATGACCGAGGCCCAGGCCCACGAACGGTTCCCCGACATCTTCGCCGACCTCGACGCCAACAGCCTGCCGCCGCGCCCGAAACGCAAGGGCGGGAAGACGAAACTCGACTACCACCGTGGCCTGCAGGCCGAGCACTGGTCCTGGAGCATCGACGGCATCGAATACGACGCGGTGTGGGCGCACCCTTCGCACTGGTTCGCCACCCCGCCCGAGCCCATCACCGAACCGGGTGTAGTGCGTCTGCGCGCGCGTCGCCGCCCGGCCGGGCGCGTGCACGGTAACCCGGTCGAACTCCCGGTGACCGAGTTCGCGATCACCGGGCCGGTGTGCTGGCCCGAGGAGGTCCACAACCAGGTCCGTGTCCTGGTCGAGGCCCGCACCTACCTGCCCGCCGCCTGACCCGCCGACACCCCTGCCGGGCCACACACCGGGCCAACGACCGCCCCACGATCCCGCTGTGGCTCGCGCAATCCCGCTGTCACACAACAGCATCCGGCGACAGCGGCAACGCCGCCAACCCGTTCGGCCGTCATTCGACCGATCCCCTGCCGGCCTGCCCTCCTGCGGCTTCCCGTCCATGTCCCGCACCGAGATCGGAGACCACCATGCCCTCCACTCCTGTCCGTCACGCCGCGGTATCGACCCGTCGTCTGCCCCTGTCCGTCGACCCCCCACATGAGGGAGGTCGGTGATGGGCGCGGTGGCCTGTTCGGTGATCGTGCGCGGACTCACCGGGCACCTGCGCGAGGTCGCGGCCGAGATCACGCCGGGACTGCCCTCGCTCACCGTGACCGGTCCCTCCGAGGACCTGCCGCACGCGTGCATCGACCGGGTCCGCGCCGCGGTCGCCAGCTGCGGCTGGGGGTGGCCGCAGGCCCGGGTGACTCTCAGGATCTCGCCGCCGGTCGGCTCGGGCATCGAGGGTATGCACGACCTCGCACTGGCGGTCGCGGTACTCGCCGCCACCGCCCCCGCCACGATCCCCGCACCGCGCCTCGATGGGGTCGTGCTGCTCGGCGAACTCGCCCCCGATGGCCGTCTGCGGCCCGTGCGCGGGATCCTGCCCGCGGTCCTGGCCGCCCGCGACCACGGACGCACCCTCGTGATCGTGCCGCGCGAAAGCCTGGCCGAGGCCGCCGTCGTGCCGGGGATGACCATTCTCGGCGCCGATCATCTCGGCGCTGTGCTGGCCTGGCTCGGCGGGGCCGACCACCCCCTGGCCGTCCCCGCCGCCGTCCCGGCACCACCGGAATTCACCGGCGTGGACCTCAGCGACGTGCGTGGTCACTACCGGGCGCGATGGGCACTCGAGGTCGCCGCCGCCGGGGGCCACCACCTGCGCCTGATCGGGCCACCGGCCGCCGGGCTCGGCGCGCTCGCCCAACGCCTGCCCGGACTACTGCCGCGGCTGACCGAATCCGAGTCGCTGGAGGTCCGGGCGATCGCGTCGCTGGCCGGCACCCTGCCCGAAGGGCCGCTCGCCTCGATCACCGCCCGCCCCTACGTCGAAGTCCATCATTCCTCGAGTGCCCGTGCACTGCTGGGCGGCGCCGCCTCCGCACGTCCCGGCGCACTGGCCCGCGCCCACCTCGGCGTGCTGCACCTGGAGTCCTATCCCGACCTGCACCAGCGCACGCTCGACGCGCTGCGGGCACCGCTGGACGACGGTGAGGTCGTCGTCGCCAACCGCGACAACCTGCTGCGGCTGCCCTGCGACACCCTCGCGGTACTGACCTCGGCCGAATGCCTGTGCCACGCGGCCCGCGATAGCGCGTGTGCCTGCCCGCCAGCGGCCAAGCGCCGCCACCGGGAGCGGCTGCACCGGGTCCTGGCCGAACGCGTCGACATCACCATCCGCGACAACCCCGACGACCGTGGCGGGTTCGGGGCCGACTCCCGCGAAACCAGCGCCGAGGTGCGCCGCCGGGTCACCGCGGCCCGTACGGCGGCAGCGGCCCGGTGGCGCGAGCACGGCTACACCACCAACGCCCGCGTCCCCTCATCGCTTCTGCGCCAACACTTTCCGTTGTCACGGACCGAGGCCGCTCCCCTCGAGGCAGCACTACGGGAGGGCCGGATCACCCGCCGCGGCGCCGACCGGACCCTCGCGGTCGCGGCGACCATCGCCGACCTGCGCGGCGCCGACCATCCCAGCACCCACGACATCGTCGAAGCCCTGCACCTGCACGGATTCGGCAGACCATAGTTCCAGGCCACCACGCACCCACACCCACTGGCGACTCCCCGGTGCCGGTCGGTTGGTTCGTGGTCACCGAACTGACCTGCCGGGTGCGTCGAGGTCCACCCTCGCCCCAGTCAACCCGCCGCCACCCTCTCCCGACGAGAGCGGCGTTGTCGTTCGTTCGAAGGAGCCACCCCCATGTCCACACCCGCCTCTGCCCACTCGCCCGCCACCGACACCGACATCCGCGCCCGGATCGACAACGATCGCGCGCGTGCCGAAGGCTTCGTCTGGGGTGCACTGCACATCCAACACTCCGGCACCCCCGAAGCCTCCACCGCCCAGGCGTTCGCGTCCGCCTACGCCGACCGCGTCACCGAATCCCTCACCAAGGACAACGTTTTCGTCCCCGGCCTGGCGGAAGCGTGGGTCGCGTGGCGGCTCACCGGCGACCTCACCGCCAACCTCGCTCCCGCCCCGTCCCCGGTCGAGCGGGTGCCGGGATTCGAGGAATGCGACGCCGCGTTACGGAACCGGACAGCGTGGTGGCTGTGCGCCGAGGCTCTCGGGTATGTGCGCGGCTGGTGTGACGCGGCCGGGATCGGGTCCGGTGACGCGGTCGATTTCGCCCACGCCCACGCCTACGCCGTGCTCGTGGCCGCGGGCGGGTCTCGCCCCAACATCGCCGACGCCTGGACCAACTGGCGCTCGGGCCGCCCCCTCAACGCCTTCGGCGAATAACACCCGCCACCCGGGCGCCGAGGCGCCACGGCAGTACCGCCCCGATCGACCAGGCCGATCAATTACCAGCAGAACGGAATTCGCTCATGAACAGCACTGATCACTGCCCGTTCGGAGCAGTGCGTGAGCCCCGGCGGCTGGCGTGGGCGCTGCTCTCGCGCGCCGCGCGCGGACCCTCGAAAACGGTGTGGCAGTTGATCGACAGGCTCGGTGTCGAGGACGCGGCGACCGCGCTGGCCACCGGCACCGCCGGGGCCGAGGTGGATCCGGCAGTGCTGGCCCGCGCCGATCCCGACCGCGCGACCGCCGAGCTGGTGGTGCACTACGCGGGCGGGGGCCGACTGATCACCCCCGACGACGATGAATGGCCGTCCGCGCATCTGGCCGCGCTGCACGCACCCGGGTGGGGACCCGAACACTTCGTCGGTCCCCTCGCGTTGTGGGTGTCCGGCACCGCCCGGCTGTCCGAGATCGCCGAGGACGCTGTCGCGGTCGCCGGGACACCGCGCCCGACCGGCTATGGGATCGAGGTCACCACCGCGATTGCCGCCGAGGTCACCGCCCGCGGCATGGCTGTCGCCGCGACCGGCGGTCCCGGTGTCCCCGCCCTCGCCCTGTCCACCGCCCACCACGTCCCGGTGCCGACGCTGACGGTGCTGGCGTGCGGCACCGACCTGGCCTACCGCCACCACAACCACCACCTGCGCTCTGCGCGACCTGGCACCGGTGTGCTGGTCAGCGAATACCCGCCGGGGACCCAGCCGCGCCCGCAGCGTGTCGGGGCGGCCCACCGGTTACTGGCCGCGCTCACCCGCGCCACCGTCCTGGTCGAGGCCGATTGGCGGTGCTGGAGCGAGGTGTCGATCACGTGGGCGCAGCGGCTGGGCCGCAACACCTACGCCGTGCCTGGGCCGATCACCTCCCCAACCTCCAACCCCGGCAACCACCTCATCGCCGACCACGACGTCACCCCGCTCGCCTCACCCCGCGACATCTACCTGCTCGCCGGTGATCTGCCCACCGAACCGTTTCCCGGCGACGACGCCCCGGACCGACCGAACGGAGAACCCGCGTGACCGACACCTTCGCCTGGACAGCGAATCTCACCCGCCACGGCGGCACCGAACTGGCCCTGCTCGCCGCCACTCCCACCACCGCGCTGGACACGGTCGCAGCCTCCGTGGCCGCGCACCCCGTCCCGCCCGAGACCC
>NZ_BAFS01000428.1 GCF_000308415.1 Nocardia asiatica NBRC 100129 | reverse complement strand
ACCACCTCGAGCACCAGCAGTGGTGCGCCGTGCTCGACCGCCTCCCCGTTCTCCACGAGGAATTCCGCCACCCGGCCCTCCCTGGTCGCGGTCACCGGGATCATCAGCTTCATCGCCTCGACGATGCCCACCTGCTGACCGGCCCGCACCGGGTCGCCCTCGGCGACGAACGGCGCGGCTCCCGGCTCCGGCGCGCGATAGAACACGCCGACGGTCTCCGCGGTGAGGGTGAAAGTGTCCGCATCCGAACTGCTTTCGGCGGGCGCGGATTCGGTAGCGGGCACGGCAGGCGCGGCGGCGGGTGCGACGGCGCTCGGCGCGCTCGGCCCGTTGTGCCCGTCCCAGCTGATCCGCAGCACGAGCGGACCGTTGGCGACGGTCACCGAAGTCGGCCCGGTCTCGGCCCGCACGGCCAGCGCATGACGGGACAGCACGGCCAGCGCCTGGTCGGCGTCGACCGGATTCAGCGCCCGGCCGGTCGACTCGGTGGTGACGGACTCGGTCATCACTTCTCCTGATCGTTCGTGGACAGTCCGAAGACACGGAAACGGTGGTGGCGGCGGTCGAGCAGTTCCGCGACCCGCAGCAGCGCCGCGTCGGCGACCGCGTGGCGCAGCGCCCGGCGCAGGGCGGCGGCGGCCGCGGCGGGATCGCGGTGTGCGCCGCCCTGCGGCTCGGGCAGCACGCCGTCGGCGACGCCGAGTTCGAGCAGGGAGGTCGAGTCCACCCGCAGTGCGGCGGCGGCGCGCGGGGCGGCGGCCGCGTCCTTCCACAGAATCGAGGCGCACCCTTCCGGACTGATCACCGAGTAGACCGCGTTCTCGCAGACGATCACCCGATCGGCCACCGCCAGCGCGAGCGCTCCCCCGCTACCGCCCTCGCCGGTGATCACGGTGATCACCGGCACGGGCAGCCCGGCGAGCAGTTTGAGCGATTCCGCGATGGCGACCGCCTGCCCCTGTTCCTCGGCGGTCACGCCCGGGTAGGCGCCCGCGGTGTCGACCAGGGTGATCACCGGGATGCCCAGCTTGGCGGCCAAACGCAGCGCGCGGGCCGACTTCCGGTATCCGGCCGGAGTGGGCATACCGTAGTTGCGCTGCGCCAACTCGGTAGCGGTATGGCCCTTCTGGGTGCCGATCACGACGACGGGCGCGTCATCGAGGCGAGCCAGCGCGGTGATCATGGCCGGGCAGTCCGCCGACAACCGGTCGCCGTGCAGCTCGACGAATTCGTCGAAGGACCCGGCCAGGTAGTCCAGCGTGGTCGGGCGGCCCAGTTCGCGGGCGGCCCGCACGCTCTGCCAGGCGTCGCGGGGCGCGAGCCGGGTCGCGTCCGAGCAGACCGGATTCGCGTCGTCCGGGGCCTGCACGCGGCGCTCGCTGTCGGCGGCCGGCGCCAGCAGGCGGGCCAGCCGGTCGCGCAGGGCCGAACGGTGGCAGATCATGTCCACGATGCCGTGTTCGAGCAGGAATTCCGCGGTCTGGAACCCGGCGGGCAGCGTCTCGCCGATGGTCTGCTGGATCACCCGCGGTCCGGCGAAACCGAGGCGCGCACCGGGTTCGGCGATGATGATGTCGGTGGCGGTAGCGTAGGAGGCCGCGACGCCGCCGTAGGTGGGATCGGTGATCACCGAGATGGTCAGCACGCCCGCGTCGTCCAGCTCCCGTAGCGCCTGGCTGGTCTTGGCCATCTGCATCAGCGCGAGGATGCCCTCCTGCATGCGCGCGCCGCCGGAGGCGGTGACCAGCACGAGCGGCACCCGTGCCGCCAGCGCCGTCTCGGCCGCGACGGTGACCGCTTCGCCCACCGCGGCGCCGAGACTGCCGCCGAGGAACCGGAAGTCCATCACCGCCAGCACCACCGGCGCGCCGCCGATGACGCCGCGCACACACCGGACGGCGTCGCTCATCCCGGTACGGCGGCTCGCCTCGGCATGCCGCTCCGGATAGGGCCGCGAATCGCTGAAACCGAGCGGATCGGCCGCGGTGGCGGGCGGCTCGATGACCCGCGCCGAGCCCGGATCGAGCAGCGCCTCGATGCGCTGCTCGGCGGTCAGCATCCCGTGCCCGTCGCAGTCCGGGCAGACCCGGCCGGACCGCTCGTAGCGTTTGGCGTAGAGCATGGCGGCGCAGGACGGGCACACCATCCAGGAGGTCCGGGTATCCGGACCGCTCTCCAGCGTGGTCATCGTTCCTCCCTCGGTCGGGGCACGAATCGGGCGCAGTCGGCGGGTAACCGCACGCCCGCGGTACGCAGCTGAGCGACCCGGGTCAGATAGGCCGCGCCCAGCATCATCTGGTCGGCGATGTCGGCGACGTGCCGGTTGCGCAGCGCCGCCAGGTAGCTTCCGGCCACCCAGTTGTTGAACCCGCCCATGGCGGGCCCGCACCAGATCTGGTAGTCGGCGACGCGACCGGCCTCGCCGCGAATGCTCCACCCCGACGACAGACCCAGATACCACCGGAACACCAGAGCCATCTTGCGTTTGGGGTCGGCGTCGGCGCCGGTGAGCTGCGCGGGATCGCGCTCGGTGAAGTAGGTGACGCAGTCCTCCCACACGGCTTCCAGCGGCCGCTGGAACAGCGTGGCCTCCAGATCTCGGCGCAGCTCGGCCGGCATCGCGTCGATGCCGTCGTAGGCGCGGTAGGCGTCATAGAGCCGCTGCGCGCGGGCGGCGAACATGGTGCCCCTGCGCAGTACCTGCACCTGGACGCCGAGTTCGAACATGTCCGAGGACGGCGCCATGGTGCAGTCGGGGAAGTCCGCCTGGGTGAGCAGCTGTTTGGTGGTGTCGCACTGGGCCGCTTCGCGGGTGGCCTGGTTCACCGACCCGGTCACCACGTAGGCGGCGCCCAGCGCGAAGGCCGCGGCCGCGGCGGCGGGGGTGCCGATGCCGCCCGCCGCGCCGACGCGAACCGCCGCGGCGGCTGGCACGGTGCGGGCCAGCCGGTCCCTGGCCGCGATCAGCTCGGGCAGCAGCACCAGCAACGGCCTGCGGTCGGTGTGACCGCCGGAGTCGGCTTCGGCCGTGATGTCGTCGGCCATCGGCACTTGTTCGGCGAGACGAGCCTGCTCCGGCGTGAGGTCACCGGATGCGACCAGCGGGCGCAGCAAGCGCGCAGGCGGCGGGCGCAGGAACGGTTCGGCCACCTCGACCCGGGAGACCTTCGCGATCAGGCGATTGCGCGCCTCGACGCGTCCTTGCCGGTCGACGGCCAGCCCCGCCGCGCGGTAGCGCACGACCTCGCCGGTGAGGTCCATGAACGCCGACGCCTCCACGCAGCGCACCTGATGGCGCAGGCACGCGTCGACGATCGCGCGCTCCAGCGCGGGCTCGGAAGGGCTGTGGATCAGGTTGCACGCGAACGGCTTCCCGATCAGCGTGCGGCTCAGCTCGGCCAGTGCCGCGTCCACCGCGGCGGGCGCGACGCCCGCCGCCCCGTAGGAGGCCAGATACCCGGCCCGAGCCATCGCCGAGACCAGGGCGGGCGAGGCGATTCCGTTCGCCATAGCGCCCGCCGCGTACGCCGCGCGGACGCCGTGGGCGGCGGCGAACCGCCGATCACCCAGTCGCTCGGGCGGCAGCGGGGCCACCGCCGCGAGCACCTCGGCGTGCGCCGCGGTGCGCTCGTCGGTCGTCGCGCCCACCCGGCCCTCGTGGCGCACGATCCAGCACGGACGGGTCAGGTCGGACAGGACGGCGGTGATGCCGTCGGCGGTGTCGGCGAGCACGCCGGCCGCGGAGGTGGTCATCAGCGTTCCTCCCGCTCGGCGAGTTCGACCGCGAGGTCGGTCAGCTCGTAGATGCGCAGACCCGGCTTCCACAGCGAGCCGTCGGCGACGACGGTGACGCCCCGAGGTCCCCGATGGATCCCCTTGATGTGCGCTTCGAGTTCGACGGTGCCGTCGGTGGGCAGGAACTGCCCGCGATAGCGCCAGCTGAACGGCCGGTCGGCGGGAATGCGGAAGACCGGATCGCCGATCGGGTCGGCGAAGCCCGCGTCGAGCATCCACTCCTGGATCGCGTGGATCACCGATTCCACACCGAGCGAGCCCGGGATCACCGGGTCGAGGTGGAAGTGGCGTGCGAAATACCAGTCGCCCGGGTCGATCTCGCGCAGCGAATGCAGATATCCCGCCTCGTATCGACCGCCACCGTCGACCACCTCCACCTGGTCGATCAGCGCCAGGGTCCGCCGGGCGCACAGCGGGGCTCGCGGGTCGGCGCGCCGGGCGGCGACGTCGATGGCGCGCACGTTCGCGCCGGGGTGCTCGGCGAGCCAGGTCGGCGCCGGGCGGCCCGCGTCGAGGCCGGTCTGGTTGGCCAGCGCCTCGTCGCTGAAGTAACCGAACATGGTCTCGCCGGTGTAGAACGGTTCGCCGTCCACGCTGAGGGTGTAGTCGAAGGTCTGCAGCGACGAGCCGGGCAGGATGGTGGTGGACAGCAGCCGGGAGGACTGGCTGATCGTCTTGTCCCGCAGATCGACCTGCCGCAGCACGGTGGCGGTGCCGCCGAGGTTGCGCAGGCTCAAGGTGGCGCCGGGCTGGGTGAGCGTCGGGCCGGCGTAATAGCCCATCAGCAGCGCCGCCTGCAACGAGGTCTCCATGTAGACGAAATGCGGCATGGAGTCGTTCGCGGTGTCGCCGTAGTACCAGGAGTCGGCCGGGGAGTCGTACTCGGTGGTGTAGGACGCGCCGTCCAGGTCTCCGCGCCTGCCGTCGAAGTCGAGCACCCGGTCCACCAGCAGCAGGCCGCCGGTCGGCAACCGGGTCGCCCGCACGCCGGTGTACCGCGCGAATTCCGGTCCCATCGCGATGCCTTGGTCACCGCGGGACAGATGCGTCATGTGGAACTCGTTGAGCAGCAGGCTGTCGCAGACCTGACCGGGGCCGACCCCGCTGCCCGGGCGTTCCACGACCGTGACCGTGACGTCGAGCGCGCCGTCGGCTCCGGCGATGCTCGCCGTACCGGTCACGTGCGGGCGGGGCACCAGGTCGAGCGCGGTCACCGTCAGTGTGACCGTGCCGGACGTGACCCCGTCGACCGCGCCGGCGCATTCGGCGACGAGCGAACTGCCCGACAGCACCAGCGGCATGCCGAGATACAGCGCGAACACCTCGGCCAACTGCATGGCCGCCGCGCGCGGGTCGCCGTCGAACCGGGCCTCGGCACTGCCGTCGCCCGAGCCGCCGTACAACTCGATGGCGGTCACCTCGGTGAGCGCGAGCGCGGTCGACCCGGCCAGCCGGGCCGCCGCTTCGATGCCGGGGCGCCGGTGTGCCGCACCGAAGACGCCGCTGAGATCGCCCTCGGTTAGGCGGACCAGGGCAGCTCGATCCAGCCGGGTGCGCCCGGTTCGCGCCAGCGGCTTGAACGCCGACTCGGCGGCGCTGGTCCGGGCCGGGATTTCGGCGGCCTCGCCCGCGGTCCCGCCATCGCGGGGGAAATCGCCGTGCGGGGCGCCGGACGCGGCATGCGCCTCGGGCGCTGCTCCCGCCCGGCGCAGCGCTCGCTGCCACACCGCCCGCTGCACGGCCAGTTGCGCGCTCAACGCCGCCCGATGCGCGGCGACGACACCGGAGCGGATCTCGGCGAGCGGACGGGCCGCATGCGGGGAGACGCCGTCCGTACCTGGTGCCGGCGCGGGCGCGTCGGACCGAGACCCGGCGCCCGCGTGATCATCGGTCGCACCGCCGCTCGGGACGTCGTCCCGGTACGCCGCCGGGGTGCCCGCCTCGGCGGCATCCGGCCGCCGAGGCGGCGCGTCCACGCTCCGCTGCGTCTGCGCGGCGAGCGCGGTCACCGGATCGAACGGTATGCCGTCGAATTCCAGGGTTGTCATGCCATCCACCGCCTCACCGAGGTCTGGAACTTCTCCGTCAGATCGGGTGTCGTCACCACCGTGACGTCCGAGAACCGTTGCAGCACAGTGCCGTCCGCCGTGGTGGCGGTGGCGTCGATCCGCGCGTCGAGCCGGCCTGCGCGCGGGTTGTCCACGGTGAGCAGGAACGACTCGCCCGCGGGCAGCGGCAGGAAGTAGTCGATCCGTCCCACGCCGAGCGGCAGGCAGGCGCTGCCGAGCAGCCGGTGGCCCAGCACCGGCGGCCCTTGCAGGATCAGGTCGGCGAGGACCGGATCGTGCAGCCGTCCCGCGTAGGCGCCGCCCGCCACGGTGACGGCGGGCAGCGCGCACTCGAAGACGATCGCGTCGTCCGACACCGCCCGCACCGAGCGCAATCCCTGCAAGGCGGGCCCGTGGAACTGGATGGCGTCGCGGTAGACGGTCGCCTCGGCGGCCGGGCCATCGGCCACCGGCTGACGCGGGGGCCGGTCGGCCGCGTCGGCGAGCACCAGGGTCGCCTGGAAGTGCACGGCGTTCGCACCGCGCACGGTCGTGCCCACCGTCGAGGCGTCCTCTTCCGGTACCAGCTCGAGTTCCACTTCGTCGAGCGGACGGTCGAACACGATTCCCTTGAGCACCTGGAAGTCCCGGACGCCGACGACCGCGCGGCCCGGCAGGGCACGCTCGGCGAAGCCGATCATCGCGCCCAGACCGAACGTGGCGGGCAGCACGACGTGCTCACCGATCCGGTGCGCCGCGATGATCGGGTCGGCGGTGATCCCGGTGATCGTCCGCCGTGCCCGCACCGTGCCTGCCCCTGCCGCCGTGTCCGACAACGACTTCGCAGGTCCGACGAGCACGACCGTGTCCTCGGAGCGCGCCGCGGTGAACTGCTCGGTGAACGCCGCCGCGCCAATCCGCGGATCGAGTAATTCGACTCCGCGGGTCCGGAAGTGCTCCCGCAAGGCGGGCGTCACCATGCCGCCGTCCCACGCACCCCAGTCGATCGCCGTGACATGGCAGCTCGGCTGGTGGTGGCGCAAGCTCACCGCGAATCGCGTGAGCGCTTCGTTCGCGGCGGCGTAATCGGCCTGGCCCGTGTTGCCGAAAAGCCCGGCGACGGACGTGAACAGCACCAGGTGCCGCAGTTCACCGAGCGCGCCCAGCACCGCGGCCAGCCCGGCGATCTTGGGATCGAGCACCCGGGCGACGGATTCGGCGGTCTTGTCGGTGATCACCGAGTCGGCCAGCACTCCGGCCCCGTGCACGACGCCGGTGATCGAGTCCCGCATGGGCGCGAGGGCGGCGGCGACCGCCCGCGCGTCCGTGACGTCGACGGCCAGGTACTCGGCACGGGAGCCGAGGGCGGCCAGCGTCTGCCGGATCTCGCGCGTGGCGCGGACACCGGACACGGCACGCTCGAGATCGCGCGGCGTGGCGCCGGTGCCGGCCAGCGCCCGGACCGCGGCGGCCTTGAGTTCCGCGTCGGGCGCCCCGGCCGCCCACTCGGGCTCGGCGGTCGGCTCGGAGCGCCCGAGCAGCACGAAGCGCGCCCGGCTCCGCGCGGCCAGCGCCAGCACGCAGGTGGCCGTGACGCCGCGCGCGCCGCCGGTGACCAGCAGGACATCGTCGGCGGTGAGCAGCGTCGCCTCCTGCTCGGCGAGCGGACGCACCGCAGTCACCGTCCGCGCCTGCGCGTGCCCGCTCGGCACCGGGGTACGACGTTCGCCCGCCGCGGCGATGCCGACCTCGAGGGTGTCCCGGGCGGAGTCGAACAACTCGGCGGTCACCAATTCGGCCAACTGCCGTGCCGGGCAGGCCGGATCGATGTCCAGCGCTCGGCAGAACAGCTGGGGTTGTTCGGCGGCCAGGGTTTTCACCACACCGCCGATGCCGCCGAGCAGCGCGTGTTCCGGTTGCGCGGTGCCGCGGAAGCCCAGCGCGCCGTCGAGCCGGGTCACCGTCACGAAGGCCGCTCGCGCCGATGCGCCGCGCAGCAGCGGCACCGCACGCCCCGCCGCGAGGATGCCGTCGGTCAGACAGCGCTGGGCCGACGCCCAGTCGGCGCAGCCGCCGAGCAGGACCACGCACACGTCGAGGGGTTCGCCCGCGGTGTCGATACCGGCGACCGAGTTCGTCTGCCGCACGGTCCACCCGAGTCCGGTCAGCGCGGCGGCGAGCGCCGTCCGGTCGGAGTCGAGTTCGCCGGTCGGATCGACCAGTACGGCCCGCGCTCCGGCACGGTAGGGCGCTACCGCCCGATCCAGCGGCGGCAGCGAGACGAGTTCGACGGCGTGCCGCGACGTTCCCGCCGCGGCCTCAGCTTTTGGGTGGACATCACCACCCGCCGCTCCGGCGAGTTCCACCACGATCTGATCCAGCGTGCGCAGTGTGCCCAGCTGCTCCGGACCGAGGCTCGGTAGGTTCGGAAATCGTTCCTGTAGTGCGCCGATCACTTGCACCCGCTTGATCGAGTCCACTCCGAGATCGGCTTCCAGATCCATCGACGGATCCACCATCTCGACCGGGTAACCAGTCTTCTCCGCCACCACCTCACGCAGCGCGCTGCGCAGCGACTCGCCGGTCACCCGGCCGTCGGCCGCCGGTGCCGCGGACGGCGCGTGACCGTTGGACGTCGCACCCTTGGCGTGCGCGTGCGCGGCGGGCGCCGAAGCCGGGGCGGACGCGAGCGCGGTCACCTTCGAACGATGTTGTGCCACGGACATTTCCGGCTCGGCGGCCCGGTGATCGTCCACGACCATGGCGGTGGCCAGCGGACGGCGTACCGGCGCGGGCTCGATGGCCGCGCGCGGCGCGGGCGCCGGTGGGGCGGGCGGGGTCGAGGGCTGGGAGACCGGGGCGAAGCCGCTTTCCAGCTCGACCAATCGGGCCAGCACCTCGCTGGCTCGCGCATGACTGTGACTGATCGCGACGCCGTGCTCTTTGACCGCCTCGATGGCGCGCACCGTGGCGGCGTCGAGCCTGCCGTCGCCGAGCGCGCCGGCCAGGCCGCGGGCCATGTCCAGCTGGCCGTCCAGGAACTGACGGTGGGTGTGCAGGTGCTGTACGAGCGCGCTCTCCAGCGCGTCCGAACCGGCGTCGCCGGGCTGCGGTGTGGGGTACACGGGTGTCTCCGTTGCTGCGGTGGAAGCGGTGGGCACGGCCCGCTGCTGGGCGGGCTGCGGATCGACCACGCTGTCGACCGGAGCGGGGGTGGCCGCGAGGACGCTGAGCCGGTATTCGTCGGCGAGCGCGGCGGCGTAGGCGGCGCGACGGGTGTCGGGCACGTACTCGGGCGCCGACATCGTCACCGTCATCGCGCGGCCGGAGACCGCTGCCTCCGGTGCGGGGGCGGCGTGCCGGTTGATGCCGTGCAGTCCGAAGCCGAGCACGGCCAAGCGCACGGCGGCGCGGGTGAGCGCGAGATCGCTGTTGCCGATCGGGCCGGAGTCGGTCGCGATGACGATCACGTCGTCGCCGAGGGTGCGCCGCACCAGCGAGGTCAGCACCTGCTTCGGCCCGAACTCCACGAACACCGTGCACCCCGCCGCACGCATCGCGGTGAGCGCGGCCACGAATTCGACCGGTTTGCCCAGTTGTTCGGTCAGCAGCGCCCGGTTGGCCGCCACGTCCCCGCCGTAACCGGCTCCGGGCGTGTTGGCGAAGACCGTCGCGTCGGGCTCGCCGATGTGCACTCCGGCTACGGCCGCGCCGAACGCGGCGGCGGCGTGCGCGACATAGGGCGTGTGGAACGCCCCCGACACCGGAAGCGCGCGCGTCGCCACGCCACGCTCCCCGCAGCGGGCGACGACCGTGGCGATCCCCTCGGCGCCACCGCCGACGACGACCTGGTCGGGCGCGTTGTGATTGCAGATCCAGACGTCCTCGACGCCGTCGAGCAGTTCCTCGGCGGCCTGCCGGGACGCGCCGAGCGCCACCATCGTGCCCGCCTCGACACCCGGCTCGGGCGTCATGGCCACACCCCGGGCGCGGGCCAGCGCGTAGAAGTCCGCGGTGGCCAGCGCGCCGGACGCCCACAGCGCGGTGAGCTCGCCGAAGCTGTGGCCGAGGTATCCGTCGGCGCGCAATCCGTAGTCCGACAGCGCGGTGAACTGCCCGGCCGACAGCGCGCCGATCGCGGGCTGGGCGAATTCGGTTCGGCGCAGGGCGTTCTCCTGCGCCGCCGCCACGTCGTCGGAGAACGCGGGCGGCGGGAAGACCACCGACGACAGCCGCACGGGCGCGCCGGCGAACGCCTCGTTGGCCGCGTCGAACGCCGCGCCCACGGCCGGGTTGTTCAGCGCCGCGTCCGATCCCATGTCGACGTACTGGCTGCCCTGTCCGGCGAACAGCGCGCCCACTTTGCGATCCGGCAGGGCGGCGGCGCGGAAGTACACGCCCTCGGGGTGCTCCCACGCCGTGGCGTCGGGGTCGCGCACGAGTTCGTCCACCGCGAGCGAGCGCAGATGCGCGGCGTTGTCCTCGTCGACCGAGACGAACCCGATGCGCGCGTGGTCCTCCGGGATGTCGCCCCCGTCGCTCGGCGCGACGCTGCGCACGGCGTCGATCAGCCCGGCCACGTCCGGCGCGTGCCACAGATGCGCGCGGGCGGTGCGATGCAGCACCGGGTGCACGGCACGGTCGGCGTCCGCTTCCTCGAGCACCACGTGAAAGTTCGTGCCACCGAAGCCGAACGCGGAGGCCGCCGCCCGGCGCACCGGGCGTTGCGGGTCGCGGATCCACGGACGGGTGCGGGTGTTCACGTAGTACGGCGCGTCGGCGGCGGCGATCTCGGCGATGGGGGCGGAGACGTTGATGGTGCCGGGCAGCACCTTCTGGTGCAACGCCAGCGCCAGTTTCATCACGCTCGCGGTGCCCGCGGCGCCCTTGGTGTGGCCGATCTGGGACTTCACGCTGCCGAGGGCGGCGAACGCGGGCTCGGCCGTCGCGTCGGAAAGCAGCTCTTTCAATGCGGTGAGCTCGGTCTTGTCGCCGACGGGCGTGCCGGTGGCGTGCGCTTCGATGAGCGCCACGTCGGCGGGTGAGATCTCGGCGTCGGCGTAGGCGCGGTCCAGGGCGACGCGCTGGCCGCCCGCGCGCGGGGCGTAGATGCTCTTGGCGCGGCCGTCGCTGGAAGACCCCAGCCCGCGGATGACGGCGTAGATCCGGTTGCCGTCGCGCCGCGCGTCCTCCAGCCTGCGCAGCGCGAGCATGGTGATGCCCTCGCCGAGCAGGGTGCCGTTGGCGTCGGCGGAGAAGGGACTGATCTGCCCGCTGGCCGAGAGCGCGCCGACCTTGCTGAAGCACAGGTAGATGAAGATGGTGTTCTCGGTGTCCACGCCACCGGTGATCATCATGTCCGCGCGGCCGTCCTGGAGTTCGGCGATGGCGGTGCGCAAGGCGGCCAGCGAAGCCGCGCACGCCGCGTCGACCGTGCAGTTGATGCCGCCGAGGCCGAGTCGGTTGGCCACCCGGCCCGCGGTGATGTTGGCCAGCAGGCCGGGGAACGAATTCGCCTCCCACGGCGCGAACGCCGCGACGAACCGGTCGGCGATGGCGTCGGCGTCGTCGTCGGACAGGCCGACCGAGCGCGCCGCCTCCTTCAGCACCGGCGTGGACAGCCGCGCGGCCAGCGGGTGCATGAGCGGCACCGGGCCGGTGGTGCCGAGGACGACGCCGGTGCGGCTCGCGTCGTACCAGTCGGAGTCCACCGCTCCCGCGTCGCGCAGCAGGTCGCGGGCGACGCCCAGGCTGAGCGTCTGCATGGTGCTGGTCACTTCCAGCTGGTTGGGCGGCAGCCCGAATTCCAGCGGATCGAACTCGATGTCGGGCAGGAAGGCGCCCCGGCGCGAGTAGGTCTTGTCCGGCGCCGCGGGATCGGCGTCGAAGTAGTCGTCCAGGCTCCAGCGCGACCCGGGGACCTCGGTGGTGCAGTCCACGCCGTCGACGATGTTCTGCCAGTACTCTCGATGGTTGTGGGCGTTGGGCAGCAGCCCGGACATCCCGACGATGGCGATCGGGTTGCGCGCCAGGCGTCTGTCGTCTGTCACGGAAATTCCTCTCCAACCGGGTGGATGATCAGGCGGCGACGGTGGTCGCGGTGCTCGACGCGACGAGTTCGGCCGCGCCCGCGGCGAACAGGCTGTGCCCGAGCGAGCTGGGGTGCAGGCCGTCGGCGGTCCACATCTGCGGCCGTTCCCATTCGGGCTGGGCGGCGATGTCCAGCAGCAGCGTGCCGGTGTCGGCGACGACGTCGGCGAGCACCGCGTTGGCGAAGGCGAACCGCTCGCGCAGCAGCGCGCGGAATCCGTCCGGCACCGGCAGCCGGGCCGGGATGTCCGGATAGCTGGCGGTGAACACCGTCGCGCCGCCGGCCCGCAGTGCGCCGAAGAGTTCGGCGAGATTGCGGGCGAACCGGTCCTGGTCGTAGTCGCTCACCAGATCGTTGACCCCGACCACGACGCCGAACAACCCGGAGCGGCCCGAAAGCGCGGCGCCCAGTTGCCGTTCCAGGACGATCGTGGTGGTGGCCCCGTGCTCGCCGAGATTGCGCACCGCCGTGGGGCGCAGGCCGAGCTGGCCGCCGAGACGCGGCACCCAGCCGCGGTAGCCGCCGCCGGGCGCGGCGTCGCCGCGCCCTTCGACGAAGCTGTCACCCAGCGCGGTCAGCACGGGCGCGCTCATGCGGTCACTCCGTCCTTGCTGACGTGCCGCGCGGCGGCCGGGAAGTCGACCTTCTCGTACAGCGCGGCCAGCTGCTCCTCGCCGAAGTACTTGTCCGGCGGGTAGATCCCGGCGATCAGGCCGAAGAAGTGCTTGGTGTACTCGGGGTCCATCGAGGTCGCGCGGAACACCGAGTCGTAGTACGGGGTCAGCGTCAGCTCCGAGATGCTCAGTGTCAGTTCGTAGGTGCTGGCGCTCTGCGCGTCGCGCTCGCGCTGGTACTCGGCCAGGGCCGCGTCCATCGGGCGCGCGCCGGACAGACCTTCGTCCACCCGGTCGGCGAGCAACTGCGCGTACTTGAACGCGTCGGTGATGCCCCAGCCGGTGAACGGGTCCTTGTGGTAGCCGGCGTCGCCGACCAGCGCCCAGCCCGGACCGTAGGATCGGCGGCGGTAGTTGTCGGGGTACAGCATCGGACGGAACTGCTCCACCCGCTTGCCGGTGTCGCGCAGGCGAGCGCCGATCGCCGGGTCGATCTGGTCGACGATCTCCTGCACGCCCGCGTCCGGGTCGGTGCGGAACTCACGGAACCGGTCGCGCTTGCGCATCACCGCGACCAGCGCGAGGTCGTCGTTGGTCGGCCAGGACGCGAACTGCTGCTCGCCGAAACCGGTGCGGTGCTGCATGCCCCAGTCGACGCCCTCGTAGTAGGAGTAGTAGATGAAGCACGCCGCGGGCGAGCCTTCGTACTCCTGCGCGCCGACCGCCTTGGCCACCGTCGAATTGGAGCCGTCGGCCCCGACCACCAGGTGGGCCCGGAACTCCTGCTCGGGCCCGTCGCCGATCGCGCCGCGGATGCCGGCCACGCGGTCGCCGTCGAACACCAGCTCGGAGACGGTGAAGCCCTGGATCACCTCGACGCCCGCGTTGCCCGCGGCCTCCACCAGGATCTTGTCCAGCACCGTGCGGCGCGGGCAGTAGACGGCGTCGATGCCGTCGGCGGAGGGATCGGCCATCCCGTTGATGACGATGTCGGTGTAGGAGAAGTTCAGGTGCCGGATCGGCGGCACGCCGGAGGCGACGACCTCATCCAGCAGGCCCCAGGACTTCAGGAAGCCGAGCCCGGCCTGGTGGATGTAGTGGGTCGACGGGGTGTCGCTGGGGAAGCTCGCCCGGTCGACGGCGAGTACCCGGTAGCCCTTCCTGGCGAGCAGCATGGCCAATGGGGAGCCCGCCACCCGGGTTCCGACAACGATGACGTCGTACATGTTCGCATCACTTTCCGGTAGTCGAATTCCGATTTCGAGTCTGTGGCCGCGACGGACGGTCGACCACCGCGGCGGGCCCTGATTCATCGGGCGATCGGCCGCGGCTATCGTGCGGGCCGAGAGGCCGAATACAGCAGTTCGATATCCGCCGCGTACGCCTCGGCGATCGCGGCGCGGCGCAGTTTCCGTGACGACGTCGACAATCCGTCTTCGACGGTGAAATCGCCGTCCACGATCCGGAATGCCCGAATCGATTCCGCGCGCGAGACCAGAGAATTCGCGTCGTCGATCGCCGATTGCACGGCGGCGGTGAGATCGCCGTCCGGATCGGCGGCGCGCCAGCGCTGCACCTGCGCCGGATCGAGGGTGACCAGGGCCGCGACGAAATCGCGGCCGTCGCCGAGCACCATGCAGTTGGACACCACCGGATGCAGCCGGACGCGATCCTCCAGCGGCGTGGGGGCGACGTTCTTGCCGCCGGAGGTCACCAGGATCTCCTTCTTGCGTCCGGTGATCCGCAGGAATCCGTCGTCATCGAGTTCGCCGAGGTCACCGGTGTGCAGCCAGCCCTGCGCGTCCACCGGCGACTGGCTCGCCGCCGCGCCCCAGTAGCCCGGTGACACGTGCGGCCCGCCGACCAGCACTTCCCCGTCCTCCTCGGCGATGGCCACCGAGGTGCCCGGGATCGGTCTGCCGACCGTGCCGAGCCGGTTGGTCTCCGGGGCGCTCACCGTCACGGCGGTCGCGGCCTCGGTGAGGCCGTAGCAGTTGAGCAGCAGCACACCGAAACTCGCGTAGAACCCGACCGTCGAATCGTCCAGCGAGGCGCCGCCGGAGATGACGTGGCGCAGTTCGCCGCCGAGCGCCGCCGCCACCGGGTGCGTCGACGGCTCCGGCGCCACCTGCGCCCGCACGAGTTCCGAGCCGCGCCGCACCGCCTCCCGCTCCTCGTCTTCGGTGAGCAGGGTGCGGCAGTACTTGCGGATCTTCTCCAAGCCGTAGGGGATCATCGCGAGGAAGGTCGGGCGCACCTTCGGCAGCACCGGCACCAGGTCGGGGATGCCGGGCAGCAGGTGGGTGCGGCTGCCGCCGAACAGGCAGGCGAACAGGATGGTCTGGCCGAAGACGTGCGCCAGCGGCAGGGCCAGCACGGTGGTCCCGTCGAACATGTCGCCGGTGCGGCGCACCGTGTTGGCCGAGGACACGAACATGTTGCGATGGGTGATCAGGCAGCCCTTGGCCACGCCGGTGGTGCCGCTGGTGTACACGATCATCGCAAGGTCGTCGGCGCGCACCTCGGCCATGCGTGCGGCCAGCCCCGGATCGATCGCACCGGTGGCCCAGTCCGCGATCTGCTCGAAGACCCAGACCTCCCCCGCGCCCGCCGCGCGCAGCCGCTCGGCGTCCCCGGCGGTCTCGGCGGCGAAATACGCGCTGCCGCTGTCGCCGAGGATGTGCTCGATCTGGCTGGGTGAGGACGTGGGATAGACCGGCACCACGACCGCGCCGAGCGCCAGCAGCGCGCAATCCAGCAGCACCCAGGCCAGACTCGTGCGGCCGAGCACCGCGACCCGATCGCCCGCCGCGACGCCGCGCGCGGCCAGCGCCGAGGCCAGGGCGCGGGCCCTGCGGTCCACCTCGGCGCTGGTGAGCTGTGTTCCGTCGGCGTCGCACAGCGAAAGCCGGTCCGGATGCCCGGCGGCCGCACCGGAGATCACCGAATACAAACTTGCCGTGTCCGGAAGATCGAAACCATTCTCACCGACCGACACCGCGATGACAGAAACTGTGTTCACGATGTCGAATTCTGGTCGGTGTCGCAGAATTACAACCCTGTCGATATCGCGGTTCCTACCGCGCGAATGTCATCAGCTATCGACGTGGTCAGGCCGACACCGCGCGGGCAATATCGATTTGCGCCGGTTCCGGGGAATCGATGCAATCCAAGAAAAAGCCGACCGCCGGATTCGGCTCGTCCGCACGCCACACCGCGTACAAATCGAGGGTCGGCACCGGATCGAACAGTTTGACCGCGACCGAAGCACTTCCCGGCCCGCCCATGCCCATCGAGATCGCCCGTGGCAGCGAGGCGAAGCCCACCAACGGACGCACCGAGACCATGTGCGCCGTCGCACCGGGATCGTCGGCGGTGTGCGCCACCGCCAGCGAGATCCGGGAATCCGCGGCCGCACGAAAGATCGAGTCGTACATGGCCGGGCATTGCTCGCGGGCGAACAGCACGCACTCCTGGCCCTCGAGTTCGGCGAACGGAACGCCGGGCCGATCGGCCCATCGATGCCTGCGACCGACCACGGCGACCAGCGGCACCCGATGCAGCAGCCGCCGGTACCGGAAATCGGTCGTGCTCGGATGGCCGTACACCAGCGCGAGATCCAACGAGCCGTCGCAGAGCGCGGCCAATTGCGGGCCGGTGCGCTTCTCCCACAACGACACCACGATGTCGGGGTGCCGCTCGGTCATCCTGGTGAGTGCGTCCGGCAGGACATGTCTGCTGGCCGGAAGGTTGTAACCGATGTTGAGGGTGCCCGCCCGCCCTTCGGCGGTCGCCTTCGCGGCCTGGGCCGCGCGGTCCATCTGCGCCACGATGAGCCGGGCCTGACTCTCGAACTCCCGGCCCGCCGGGGTCAGTTTGACCTCGTGCGAATTGCGTGCGACCAGCTGCACGCCGAGCGACTTCTCCAGCTTCTGCAGCTGGGCACTGAGACTGGGCTGCGTGAGATGCAAGCGCTGCGCTGCGCGGCCGAAATGCAGCTCTTCGGCAATCGTGATGAACGAAACCAGATGTCGGAACTCCATGCCGCCGGCTCCTTTTTCCGCGTACCGGAAACGGTAGCGCCACCAGGTAACCGACGATGAACCAGATCCGGACGAATGGTGCCTAGACCGTAGCGGGTGAGTGAACTGGACCCGCGGCCGGGAAGGGGGTGCTATTCGCGCCCGTGACCACCCAGCATCCCGGAAACCCGGCCCGACGGCAACTCGAAGCGGGCCGGGCGCGGTGGACGCTCGCGCGGCGAATCGGCGGCATGCGCACCGGTTGCCTCGCGGCGCCGGCCCGTGGCGCTAGCCGAAGTACTCGCGGAACCACGCCGTCAGATCGGCTTCGCTCTTCGGTCCCGGATCCGGGTGATCGGAGCGCAGCGTGCAGAAGTGCGCGGACAGCGCGAACTTGTTGTGCACCAGGAACAGGCAACTGGGTCCGAGCGCGGGATCGTCGGCCGGGTAGCAGAAGAAACGGCCGACGATGTCGCCGTCCTGCCGCCACACGTCGTCGCCCGGCTCGCCGCGACCGCACACGTGTCCCGAGAGCTGGCCGCGGTTCGCCTCGTACAGGTACGTCGCCGATTCCTGGCTCGGGAATCCGTAGAACTCCGCGGTCGGGAATCCGGTCTTCGTGCCACAGGTCAGCACCGCGTCCACCGGGCCGGGCGGCGGGTCGGCGTGCCTGCAGTTGCCCGGACCGAAATCACCGGCCAGATGGCCGAGCACCGCACGGTCGGCTTCGGAGTAATAGTCCGGATCTCCTGCGGTGTCGGGCGTGCGGAACGCGCCGCCGTTGCGCGCGGCGACGTAGTCGCGATACGCCTTCTCGGCGGGGTCCCAGAGGTAGACCCCGACCGCCATCGCCTGCTCGTCGGTGACCAGCAGCCCCGGCCGTGGCGTCGCGGGATCGTCCGCTTTGCTCAGGAAGCAGGACTTGCGGCCGATCTCGTCGCCGCCACGCAGCAGCGGACCGTCCTGTCCGGGCGGGTCGCCGGGGCAGCTGCGTCCTTGCACGCTGGTCAGCAGCGTCGAGGTGTAGCCGCGCATCTGGTCGACCGTGCGGAACCGCAGGAATCGCGCCGCGGGATTGCCCGCGGCCGGATTCGCGGTGCAGAACACGACGGCGACGGTGGGCGCGTTGGGGTCCTCGTGCACGCAGTTGGCCCGCTTGTAGCCCGACGAACCGACCAGCGACAGCAGTTCCACATCCGGTCCGCGCGGGGCGCTCGCGTCGGGCACGGCGGCGCCGGTGGTCGGACGGGTCAGCTCCCAGCCGAGCAGGCCGAGTACGGCGGCCAGCAGCACGACGCACAGCAGGGCGAGCGCGCGGAGCAGGCGGCGTGGTCGCGGCCTGCCGTCCCGGCGGCCGGGCTCCGAAGGTCCGGTCCTCGCGCCCGGCGGCCCCGCACCGGTCGGCGGACCTCCGTACTCCGAATCGGTCGGTGCCTGCGCCGAGCCGCCGGTGGCCGCGGCGGCCAGCGCCGCCTGCGCGGCCGCCGCGAGCTCACCCGCCGTGCGGTAGCGCGCCTGCGGGTCTTTGGCCATGCCGTGCGCGACCACCGCGTCCAGCGGGGCGGGCAGC
>NZ_BAFS01000429.1 GCF_000308415.1 Nocardia asiatica NBRC 100129 | reverse complement strand
AACTCACCTTCTGAATTCTCGGCAACGAATCTGCGACAGCGACCTCAATCGATAGCGAAGACGAACGAATACCAGTCGCCGGACAGCTTCTCGAATTGACGAGCGCTACTCGCCGTCGGCTCGGTTCCGGGCGAGTAGACCCAACCGCGCCCAGTGGAGCCCACGAACCCATCGGCGTCGTAGAAGTACACGCGACCATCGGCCTCGCGGCGCGCCGAACTGATCTCGAACCCACCGAAACCCATGTCCTGACGGGTACTCGGCCCGACCTCACGCAGCATCTCGACCGCTATGGCCTCCATTTCCGGACGCGCGGAGTCGAAGCCACCGGGCCGGAAGAATACGCCGGGGCGGTTCGGTGGCTACGGGCCACACGGCCCTTCGGCGGCGCGGCCCGTCGATCACTCGCCTGCGGCCACGCCCGCCATGGTCAACTGGAGGTAGGCATCGTCGATTTCGCCCGCGCCGAAAACCGAGACGAGCATGCGGCGTTCGACCTTCCCGCGTTCGGCGGCGTGCACCAGGCCCAGCGCCGCCTCGCGGACCGACGCGCTCGGTTCGTCCTCGACCAGCGCGGCCACGATGGCAGCGGCGCTGTCCCCGCTCCATACAGCGGGGACAGCGGGGGCGACGCCGGGAGCGGCCGGTGATGCCCCGCGGTACCACTGACCGCGCTCCCACCAGTAGCAGAAGGACAGCAGGCCGACGCCCGCGCGCGGGTTCAGCAACGGATTCGCCACCCATGCGGGTGCGCCCGCGTACAGGTCCGGCATCGGCGCACCGGCGTTGTAGACCGCGTCGAGGACGGGATCGTTCCACAGGCCGCCGGACAGGACGGCCCGGTCACCGGGCACGATCCAGAGCGAGGACCCGCTGCGCTCGGCCCCTTCGAACAAGCCGAGCGCGGGCAACACCCGTGGACCCAGCGGGGAGCCGACCGCCACGAACGCCGCGGCGAGTACCGCCCAGCGCGCCATCATCGACGGCAGCGCGGGCAGACCGTCCGCCACCACCGCGGCGCCCTGCTCCGCCCGCACCGCCGTCTCGGCGGGTCGCGACTGCCGGTCGTCGTGCCCGATGTGGGCGGCGAGCCACACCGGTAGCCGGTCGCGCGGGAACGCCTCGAGATCCGCGCGATAGATCTCGGGCGGGAAGAGGTGCTCGTCGGGGAACGGCTCGTCGCCGAAGTCGTAGTCGGTCCGCACCGCACCGGACGCCGAGACCACCAGCAGGAACCGCCACCACGGCCCCTCGGGCAGGGCGGCCGACGCCTCCCGATGGCGGCGGACCAGCGCGAGAACCTCTTCCGGCGGCAGTATCTGGACCGGACGGCCCTGCTCGTCGGTGGCGACGATCGAGGCCAATTCGGCGGCGGCGGTCAGCACGAAAACCGCGTGGATCTCGTGGCTGCCCTGCGGGCCGAGCCCGGAGAGCAACTCGGCGATCCGACGACTCGCCTCATCCGGCGGTTCTCCGCCCGCGATCGGCCCCTCGGCTGCGGTCACGACGTGGCACCTCCTCGTTCGCGGCGCGAGGCTACCACCCGGCGGGAAACGAATGGGGTTGCCGAAGACGGCATTTCGCATCGGCCTCATCGATACGTGCCGCACGCGAGCAGAATTCGCTTGCGTGTCGATGAAGGTTCAACTTGTTGCGGTGTAATCCGAGGACGTCGACCAACGAGGAGGCGAGCTGTGGGTCGCAATCCGAGAGGGCACTTCGGGGCCGCCGCGGAGCAGCGGTGACCATCTATCTGCCCGAAGGGTTGCAGTGGCTGGCCTGGGTGGCGGGAACGACCTGGCCGAAGGGCGACGAGGACGCCGCCTGGGCGGCTTCGGAGGCGTGGAGGACGGCGAGCAAGGAACTCGAGGCGCTGCTCGCAGGCATCGACGAGGCCGCACAAGCCACCGTGGCGGCTTATCCGCAAGGCGAGGGCGGGGCCGCGATGGGAGCGCGCTACGACGTCCTCCGCACCGGGGACCAGTCCCTGGAAACCCTGGCGAAGCTGATGAGCACGGTCGGCGACAGCGCGTTCGACATGGGCACCGAGATCCAGGCGACCAAGATCACCGTCATCGTGACGTTGGCCTGGCTCGCGCTCGAGATCCTGTGGGCATGGCTGTTCCCGCCCACGGCGCCCGCGGTGGAAGCGGCCGCGATCACCACGACCCGGTCGTTCCTCAAGGTGTTCGAGGACTTCGTCCAGAAGATCATCACGAACATCGCCGCCCGGCTCGGCGCCCCCACCGTCCAGCGGCACTTCTGGACCCGCGCGGTGCAGCTGCGGCCGGTGCTGCCCACGGCGAAGGGGTACGGCGTCTACGGCGCGCGGGCGATCGAGGCCGCCGCCATCACCGGGACGATCAACGGCGCGGTGCAGGTCGGCCAGCTCGCGGCGGGCAAGCGCCGGCATTTCAACGGCGGCGAGTTCGGACTGTCCATCCTCGCCGGTGTCGCCGGAGTGATCCCCGGCCGCGAGTTCGGCCGGTATCTCGGGAAGGGCATCGACAAGGTCGCGGGCAAGAACTTGGACAACGTATTCGGCCGGATGGGCCGCGGTGTCGTGATCGGCGGCGCCTCCGGCGCCGTCGGCACCGCGTTCGGGAACGTGGCGGCGGGCGCGGTCACCGGTGACTGGTCGTCGTTCGCGTCCGGCGCGGGCTGGGTCGGCGGCATCGCACGCGGCGGCCTGGTCGGCGGTGCGCGGGGCGGATTCGCCCTCGGAACGCCGATTCCGCCGGGGCGCGGGGACATTCGCTCCTACGTATGGATGCCGAAGCCGTCGACCGGCAACGCCGGACGTACACCGGACGGATCGTCCACCGGCACGAGCGGGAGCAGGCCCGGGTCGACGACCGCCGGCGCGTCGGCGAGCCCGAACTCCGGACGTCCGGCGCCGACCCCGTCCGTGGTCGCCGGTTCCACCGGCACCCCGCCGGGCCCGCCGCCGCATCCCACCGGCTCCGTCTCCGGTGCTCCACCCGGCGGCCCGCGCCCGGCCTCCGAGGTCGCGAACGGTAGCGCCGCGTCGACCCACTCGGGCCACGGCGACGGCGTCTCCTCGTCCGGCAGCTCCGGCCACACCGTGTATCACGACGCCACGGGAGGCTACAGCGGCGGCGGGCAGTCCTCCCGGCCCGTCAGCGTCAGCGCCGAATCGGGCCAGACGATATATCACGACGCCGCCAGCGGCCACAGCGGCGGCGGGCAGTCTTCTCGGCCTGCCACGCCCGACAGCGTCAGCACCGAATCGGGCCGGACGGTGTATCACGATGCCGCCGGGACGTTTTCGGGGTCTTCCTCGTCCACGGGTTCCAGCTCGGGCCAGTCCGGTCATTTCACCGGCCGGCCACCCACCTCGTGGGAGTCGTCGGTGGACGGCTGGGGCTCGAACGGGGGGCCGCCGCCCGGCAACACGGGATCGGGGTTTCCGGCGGGAACGCCGCTTCCGCCCGCGCCCCCGGCTCCCGGCGGCACGCCGCCTTCCTCGAGCTCCCACACGCCGCCGCCCGGTAGCGGGCCGCGGCCCGCCGGACCGCAAGTGAGCGGTCCGGCCGGCACGCACGGCAACCCGATCGCCACCAGCGCCGACGAGCCGTTCCTGGGCGAGGGCAAGGATGTGCGCGGCAAGCCACGCCCGAAACAGTGGCCCTCGGTGGAACCGCTGCCGGGCCCCTACACACCTCCTCCCGGCGGCGCCTCGCGACCGGACGACTGGCTGCCCGGGGCTCCCGCACCCGGGCCCGCAGCCCAGGCCGCCACTGCGGGCCCGGAGGACGTGGATGTGCCTTTCACCATCTAGACCGCCCACATCGAAAGGAGTGCCATGGCCGCCGAGCACGTGGAGGTCGACCCGCACAAGCTGCGCCGGGCATCGGAGCTGACCGGGGAGCTGTCCAGAAAGGTCACCGCGACCGCCGAGAAACTCCGGAACACCCTGGCAGGTATCGAATCCGACGCCACCACGATGCCGTGGGGAGACGACAAGCGGGGCAGGAAGTTCGCACAGGGCGAGAAGGGTTACCAAGCGGCGCGGAACAACTTGCTCGCGGGCGCGACGAGCGCCGCGCAGACCCTCGACGACATGGCGGAGGGTCAGCGCGAGGCCGCGGGCTCGCTGACCGGCACCGACCACGCCTCGGGCGGGCAGCTGGGAAAGTGAGCGGCACATGGTGAACGAACGCCTGCGCGCGGACATGGCGACGATGCTGGAGGGCCTCGGCGAGCAATTCCGTGGGATCGCCGAACTCCAGAAGCAGCGCTCACTGCTCACGGCCACGGTGACCGCGTGCGACAAGCGCATCGAGGTCACCGTCAACGCCGACGGCGTCCTGATCGCCACCGGATTCGCCGACGATCTCCTCGATCTGAGCCTGGAGGAGATCGCCGAGAACCTGACCGCGGCCGTGCAAGCGGCGGCCGCCGAAGTCGCCGAGCGCGGCAGGGAGCTGATGACGCCACTGCTGGAACGCAAGAACGCGCTGCCGAAGCTCTCGGAGATCGTCGAGGGGGCTCCCGACCTCGGCGCGATGATGCCCACCGCGCCCGCACCGCCGCTGGCACCGCCCGATCCGACGAGCTGGCCCGCAGCCGATTCCGGCGCTCCCGGGCCGCGGTCGGTGGTCGCCGACAACGACGACTGACGCGGCGATGGACACCCGAAAGAGCCGGGACCCGATCCCCGGCGGAGAAAGGTGACGATGGCCCTCGAACCGAAAACGTGGTCCGGTCTGGAGAACCAAGCGAAAGCGGGGTATCTGAAGTTCGACCCCGCCGACGCCCTCGCCGCGGCCAAGGCCTGCGCCGATCTGGTCGACGACCTGCTCGGAATGGCCGCCGCGGTGGCCGACCTGCGCCTGAACAATTTCGCGCCGATCGGCACCCTGACCTCCGGCGCCCAGCTGGCGATGGCGTTCACCACCAAAGGTTCGCGCCTGCACAGCATCCTGAACGACCACGCGAAGATCGTCACCGACATGGGTGAGACCTACATCGCCGCGGGCAAGTCCTACACCAAGACCGACGGTGATTCCGGGGACACCTTCAAGGCGCTCAGCGCGCTGAAGATGCCGACCTCGGCCACGCCCTACACGCCGGGCAAGAAGGCCCCCGGTGCGCCCGACGCCGAATTCGACAAGCCCAGCGGTGGTTTCACCTGGAAGGACAAGGACGGGCACCTGCATGTCGAGAAGGCGAACGCCGAGAGCTTCCCCTCCTCGCTGAAGGACTACCAGGGCGCGAAGGACACCGGTGTCACGGCCAACATCGAGAACAAGGACAGTCTCAGCTTCACCGAGTTGTACGAGCTGGGACGCGATCTCGATCCACAGCCGGTACTCGCCGCCGCGGGCACCTGGCACAGCATGGCCAACGATCTGCTGGGCAAGCTGAACACTTTCGTGTCCGTGATCTCCGCGGGCACCGACGCGTGGGAGGGCCAGGGCGCCACCGCGGCCGCCGAGGCGGTCCGCAGCTACTCCGACGGCGTGCAACCGCTGATCACCTCCATGATCGCGATGAGCCAGAATTTGGACTACACCGCGCAGTGGTTGCATCTGACCAAACTGAGCATGCCCGCGACGTCCGATCCCGGCGACTGCTGCCCCGGGAGGGTGACCCGGCGGTACCGCGACGAGTGGCAGAAGCACTACGGCGAGGGCATGAAGAACACGGTGTCGGTGATGCCGGTGGTGAACGGGCCCATCGCCGCACCGCAGCCCTCCGGAGGGCAGAACCAGCCGGGCGGCAACCAGAACGCCCCCGGACAGAATCCGAATGGCCAAGGCGGGCAGACGGAAACGGGCGGTGGGCAGTTCCCTGGAGACCAGGGCGGAGGCAACCAGACTCCCAGCGCGGACTATCGAGCCGGCTATCAAGAGGGATATCGGGAGGGCTTGGAGGCCGGACAAGGGCACGGCGGCTCCGGAACTGCCGGCTCGGGCGCCGGCTCCGGCGCCGGTCTGCCCGGCGGCGCCACCCAGACCGGGGGAGCTTCGCACGGGAGTGGTGGCGCCGCCTTGCCCCGCGGCTACGACGCCGCTTCCGTCGGAAACGGCTCGCAGTCGGAGAGCGGACCCACGGGCAGCGGCTCCGGTTCCAGTCCCGCTGGTTCGTTCGGCGGTTCCGTCGGGCCCCAGGGCAGCACGGCACCCGCGCGTTCGTCCGGCCGGTCTGGAAGTGCCGCCGCTCCCCGGGGGAGCTCGGCGTCCGGCGGGCAACCCGAATCCGCCGGGAGCGGCGGCATGCCCGATGTGCCCTCACTCGGCTCGGTTCCGTTGCCTCGCATGTCCTCAGGAGCGGGCGACTCGCCCGGTGGTGCCCCGTCGAAACCGCGCGGCACGGCTCCCGGCGCCGACCCGGCGTCGCTCGAGGACGCGCTGGCACGGGCGACGGGCGCGGACCCCGCGCAGGTGCGGTCGGTCCTGGACAATCTCCCCGGCTTGCTGAACGAGGATACCCTGTCGCGGCTCACCGGGCTGCCGCCGGAGCAGGTGCGTTCGATCCTGGACAGCATCCCGGAGGTCGTCGACGAGAACGCGCTGGCGGAACTCAGCGGTGTGGACCCGGCGGGAGTGCGCTCGGTTCTGGAGAACCTTCCCCGCGCCTTGGACGAGCAGGCGCTGGCGGCGGCCACCCGCACGGACGGTCGGTCAGCCGGGGCCGGTCTCGCCCCGCACGACGCGGCATCCGCGGGCGCACGGGGCGCCGAGTCGCTCGCCTCCGCGGGCCGGGAGTTCCTCGGACAACTGGGGAAGGCGCTCACTCAGGGGCTCGAGGCTCTCACGCAACTCGGGAGCACGCTGCCGGGCGCGGAGAAACTGCAGGATCTGCTGCGGCAGTTCGATCCGAACGCGCTGGCGGCCGCTGCCGGTGACCCGCCCGTCGAACCCGCGGGTGCGGGTGGCGCGGGCGCCGCCCCCGGCGGCACCGGAGCCGGGGTCGATGCGGGGCTGTCCGAACATCCCACCCAGCAATCCCGTGCCGCGCAGTTGTTCCCGCGTGCGTCGCTGCCCGGCGCCGAAGCGCCGATGTATCCCGCCGCTGCGGCCGGTGCGCGTCAGGACGGTATGCCCGCGGGCGCTCCCATGATGGGAGCGCCGGGCGCCGCCGCCGGTGGCGCCGGACCTGGCGGCAACGCCCACAAGCCCGCGAAGTTCCTGCATTCGAAGGTCCATCTCGACGACGCCATCGGCGCGGTGCCCGACCGGGTGAAGCCGGTGATCGACTCGTGAGCGGGACTTGGGGGTTCACCGATCTGGAATTCAACCTGCTCTGTGAGGAGGTCCGGCAGGGCGAATTGCCCGCCCCGTTCGTCTTCACCAGTCGTACCCGGCTCGAGGCGGACTACGAGCTGGAGAAGGCACAGGTCCGGCAGCAGTTGCGGCAACGGCTCGACCACGAACTCGACGCCATGGCCGGCGCGATCGCCAAACCCGACGTCTTCGTCGTCGCGCACGCCTGGGACGACCAGGATTTCGGCAATCCCGAAGCGCGCACCCGGGTGCACGCGGTCCGGCACCGGGCGCGCGGCTACGTGATCACGCAGCGACCGGGCGAAACACTCGCGCACAGCGGGGGGTTCGACGTCGCCGAGTGCGATCCGCACGCGCTGGCCGACACCGTGGTGGGACTGCTCCCCCGCTGCGCGGCAGGGCGGCTCGACGACATCCGCCTCGCGCTCCCGGCCGCCGAGCCGGAGCCCGACCACGAGCGTCCCGCCGCCACGATCTCGGACAACGACGACGATCCCGGCGACGACACCGCACGCAGCGCCGCGTTCTTCGACGCCCCGGCCGTCAGCACCGGAATCGTCAAGGTGCTGCAAGGTCGCTCGAAGTACGGGCCGCGTGGACGGATCGAAGCGGGCCTGCTGTGGCGGGATCTTCCCGACGACGGCCGCTACGTGATGCCTTTGGATCATCCGGCCCCGGTCGCCACCGCCATGGGCAGCGACCGGCTGGCCCTGTGGGTGCGCGACCGGATCGAGGAGATCCTGTCGCGGATGGATTCGCACATGGAAACCGAGGAGTGAACCGGCTGCGCCCTCGTGCCCGCGCCGGCCGGTTCAGCGATCGGCGCTCGCGATCGGGCCGCGAATCTGGCGGACCACCGCACGCGACCAGCCGCAGTCGTACCGGCCGTCCTCGGCGTCGAAGGCGGGCCGCAGTTCGTACCAGCGCAGGCCCGGACGGCGATGGTGCGTGCCGTGCAGGTTGAAACTCAATGTCAGCATCTCCAGCGGCGCGGGCAGTCGCAGGTTCAGCGCCTCGAGCGGCTCGTCCAGATCGGTGCCGTAGTGGTAGGCGTTGTCCGACAGTGACACGATCACGGCGCGTCCGGCCAGCGCCGCCGACAATATCCACCAGTGACTGCCGTAGGCGAGGAACGCGGCGCAATAGAGCACGGTGATCGCGAATGCGTCGACGCGGAACTGCCGGAACACCTCTGCCTGCGCGATGCGTTCGAGCAGCGGTCCCGCCACCGTGTCCGGCCCGTCGACCGCACGGGCCAGCCCGCGCACCGCCGCGATGGGCAGTACGGCCAGCGCGAGCGCGGCGACCTCGAGCAGATAAAGCCCGCCGAAGAGCCGTAGGTAGTACCCGGGCGCGGCTCTCACCCAGCTGGACGTGGCGGGGTCGTAGATCTCGGCGCGCTCACGGGTCCGGCTGTAGCGGTGGTGCAGCAGGTGACCGGCCTTGAGCAACACGAACGGCGATCCGTACAGCACCCCGAGCACGCGTCCGTACCGGTCGTTGCGGGCGCGCCGATGGTGCAGGTTGCCGTGGACGGCCTCGTGGATCACCGACCAGAACGTCGTGGTCAGCAGGGCCAGCGGCAGCAGGACCCACCCCCACGCGGCGTCGCGCGGCAACAGCGACAGCGGTAGCGCGAAAAGCTGGAGAACATTGAGCACGACCGCCGCGGCGGTCAACCAGGATCCGATCCGCCGCCCGTCGTCGCGGCGTTGCGCGCGGACAGCGTTGCCGGTGCGCCGTTCGGTCATCTCACCCTCGATCACCTTCGGTCTCTCGGGATACCAGCGTGCCCGGGTCACCTCACGAACACCCCTACACGTGCTGTCGCGCCCCTTACGTCCGTGCAACGAAACGGTGCCGTGGCAACGGAGTGCCCCCGTCGAAGATCGCAGCTCCGAAGATCTTCAGCTTCGGTAGGTCCGCCCGCACCCCAGGTTGCCAGTAGGAATCGTCGCCGAGTCCTTGTCCGCTATTGGCGGGGAGCGTCTCGAGGGCAGTGTCGTGGTGGGGGCAAAGTGCCGATTTCCAGCAGGCCGACCGGGGATCGAGATCACGGTGATCGCAATGGTTCTCCGAAGATGCCGCAGCGCTTACGGTCCGGATGAACCTTCTGTCCGGTCCGGTTCGATGTGAACCTCTTGCTGATTTCGGGGCGATGTGCAGCCAACTCCTTGGTCGGTCAACGACACTCGGAACGAAGAGGTACCGCGTACGGGGCGGCGGCGGTCGGGCGGGATTCCGGGCGATCGTGTCGGCACTGCACGGATACTGGGGTTATGTGGGCGCCGGGGCCGGCAGTGTCGTCACGTTCGTCCTGCTGTTCCAACCGTGGTTGAGCGTCGCCGGAGCCGACGGGAAGGCCAGCGCCAACGCCTTCGGCCGGGTCAGCGCGACCACTTCCTATTTGAATGTCTGGTCATCGGCGCAGGCTCCGGCCGCGCGGATCAACGGCGCCCCGGCCATTCTCGCCGCCGCCACGATCGTCGTCACCGTCTGCGTGGTGGCGGCGAATCTGCGGTACCGCACCGAGGTGCTGGCGCGCGCGGCGACGATCTCCACGGTGACCACCGCGGGGCTGGTCGTCCTCGCCGTGCTCTACATCAACAGCAGAGCTCCCGAGCTGCGCGCCCCGCTCGCCCGCACCTCAGACCTGGGTGGACAGATCGGCATGGTGACGAGCTGGGCCTTCGGCAACGGGAGCCTCATCGTGCCGGGGGTACGGCAAGTCTCCTACGACACCGCTGGGCTGACCTCTTGGCCCCTGCTCGCCGGCGCCACCTCACTCGGCTCGGCCATCACAGCCGTGGCCCAATGGGTGTACAGCCATCCGCCCGCTTCCCTTCGCCTGCCGCGTCGCGTCGGCGCATCGAAACGCTCGGACGGGTCGACCCGCCGAGACACGTGAACAGGCTGGGACCGCGCTCACTTCGGTCGTGCGGAACGGCGACGGAACAGCCGTCGGAGATAGCCGCCGACACCGGAGAGTGCCCGCGGTTGCGCCGCGGTCTCGACGGTTTCCTGCGCCGAGGTCGCCTGGGCGAATCGCACGTGCAGTTGTTCGCGGACCTGGTCCGGGGTATAGGCGCGGCGGCGGCGCTCGGCGCGCACCACCACGACACCGGTGGCGACCACACCGGCCGCACCCGCCAATCCCAACGCCTTCCACCACCTCATACGCATAGGCTACGACCATGACGGGTGCGGGCATCAGTCTCGACCGAGCGGTCGAGGTCACCAGAACGGGCGACATCTGGCTCTTCCGAGGCCATTCCACAGCTGACCGGGTGATCCGGATGACGACGAACAGTCCGGTGAACCACGTCGGGATGTCCGTCGTGATCGATGATCTGCCCGCCCTGATCTGGCACGCGGAACTCGGACGATCGCTGCCCGACATGTGGTCGGGCAACGCCCACCGTGGCGTCCAGCTGCACAATCTGCGCGACGCCGTGCTGGTGTGGGCCCACCGCTACGGTCAGCAGGCGTGGTTGCGCCAGTTGAACCCGCCCGCCGGCCGGGAGATGGAGGACAGCGTGCTGCGCACCATCGCCCGGCTCGACGGCACCCCGTTCCCGTCCACCGCCGGTTTGGCGGCGCGCTGGCTACGCGGCCGGGCGCGCCTGCCTCGCCGCAAGTCGAGTCGGCCCGCGGCCCGCGAGTTGGAGAACGCGTACTGTGCCGAGATCGTCGCCGCGACATACCAGGCGATGGGCTTGCTGCCGCAACACCGTAGCCCCGACTGGTACGACCCGGGCCGATTCTGGAGCGGAGACCGACTGCGGCTGTCCGGCGACTACGAATTGACCGGCGAGATAGCTGTCCGAACACCGCCGGCCTGAAAGGTTCTGGCGCGAACGCGGCAGACCGGCGGGTGACGGGAAAGATTCCGCTCGTCGCTGGGCCGAGCGGGGAACGTCAGGAGATGGTGACGGTCAGCACGTAGCCGGCCGCGGAGCCGTCGGCGGAAGAGACGACGATCTGGTAGTCGTTGCCGTCGGCGACGAGATCGGCATGCGGAACCTCGGCGGCGACCTGCGGGCCGATCAGCGGGGCGACCGAGACGCGCGCGTTGCCGTTCGCGGAGGTGACGTCGAAGCTCAGGCGCTGGCCCGCGGCGGTGGCGATGGAGTAGCTGTCCGACTTGCCCTGGCCGACGTTGCCGCTGACCTCGGCGCTGTTCTGACCGGGGTTGATCTGCAGGCGCTGCACGACGCCCGGCACGGACGGAATGCCGGGCGCGGCCTGTGCGGTCGCGACCCCTCCGGCCGCGAAGGCGACGACAGCGAGCACCGCGGGCACGGTACGCCACGACGAACGAAACACTCGAGATGAGATCATGGCCGTCATCTTTCCTCACGCGGTGGCCGAGTTCGCAGGGGGCTCTGCGGAATTGTCGATCGAGTCCCGCACGGCAACCGATTCCCCGTCCGCCGTCGCGCGACGGGGGCCACGGCAGTCGCGGATACGGTTGCCGGACATCGCGTTACCCGGCACACCAACGGGCCGGGCGGGAAAGCCCGCCCGGCCCGTGTTCGATCGGTGTCAGCGACCGCTGTGGCTGTGCTGGCCGCCACGCACCTTCGCTTCCGTGGGCTGCGCTTCGGCGCCCTTGCGGCCGGCCGCGCTCGGATCAGCGGAGTGGCGCTCACCGAAGCTTCCGGTGCTGGCCTGGCCGCCGCGGCGCGCCTGCTCCTCGGTGTCCGAACGGTTACCGAACTGTCCGGGGTTGTTCTTGTCTGCCATCACATGCTCCTTTCGGTAGCGGATGAAACCGACTGTGGCTCTGTGCGCCACGTCTTGGTGCTACCCGCCGCATGACGCGCGAATCCGCTCGAAAGCTTCTTCACACGACCGCAAAGTTGCGCTCCGGTCTCGTGCTGTCCGGCAGTGAAGGGCGATCTTGCGATGTCCCAGCCGGTTACGACCGCGATGGTCCTTTGAACTGTGGTGGTGCGACGAGCACGAGTTCGCCACGGACAGACCCGGTATCAGCCGCCCGTGGAACGCGCGATCAAGCCGGGTCAAGAGGGTGGTGTGTCGAGTTTGTCTATGTCGCCGAACACTTTTTCCGGAGACCTCGCCGTTTCCCGAGACGATGCCGGATCCCGACGACCTGGAAGGGCGCCTCTCGGTGCCGGGCGAGTGGTTTCCCACCGGTCGGGCGCACTGGGCCGAGGTCACCGGCGTCGACCTGACCGGGCAGCCCGCCACCGTCGCGGCCACCGGCTATCTCGCCCGCTGCCTGCAGCACGAGACCGACCATCTCAGCGTCCGCCTCTACCTCGAACGTCTCCTCGGCAGGAACAAACGAGCCGCTCGCCGCATGATCAAAGACCGGCAATGGACCCGGCCCGGCAACAGCTGGCTGCCCGGCACCGACGTCCCGGTTTCCCGCTGATCCCGACCACGTCGGCTCGGCACGCCCCGCACCCGGTGAAAACGAGTAGTCGTCTACTCACGATCGCGCGGTCCGGAGCGACGAGCATTCAGGAGTGCGGGAGCCCTGCGCAGATGGCACGTGCGCGTACGGGGCGCGGCCGGAGATGCCGGTGACGAATCCGGCCCGGACCGCCACTATCCCGACTGTCGGCAGCCTCGGAAAGGAAGACCGAAGGACATGAAGAAGTATGAAGTTCGACCCGGCGATACCCTCTTCGCGATCGCGCTGCGCGAGTACGGCGACGGCGAATTGTTCCCGGCGATCGCGCGCCAGAACCATCTCGCCGACCCGGATTCGATCGATGTCGGACAGCAGCTCCTGATCCCGTACATCACGCGCCGCCATCTGGTCGCCACGGCCGACTCCACCGCGGCGCGCAAGCAGATCACGCACCGCTACTACGGAACCGAGGACATCGACGTTCAACTGCTCTGGGAAGTCGTCAACGGCGTGGCGCAACGCGAAATCCATCGAGGCGCGTGGCTGCTGATTCCGGAACTCGCCGATGTCGGACACCACACGGTGATCGAAGGCGAGACGTTCGGCGCCCTCGCCGCCCGGTGGTACGGCGACGACCATCTCGCGCTGATCATCGCCTTGGCGAACCACCTGCCGCTGGAGACCGAACCGGAGCCCGGCCGGGTGCTCGTCGTGCCCGGCCTGAACCGCCGCCGCAGCGTGGCGGGCGATACGCTCCGATCGCTGTGCGAGGACGAGTACGGGTCCGCGGATCCGGACACCAGGATGGGAGTCGTCGCAGCGGCGAACCGGATCGAGAACCCCGACTCGATCTTCTCCAGGCAGGTGATCCACTTTCCGTCGTAACCCGCCGGAGGGCTCGTACGGCTAAGCGCTCGCGCGCTCTCGGCGGCGTTTGGTTCGGCAGCGGAAAAGCCAGGTCGACAGGCCGGTGAGGGCGAGCGCGAGCGGAGTGAGGCCGAAAACCAGCCATACCAGTCGCCACCAACCGTTCACCATCCAGCCGAAGTGCGCGGGCTCGAACACCTTGGCATAGAAAGTGTTCGCCAGCGGTCTGCCGTGGCTCGCGTCGACCACCTTGATATCGGAGCCCTCGTGCGCGTTCACGTACACCAGCACGTCACCGCTGTAGAAGAGCCGGTGCTCGCGAGGTGAGTACGCGCCGGCGACGGAGGCCCGGTAGTAGGGGGCGGACTCCGTGGGGAGCAGCAGATAAGCGAGACGCCCCGGAGCGGCCTCGAGCGCGATCGCACCCGCCTCGTTGATGGTCATCGCTGTTCGGCCCGCGTCGTTCGGACGCGGCACGAAAGACTTCTCGGTGCGCACGAGGTTCGTGTTGCCGCCGGTCACGACCAGCCAAGCTCGCTGAACGGCGGGCCACTCGATGGTGATCCCGGTGATCCCCCACATGAGCAGGAACGGCACAGCGACAATGCCGAGGACGTTGTGCAGGTCGCGGTCCCGGGCGAAGCGCCCCTTCCGCAGCCGGACCCGGAAACCGTTGCGCAGCCGGGCGAGGGACGGCCACCAGATGACCGCACCGGAAACCGCGAGCGTTATCAGCAGCAAGCCGAGCGCGCAGAGAATCGACGCCGCCCACGTGATTCCGATCAGCGGAGCCTGGTTCTCCAGAATCGGCAGCGCGCCGGAGTACCGCAGACAGCCGAATGCGCAGTCGTGCAGGTTGACCAGCCAGCCGAGTACGCCGTCGGTCAGGTTCACCCGCTCGTTGATCCGTCCGGAGCCCGGGTCCACGGAGTACGCGGCGGTGTACTCCGGGTTCCCGATCACGATCACGCCGGCGTCCCGGCCGACCCAGCCGACCTCGAAGCCGGGATCGGCCGCCCGCACCAGGGCCACGGCGCGCTCGGTGTCGACCACCGGCGGCGCGTCGGTGTGCCGATAGAACGAGGCGTGCTGTGCCCGGAACAGTTCGGCGTGGTAGAGCAGAATCGCGCCGGATGTCGCCTGGACGACGAGCACCGAGCCGAGAATCAGCGCCGACCAGCGGTGTATCGAGATCAGCGTGCGCCGCGCCGGTTTGCGACTTCTCTTGCGCGCTCGGACGTTCCGCTCGCTCGGCTCGTGCACCACCGCGGTCGCGTTCATAAGGTTAGGCTAACTTGAAAAATTGCCTTTCCCCGCGGTGGGCACAGCGACCCGACGGTCACTCACCTTCGTGCGAATTCGTCCACTGCCTGCGCGCGAGCGCGTGCGCCCACCGCACCCCGGACGGGTCCGACGCGCCGCCGAGCGCTGCCGCGGCGCGATGTCCCGTCATCCCGCGGGCACGAGGTCGACGCCGAATCTCCGGTCCATCGGCGACTCCCCCGCGCGAAACGCCTCGGTGTGGGATACCACGTCGGTCGCGAGCCCGGCGGCCTGCAGCGCACGCGCTTTGAAGGCCCGCCCGGCCAGGCTGACGCGATGCTGGACCGACCCGACCCGATGGTCGAGTTCCGCGGGAAGCCCCTCGCCCCACATCGTCACCTCGGTGAGCCCGCGATCTAGGCAGTCGAGCACACCATCCCGGATCCGGCTGTCGCCCAGATACATCTCGGACGCGACGGCGATCGCGTGCGGCCACGTCTCGCGCATCGGCGCGGCCAGGAATTGGTCGAGGTCGAGCACCGTCGCGCCGAGGATGCGCAGCGGGCGGGTATCCGGATGGTCGCTCACCAGCACGGTGACCTCCCATCGCGCGACGGTTCGGTCGAACAGCCACCCACCCGCGTAACGCACGACGTCCGCGACGCCGGGTGCGGCCACCGCCAAGCGGTAGCGATGTGGGCACCGGCGAGCCTGGGCTCGCCAGCGAGCGACGGAGCGCAGTCCTGGAGCGCTTCGGTCAACGGAATCGACGGATCGTTCAGCCATGGTTCCCATCCCGCTGTCACCAACGAAGGTATCGACAGGTCCGGCCGCGGACACCAACTGCGATGGGTACCAGCCATCGCGCCGGCCATAGCGGATCAGCGAGTCGGGCGGCCCGTGGGCGGCCGCATGCCGAACCAGCGAAGGATCCGGAGAGCGGGGACGGCGGGTAACCGCGGATCGCCGGCCCCCTCGCCGGAAGGTTCTGCCGCACACACTAAGGCGGGCAGCGAGCCCGCGACGGCACTTCGAACGAGCCTGATTGTGACCTATCTCACCTATACAGCTATTCTCTGGTCAAACAACTCGATTCACCTACCGCTCAGACATCTCATCGCGGCGCTACCGCTCGTTCGTCCAGCACGGTCGACCGCGTCCGAGTAGACAGCCACGGTCGCGACCGTCCGGCACACCGCCTGAGCCATTCACCGAACGACGCAAGAACCTCACTCAACAGCGTTTCTCAATGCCCGCGCGGTCGCGGGACACCTGTCCGCACGCACGGAACACCACCACGGGTAATTGCTTGACGACTCTGCGCGGATCGTCCAGACTGTTATCTACCGGACAATGTTGTCCGGAATCTCACCAGGCCCGGACCACACCCGTTGGCAATGCCGTGGCAAACTCTACTGTCGCGGTGCCACGCGACCATTCCACCTGCGACCGAGGGGGGCGGCATGGGCAAGTCGGCGTCTCGGCGACGACCACCAGGACACGCATGCGAACCTTCACCAGTCGTGCCGATCCGGAGAACCCGCTCACCGCGACCGCGCTCGATCTCCGCGCCGGCGCCGTCGTTCTCGCCGAGTTCGGCGCTCCCCCGGCCGACCCGTTCAGCATCCGGCACCGCTTGGCGGACCTCACGCCGCTGGGCGCGCCGATCCGGCCGCTGCCCGGACGTCTGCGCCATCTCGGCGTGCTGCTGCGCTGCTGTATCGACCAGATGGCGATCACCGCCGAGATCGCCCAGATCCACGATCTGATCGGGCTCGCCGACGAGCTCGTCGAACTGGTCGACATCATCAGCGACTCCGCCACTCATACCGCCGAAGGCATTGCCGCCGTGGATGATTCGAGACAGCGACAGGTCCACGCCGCCGCGGTGAGACTGCGCACCCGCGGCGCCGAAGCCACGGTACACCGGTTACTCGCACGCTGGTCGGCGGAAACCGGAATCGACGTGGGCCAACGGGAATTCGGCAACGGGCTGTTGCACGTCATCCGTTCCTTCGAGCGGGTCGCCGACGCGCTGACAGCCATCGACCACTCGCCGTGACCGCGCACCGCTTGCTCAACCGCGCAGGGCGCGATCCAGCAAGGCCCAAGCCTGCCGGGCGGTCTCCGCTTTCGACTGCGCGTCGGTCTTCGACAGGACGGCCGCCAGCATCGCCAGCGCCAGGACGACGTCGGCGGTGGTGATGTCCGCGCTGATCGTGCCGCGCTGCCGCGGGTCCTCCAGCTTCTCCGCGATGAGGGTGATCAGCCGTCGCGCCACCTCGAACAGCCGCATGTCGTCGGTGTTGGTGGGATGGATCATCGCGATGAACGCCGCCGAGGTGGTGATCTGGTCCACCATGATCGCCAGCAGATCGTCGACGGTGACCGCGGGGTCGGCCGCCAGCGCCTCGATGCCGTCGATGTTCTCCTCGAACACCGCCAGCGCGATGCTCTCCCGCGTCGGGAAGTGCCGATAGAGCACACCCTGCCCAACGCCGGCGGCCCGCGCGATGGAGCTGAACGGCGCATCGAAACCGCTGTCCGCGAAGACCTCGCGCGCCGCCTGGATCAAGGCTGCCCGATTGCCGGCCGCCGCCTTCGGTCCCCTGTTCACACGGCGTGGCGAGGTCATTCGGGCAAGGTTACCGGACCACGGTGGACCGGCCGTGGCACGCCGAACGCCCGGCAGGAGACCGGATGGCGAGGAACAACCATCGGCGTTCCGGGTTCCCCACGGCCGGTATCAACCCGCTCCGAATCCGCTGCACACGCGACGATCTACGGTGACGAAGCGTCTACTCCTGCGCCGGAATCGCCCGCTGCTCGACGAGCGCGGCGAGACGGGCGATGGACGCCGACAGTTTGTCCGCGGTGGTCGCGCGAGCGCGGACCTGGCGCCGCACGTCGGTGAGCGAGGTCCAGTCATAGGTGTGGGTCACCCGCGTGCGACCCTCGCCCACCGGCTCCAGCTCCCAGCGCCACAGATGGCCGGGCGGCTGTCCGCCGGGTTCGGATGGGCGCCACGCGATGCGGCTGCCCTCGGCGAACTCCACCACATGGTTGTCGCGCACGGCTCCGTTGGTCAGCGTGGTGCTGAAGACCGCACCGGCTTCCCGCACCCGCTGCCCCGGCGCGGCCTCGGCCAAGTTGTCGTTGCCGTCCCATCGCGGCTGCGCGGCGGGATCGGCGATGAGCTCGAAGATCTCCGCCGGACCCGCGCTGATCTCACGGCTGGCGCTGACGATACGGGGAACCTCGTTCTGGTCGGTCACGTGCCGATCGAAACACCGGGGCGGGCAGCCGGGCAAGCTTTCCGCTCGAGGCGCGCGGTATCTCACCTCGCGCCGATCCGGCGGCGGTCGGCTGCCGGTCGTCGCCGCCACGGCGGAGACGGTGCGGTATGACTGACTCGACATCCGACCGACGAAGGGATGCGCTCATGGGCGAGCGAGTTGCGATAGTGTCCGGCGCCGCACGAGGGATCGGTGCGGCGATCGCCC
>NZ_BAFS01000430.1 GCF_000308415.1 Nocardia asiatica NBRC 100129 | reverse complement strand
AACGGCAACGGGACCGGCACCAGTGCCAGCACCCGCGCCACCCGCACGCCGCACCCGGACGAACGCGCCGCCGCCCGGGTGCTGGCCCGCGCCCTCAACAACGCCGCACAGCGCGAACGCGCCACGATCAAAACCACCTCCGCGTTGCCGCCCGGCCGGTTGCGGATGCGCGGCGCACTGGCCCGCGAAGCCCAACGCGCCGCCGGGGCGCTGCCCACGGCCGAACCGTTCACCCGGACTACCCGCAAAACCGTGCCGATCCCGCCGTTGCGGGTCGGTATCGCCTGCGACGTGTCCGGTTCCATGAGCGACTACGCCGACCCGGTCGCCTCGGCCGCATGGATCATCGCCCGCGCGGCCGAGCTGGCCACCATGCCCGCCGCTACCGCCACGGTCACCTTCGGCGCATCGGTGGCACCGATCACCTACCCGGGCACCGCGCCCGCCCGGGTCACCCAATTCAGCTGCCCCGATTTCCTGCACGCCATCGACAACGCCATCGAGGCCCTCGACGGTGCCCTCGAGCTGTCGCGCCCGGAAAACACCCGCCTGCTGGTGATCATCTCCGACGGCTACTACGACGGCAGCAACCGCGACCGCGCCCAGAAACTCCTCGATCGGCTCCGCGCCACCGGCTGTGCCGTGCTGTGGCTGGCACCCGACACCGGCACGGCACCCGACCCCCTCAACGGCGCGAACCTGCACCTGATCACCGACCCCGCTACCACCGCCCACGCCATCGGCCGCGCGGCCACCGCCGCCGTACGCACTGCCTGACTCCCGTAGCGGCAGCCAATCAGCCACCAGCGGGATCCAACTGCCCGCGCCGAACCCACCACCGAACGAAGGGGCAAGAACATGGACACCCACGGCACCACGCCAACAGCAGCGGAAGCACCCGATCCGCAGTCACCCACCGAATCCGACAGCGAAACCTTGATCGGCTCGACCACCCGGCCGATCTGGTTCCACGGCGTACAGCTACCGGCCGGAACCCTGGTCCGCATCGTCCGATTCCGCCGCGACGGCACCGCCGAGATCATGCGCACCGACGTGTTCGGCCTGTCCAAGCGTGTCGCAACGGATGCCCTCGACTGCCCATAGCGCACCGACCGAGACGAAATCGGCACACTACCAACCTCTTTAGGAGTTCGGCCATGATGAACAGCGACACCACCCCGACGGTCAACCAGGCACCGGTCAGCGCGGCGAACACCACCGGCGATCAGGTCAGCCGATTCGGGGCCGAGTGCCCGATCCGGGTCGGTGACGAGGTGACCGGTCGTGACAACCCGACATGGCGCGGCCGGGTCCGCTCCATTTACCTCAACGACGAGGTCGCGGAATGCGCGATCGAAACAGCCGACGGCAGGCGGGGCTTCGCGCCACCGTGGGCCTTGGTGCCTGCCGATACGGAACCGTCCCGCGAATGGCGAGACCGGATGCAGACCTTCAAGAAGGCCCAACGTGACCAAGCGATGGAGGCGCTGCGCCGAAAGCGGCACGAGGCCGCTGAACACGCCGAAGACCTCGCCGGGCGGCTGAACACCATCGCCACCGCACTCCGAGATGGCGACACCCCCGACCCCGGCGAACCCGTGGAAAACCTCGCCCATACCTTCGCCTTCGCGCTGCATGAAGTGACTGAACTCGATGACAGGGTCGTCGCCGCCGGGCTGTCGGCCACCGACGAGCCTCAGCGACACAGCGCCGCCGAACCGGCCGGTTCCGACGAACTGCTCGCATGGTTCCGCGTCCTGCAACAGCGCATCCGCGACGAGATCGACTGCTACAGCACCCGCGAAGACGGCACCGAGGACTCGTCTGCCTGCGCCGACCACCACGACCGGCTCGAAGCCCTGTATGCCGAGGCCAACGACACCATGGCCGCGCTCGATAGCCACCTGGACACCGGCGGGCCGCTACCCGCCGCATGGGCACACATGCCCACGCCCCACCCCCACTGATCCCACTCCGGCGGCCCCGCCACCCACCGCGTCCAAATCACCTGCGGCCACCGAAAATGCCCCGAGGAGCCACGTCATGAACTGGAACGAATCTGCGACGAGCAGCGCATCGGCCACCGGTCCTGCCCCAAGCCACCAGCACACCGACGCATTACGCGCCCAGCTGGAAGCCGCGTACGACCTGCCCTTCGGGCGTGCACGGGAACAGCGCATCACCGACCTTGTCCTCGCGATCATCACCGCCGAGATCGGCCGTCGCAATCCCTCGATCAGCACCGTGCTGCTCGACTGGGCACCCTACGGCGGGCTCGGCGTCGCCGGATTCCGCGACCACGACGGCAACAACATTCGCGACCACGAACTCGACCTCGACATCAGTTTCTACGCCAGCGATATCCGCGCCGCCGACAGCAACAATGCACTGACCCAGCCACCACACGAGCAGGGGCTATTCCGTCTCGACCTGCACGACACCATTCCCGCCGCCGATGAACGAGAAGAAGGAAACAACCGCGATGATCACACCCCGCGTCGGTGACCGCGTTCGTATCACCGGGCTCATGCCCGACGATCCCGCGCCGCTGGAAATCGGAACAATCGGAACGGTGACACGGATCCCCAGTTCATGCCCCGGCCAGATCTTTGTCGACTGGGACAACGGGAGATCACTGATCCTGCTCGAATCCGACCCGTTCGAGATCCTTCCGACGCACTCGCCGCCACAACCTGGCGATCGAGGGGCCGCTTTACCCGGCCCGGCTGCCGCCGACACCAGGAGCAGCAGACGCGGGCCATATTGACCCGCGCGGAATGCAGCACCGCTGATGCCCTGGGGCCGCCATACCAGCGGCCCCAGGGCATCGTCAGCGCCCTGTTCAGCTGTCTGCGTTCGGGTGTCCCACCACGCGCCTGGCGACCGGCTGGCCCAAATCAACTGGGGCACCCACCCCGCCGCCGGGTATGACACCGGCGAACCTGTCATCGAAGGGCCCGACTGGCGATCACCAATAGTCCGCGCCACGTCGCCACGGCGGCACGGGTACCGTCCAGCTCCCGGACTTGTCCTTTTCCCTTTCTCGCCGGAGTTCGTCGCGCTCGCGGCGAACCTGTTCGGTGATGTCGTAGATCACATCGAGGTCCGCGGTCGTGCCGCCCATCACCTCGATACCGACCATGCCGTCTTCGACCTCGTAGTCGAAGTAGACGATCTCCTCGGCAGCGTGCCGGGGGCACCCGGGGACGGTGACGATAACCTCGTCATCGAAGATCCGGACGCGCACCCGGACCTCACCGCCACCACATGGTGAGTACCCCCAGCCCAGGCGACGGGAACGGTCCGAGCCGAGCAGGCACCCGCGATTGTGGACGGCTTCAGCCGTCATGGACAGCACGGCAGCCGAGTCCAGGGCGGAATCGAGCAGGTCGCTCAGCCGCTCCCCGGTGATTCGATCCAGCCCTCGCAGCTTGACATCCACTCCGTAGTAGGCGGCGGCAACGGTCCTCCACTCGACACAGCGGATCTCGGCGTCGGCACGCACGCGCTTCAGGTCGTCGAGTACCTGCGAGACCTTCGTGCGGAATTCCTCGTTCAACTCGCTTTGGCTCAGTGTGTCTCGCTGCCAGTAGGGCACGACCACGGTCGTCGGCGTCAACTTGGCGGACTGAAGTGCGTGGACCTTCGGCAACAGCACATCAGCTGCGGCGAGGACATCCTCGCAGGTGGGATCCGCCAGGCCGTCAGGCCCCAGCTGTTCGGCATCGGCACGGCGCCAATACTTCCCGGTCCCGTCGACGCTGATCTTCAACGGACGCAGCCGTGAGTTCCTCTCGGCCTGCTCGCGTGCCTGCGCGGCCTGCTTTTCGCCGCGTCGGAGAGCTTCGGCATATTGCACGCCGTCCTCGGCTGCGATCCTGCGAGCGCGACGGCGCCGCCGCGCACTGCTGTTCTTCGGCATGTTCTCGTCCATTCCCGGCAGAGGCGCCCACGCCACCCTGCCTGCAACGAACAAGCATGCGAACAGGGGAAGTGTGAACGCGGGCCCCGGGAAGGACCTTGGCCATCAACGTCACCGAACCGGCGTGGGCGAGGCAACTCAGGCGAGAACGAGGAGCGCGTGCGCGGCCTGTCACTCCGCAGGAGAGCTTATCCTCTCGCGTGCTCGTCGAGAACCAACTTCGCCGAGACCACCATCCACGAGCAGGGGCCCGGCGTCTGCCGGGCCCCAAGCTGGCCGCCCTGTGAGGGTCCGGCCGGATTCATAGGTTCACTTGCTGTTGTCGATGCTGCTGGCGAGCGAGTCGAGAACGTCCTGGACGCCGGGGCCGTAACCGGTTTGGTGTACTCCCGAGGTGTAGAACTCGGCCGCGTCGCTGCCTTGGCGGACAAGGTCGGCCATGTCGGACAGGGCAGCGCTGGTCGCGGGGTCGGTGCGGGCGGTGAGGTCGGCGACCAGACCGGTGAGCTGGCTGGCTCCGTCTCCGACGAGCGCCGAGGCCGCGGTGGCGGCGAGGTCGGCGGCTACCGGGACGAGTCCGGTCAGTTCGAGGCCGGCGCCGACGGGATCGCCGAGGGCGAGTTTGTCGACGGCGCGCCAGGCGACTTCTTGGGCGAGACCGATGTCGGTGGCGACGCGGCCGAGGTCGACTCGGCCGATGATGCCGACGACTTGGGCGGCTACGGCGGTCCAGCCGCTGGGGTCGGCGGCTGCGGCCATCGAGAGTGCACGTGCGACGAGGCGTAGGTCGACCTGGTCGGCGATGCGAACCAGCGGGCTGAACAGGTTGTTGAGTTCGCCGCTGATGCGGTGGGTGCCGCCGATGTCTCCGGCCAGCACGGTGGGCGGCAGGCGCAGCACGTTGTCGCCGATAGCGGGCAAGTTCGCGGCGAACTCGGCGAGACCGCCGAGCACGAGGATGACCTGCCGTGTCACCGAGGAGGGATCGAGCACACCGGTCGAAGACGAAGTGGTGGTGGTGTCGTCGAGGAGGGAGGAGTTGCCGGTGAACGCGCGGCCGACAGCGGCAAGTCCGGGCGATTCTTCCGGCGAGGTGGCGCAGTAGAGGTCGCCGGCGGCGCAGACGGTGCGTACTCGGTTGGCGAGGCTGCCGAAGTTGTCGCGGGGGCCGGCGATCCCTTGCCCGTCGACCGGTTGTCCGAGCTGCGGTGTGCTCGGGTCACGGTTCGGGTCGGACAACAAACCAACGGCGAGCACTCGCGAGGCCGGAATCGGATCTTGGCTGCGGCCGATGGTGGAGGTGACGTCGCCGACGACATCGGCACCCTGTGAGTACCCGGCCATGACGACCTGAGTGGTCGGACACAGCCCCGCCAGCAGCCCGGACAGAGCTTGTACTCCACCGGATTCCGACTGCTGGTACGGGGCGGGGGCAGCGGCATAGGCCAGGGACCGTACGTCGATGTCGTTGCCGTAGCGGGCGCGCAGCCCGTCACCGATCGGTGCCAGCATGCCCACCGATCGGGTGGGGTCAGCGCCCGGATTGGTTTCGCCGGTGCCGGGCACCAGGACCGCCGTCCATCGGGGGCATGCCGCGCTGCCAGGTTCTGCGGTGGCAACTCCGGTCGCGACGGTGGTGACGGCGGTGGCGCCGACAACCACCACAGCCGCAGCCGCTACCGCACGCGCGGCGAACCGAGGGGCTGTTGCACGGTTGCGGCGGGCGGGCGCACGCCACGGTGTGAGTCGGAGATTGAACATATGGGGCTCCCAGGGACGTCGTATTCGGTCGTGCGGGTGAGTTCTCTCGCCGCACTGGGAACTCCGGGATTTCAGGGGTCTTTTGGACACAACGGGTCAGCAAAGCCATCGAGAGGAACGGACGGGGCGAACGGAAGACGCCCTTCAGCGGGTCTGACGGTGGGTATGCGACTCAAAGGGGTGTTCGGATGCGTTGCCCGGCGAATCAGGATGGTCAGGGTCGGCGCGCAGAACCCACCGAATCTGCGCCAGGCGGTTGTCGTTCGCGCGCCACAGGAGACGGGGCGATGGGGATCGGGGACGCGCGTTCGCGACGGCTGGGCGGGCATCGACGGGCGTACGTCCTGGAAATGGCGAGAGCGGGAGTAGGGCGGTTGCCCTTTGACAGGGTGGCCGCTCTACTCCCGCCGGGTCCGGGTGGTTCGGTTCAGGACTGGGAGGACGGTGCGAGTGCGAACTTCTTGGGGCGCGTGGTGGTCATCTCCGCGACCCCGGAGTCGGTGAGCCGTACGAGGGCATTGTGGACTGCGCCCGAGGACCGACCACCGAGCGCCTTGCCGATCTGGTGCGGGGTGAACTCCTGGCCCGGGTGGTCACGCAGGTGATCCTCGACCAGCCCCCGCAGTGCACCGGGAGCGAGTTTGTCCGGATGCGGCGACCCTTCGCCGGTATGACCGGCTGGTCCCGCATCATCGGTGTCGGTGTCGGTGGCCGGTTCGTCCGAAGTTGTGGCGTTGTCAACGATTTCGTCGATGTTCGGCGGGGGCGGGGTGGAGTCATCGAGATGCGAGGCGTCGGTCTCCGGTGTGCGGGGCTGAGTTTCAGCATCGTCAGGGGCTTCGCCGTCGCCGGAGGTGTCGGTGTCGGGTTCGGTGGTGGGCGCGATGCTCCAGCGGGCGGCGGCGTGGGGGTTGGTCTCGTCGGTGTGGCGGGAGATGCTGCCGTCGGCGGCCCACATGTTGAGGAGCTTGCGGGTCTTCGACTGACTGATTCCTGCGGCGGTCGCCAGTTCGGCGGCGGGTTTGGGGTCAGCGCTGATGACCGCCCACAGGGCGTCTTCGACGGCGGTGCGGGCAGATTCTGTCGTGGTGGACATGACATTCTCCTGGGAAATGGTGGCTGGTGGTGTGTTTCGTCATGTCCCGGCCGGGACGGCACCCCGGGAATTCGGATTCGTGGGGCGCCGGTCTCCATGGACGCTCGATACGGGGTGAATTGTCAAGCGGAATCGGGAACGAAGCGGTCATATCGGCGGTATGTCACTGAAATGGCCGTGACTGTCTGCATGGGAATTGATTCCGTTTCGGTGTGGTCTTGACAAACCCGGGTCTATCGAGCGTCGATGGTCGTGGAAACCCGTGGTTCGGCAATCCTGCCGATGAATGGGTGACCACCCCGGCCGGGTCGCCAATCACGATTCCCTCGATCGAACTCCGGAGAAGCCGCATGCCCACTGACCACGACAATCGCGAAACCAGCTGAGTCGCAGCATCTTCTCAAGTCGGGCTCGGGAACGACCGTTCCTGGCGAAGCTGACTGGCCCCGGCGTGGGCAGCGCAGATCATGTGCGCGATGTCGGCGGAGGGGCCCTCGTGAAATCACTCGCTACGCACAACTTTTCGGAACAGTTTGGAGACTTCTCATGGATAACACCGTTCTCACTGCAAGATTGGACGAGTCCTACACCGTCATCGGCACCAGTGAATGCGTCCACCGCATCCGGGAAGTTACTTTCCAGGTGACTTGTGTGGATGATTGCATCCATAGCGAGGGCAGAATCTGCACCGAGTGTGCGCCGTCGTGGCAGCTGGATTATGAATTCGACGAGCCGTTCCCGTTCGAGCGTGTGGCCCGGGTGACCGTCCGCGATCTGCTCGACGCGGGACACGTGCGTGTCGGCGATCGATTGGCCAGTCCCGACAGCGAGGTCACGGCGGTGATCACGGGCTGCGGTGGCTTGATGCTGCCCGACGGCCGCATCTTCACCAATCCTTCCGCCGCTGCCAACGCCGTCGGTGGTAACCGAAACGAGTAGCCCGCAGACGTGACCCGCGCGGCTCGCTTCCCTCGCGTGGGCCGCGCGGGTCACGTGCGTCGCGGCATGCATATGCGCCCGGCGCGAGCGGTGGATATCGCCCCTTCTGTGCCGCGATGCTCGGTGCTCTGCATGGCGGTTGGGTGTGCCGGGCCTATATGCCGTTGCCGCAGCATCCAGTGGTTGGCCCTCGTCCGGATGAACGTCTTCGCGGGCACCGTTTTCAGGTTCTGGGATTGTCGGGATGTTCGTGATCCCAGGGAAGGGGTTCGGCGAACAGGTGCTGGGATTTCCACAGGGGGGGGCGCATTCGGCGCAGATGGTGTCTTGGTGCTGGCATCGGCGGGGGTCGGCGATGGGGATCTCGACTTCGTCGATGTGGTGCACGAGTTCGGTGCCGCCGGGCGGGATGTGGGCGAAGTCCGCCAGCGCGGTGACGGTGGCCGGTAGAGTCATGGGGAAGCCTCCTGTCGAGATGTGACGGCTCGCTCTCGGACCGATCGGTCTAGAGCTGCGGTGCCGGACCGGCAGCGGGCGGCGCGAGGTCGGCGGGGCGAGTGGCCTTGTAGTAGTCATCGCCGCGCCAGCGGTATTCCGAGATTTGAACAGGCTCGTTGAAGGTCGGCGCGTGCAGCATCTTCCCGGCGCCCAGGTAGATGCTGACGTGGTGCACGTCGGCGTCGGTGCCGTAGAAGAGGAGATCACCGGGCAGGAGTTGGTCCTCGGGGATAGAGGGCCCGGTGTGGACTTGGTCGTAGGTGGTGCGTGGGATGGCGATGCCGGCGCGGGCGTAGGCGGCTTGGGTGAGGCCGGAGCAATCCCAGCCGCCGGAGACCTCGGGGCCGTTGCCGCCCCAGACGTAGGGTTGCCCGAGTTGCTGGCAGGCGAACGAGATCGCTGTCGCGGCAGCGGGACTCGCGGCCCGTAGGTCGGCGCAGTCACCGCTGCCGGGCGGTGGTGCGGTGGCGTGCGTGGAGTAGCGGTCGGCCTGGGCGAGAACGTCGCGGACGTACCAGTCGGCGTGGTTATAGGCGAAGATCGCCGCGTAGAGATCGCCCGGCGCGCCGGAATCACACAGGTAATGGGCGGCTGCGTGGACGGCGTCGTGCGGGTTGTATCGCGACGGAGGTGTCGCCCCGCCAGCGGGCAGCGGATGCCGGGCGACGACGGAGTCGAAGGTGGGGGCCAGGAACTGCATCGGTCCACCGGCTCCGGCGAAGTTCTCCCCGGCGGCGACGCCGGGCAAAGTGGAGCGGCCGTGGTCGGTTTCGATCTTGCCGATCGCGGCGAGTACCGACCAATCCAAGCCCGGACACGAGCCGGCGCCTTGCTGATACAGCACCAGCATCTCCGGCGGGATATCGGTCAGGGCCTCGGTACTCGGCGCAGTGGCCGCGCCCGGTGCCGGAGCCGGGGTGGGAGCATGGTCGTAGACGGCGACGGTGGCGACGACCGCGGCGATCACGACCGTGCAGAACACGACCGCGGCCGAACCGACACCGAGTGCTTTGGCGAACATCACGAACCTCCGGTCTCGCAGGGCGGCATCGGTGACGGCGGGTCGAGGACCGCCGGCCCACTGGTCGTGGTCGGCGCGGAGTACTGCGGGATGCTCGCCGGGGGCGGGGTGAGATGCGGCCACGAGGCGGGGAGCTGGTGCAGCGCCAGTCGTTCGCCGCCGTGACCATCGAGGGACAGCCAGACACGGTCGGCGGGGCTCGGATGTTCTGCGGTGGGATCGAGAAGATCGGCAGCGGCGGTTGCGACCGGCACCGCGCCGGGGTCGGGCAGCGTTTGCCACGTCTCGAGGAGGGCACGGCGGGCGGTGGTTTCGCGTCCGGTGGTCGGCACCCACAGCAGAACGGGAGTGACGATGCCCGTGGAGCGGGCGAGTTCGGCGTAGCCGGCGAGCTTGCCGGCCACCGAGGAGAGGGTGATGGTGCCGAGGTCGAATTCGAGGAAGAAGTCCAGGGTCGCCCCGGTGTGGGTGTAGCGGCCGTAGGCGTCGGGGCGGACGAGATCACCCCAGAGCCCTCGGCTGCGGCCTTCCGACCACCACGCCAGCACCCGCCCGTGGCCGGGAGTTGTGACGAGGGCGGTGAACCATTGGTTGACGCCGACGGTGTGTGCGAGGTGCAGGCTGTGGGCGATAGCGAGGGCGCGCTCGTGGCGGTAACGCAGCTCACGGACCTCGATACCGGCTTCGGCGGCGACCACCGCGGCGCCGGCGGGAGCCAGGACCCAGTGCCCCGGGGCGGTGCCTCGCGCACGGAGGGGCCGGAACCGGTCGACGACCCGATACCTGTGCAACAGGGTGAGGCGGCGACGGGCTTTGATGATGGTGGGGAAGGCCAACTCGGCGAGCTGGGTGGTAGTCAGGACGCGATGCTCGAGCAGCATCCGCAGAATCCACCGATCCCTGCCGGTGAGCCGCACAGCCAGACCGGCGTGGCCGATCGCCGACGGTGCCCGGGTTGGTCGGGGTGCTCGCAGATCCCTCTGCCTATCCGGGTGATTGATCATCGCAGCAACCTCCGAGAGTTGAATTACCTTGCTAGACAGGTGAATCCGTGTGGACTCACTGGGTCAGGACAGGCGGGGATCGCCGCCACCGACCGGTGGAGCAGCAGATTTTGTGAGATCCGGCCCCGGTTCGTCGGTGTCGGGTTCTGCCGGCTCCGTGGTTGGAAGCGGTGCGGCGAGGCGAGCACGGGCAGCGGCGCGTATCTCGCGGGCGCGCCCCGGCACGGCTGGTGGCAGGGGTTGGGTGGTGAGGGTGAACGGTGGCGCCTGCTGGCCGCGGACCAAGACCCGGGCGGCGGCGTGGAAGGCGTCGAGGTGGGTCAGGTCGTGCTCGGACAACCAGGGAGTCGTGTGGCGAGCCAGGTCTCGGGCATCTTCGGGGGACGCGGTGAAGATGACCTTGTTGCGTGCATTGGCCGACACCGCCGCCCGCATGTCTGTCGGCAGCTGTCCGAGGTTTTGGTGCGCGATGACCAGAGACAGGCGCAGGCCGCGGGCCTCGGCGAGCATGTCCTCGAGTGGGGTGGCGAGGTTGAGGAAGTTGTGGGCTTCGTCGAGGGCCAGGGTGGCGTCGGGGCGCTGGTCGGGGTGGGTGCCGACGCGGGCGGTGGTGGCCTGCCAGGTGCGCGCTACGAGCAGCGATCCCATCAGGCGGCTGGTGTTCTCGCCGAGAGAGCCTTTGGGTATCCGGGCCAGGCAGATGCCGCCGTGGTCGAGCACGTCACCGAGATCGACGGTGGAGGGTCCGGCGGCGAGTGCGTCGCGTACGAATTGCCGGAACAGAAAGTGCCGCAACTTGTTCAACAACGGTCCGATGACCTGGTTGCGTGCGGAGTCGGTCAATTCCTCATACGAGGACCAGAATCCACGCAGGACGGGGTCGGTGGTGGCGCGGGTGACCCGGGTGCGGAACGCGGGCTCGGTCAACAAGCGCGGTAGATCGGTGAGGGTGGCGACGCCGGGTTGGCGGCACAGGGTGAGCAGGCTTGCTCGCAGGACGTCGTCCGTGCGCGGGCCCCACCATTGGGCGAAGGTGCGGTGGAAGATGGTGGCCAGGTTGTCGACCGCGCGGTCGGTCCCCGCTCGGTCGGCGGGGGTGTCGAGCGGGTTGAGGCAAGGCGGGCGGCTGCGGGAGTCGGCGTCGAACAAGACGACTCGGTCGGCGCAACGCCGGGGCAACCGGGCGAGGATGTCGGTGATGAGGTCGCCTTTGGGATCGACGACGACCACGCCGCGGTCCTGATCAGCCTCCTCGAGGATCAGCCGCCCCAGCAGTGTTGACTTCCCGACGCCGGTTGGGCCCAGGACGTGCAGGTGGTGGCGGGCGTCGGCGACGCGCACCGCCACCGAGCGTCCACCGGGACTGTCGGCAACGCCCAGGGGTTTCGAATACGGTCCCGCCGCAGGGATTTCCGGGGTCGGTGCGATGGCGCGGGCTCCGGCCCGCTGCACACCAGGAATGGCCGGATCATGCGGAAGATGGGCGAGTGCGGCCAGCTCCGGCACCGACAACAGATCACCGCGGCCCAGCCGCCGCTGCGAGAGCGCCGAGCCGAGCCGCCGCGTGCGGCGGTGCCGGTAGTAGTTGTGATCGGTGCAGGACCCGAACACCACCGCCAGCGCATCCGCCCGACCCCGCGCAACGGCCCGCGCCGCGACCCGGTCACCGGTATCGGGCACCGACACGGCATAGCGGATGACGGTCTCCCAGTGCGCACCACGGGCTTTACCGGCGGCGGCCCGCTGCTCGGTCGTCTCGCGCATCGCGGCCTGCCGATCACTCGACTGGGCCGCCGCCGCGGCACGGACGCGGCCAGCGCGGCGGACCGGGCCCGGGGTGAGCAGATCGAGCACCTCCCGCAGCAGCGGGATAGGCCATGCCGCACCGGTCCCGGTTCGGGTGCCGCGCCGCACGCGGCGGCCGGTGACCGGTCGCGCCAGTACCTGCACGCAGGCGGCCTGCCCGGGGCCCAGATCATCGGCGGCGGAGATGAGATCACGAACCAGGTCCGCGCCGCCGTAGTCGGTGCGGATCGGCAGTGCTTCCCGGCGCCCGAGCCGCAGCTCACCTCCGGACAGCAGCCGACGATCCTCAAGCCCAGGAGGTGTGAGCGGCGGGGAGACCGTATGGGCGGTGCGGGTGTGCGCGCCCGGCCACGCGGAGGCCACCGCCCGCTCGACCAACCCTGGCGGAATCCGGCCGGGTACCCAGAGCCGAATCGCCACCCCGTGCTCGGGGGTGATGCTGTACTCGAACCCCAGATGCGGTTGCCCGAACAGCATCCGCCGCCAGGACGGGCGCAGCTGCCCGGTCAGATGCGCCCACAGTGCCTCCGCCCCCTTCGGATCGACCTTGGGAGGCGTGAGGACGGTGACCTGGCGGGCGTCGGTGGCCAGCCGGTGCCGGCGCAGTCGCTCGGCAACCCTCGCCGCGGCGAGCACGCCCACCATCAGCCCCACAGCGATCACCGCCGCCGGACCGGTCACCACCCGTAAAGCGGTGTCGGCGAGTTCGCGCATCGCTGCGGCGGGGTCGAGCAGCAGCTCGCCCACGATGCCGTGGTCCGCCGCAAACAGCATGAGGGACATGGCCTATGCCGCCTGCACATCGACGTAGACGTCCCCGTCGCCGTCCTCATCCGCCAGTCCGGTGTCGACATCGGCGTTGTCGTCGGTGACAATCGGAGTGAACGGGGCGGGTTCGGTGATGTCGAGACCTGACTCCTCGGCATCTGCGGTGTCGGCGAGTTCGCTGGGATCGGTGGTGACCAGCGCGTGCTCCTCGACGGAGGCCATCGAGGCGAACACGGCTCTGTCAGTGCCGTCGAGAGCGATCAGCCCTTGCCCGCGGGCCGCCGACAACAAGAACTGTCGTTCTCCGTCCGAGAGCTTGAACGCGGTCGCGACCTCGTCGATCGCCTGCGGCGCTTGATGCAGCAGGATCTGGGTGGCCGCATTGGACACGATCGCCTTACCGAGTTCGGTGCCCAGCACATCCGCACAGTCCTGGGTGGCGACCGTGAGGCCGGCCCAGTACTTGCGGAACGACTTCGCGGCCCGGAACAAGAACTCCGCACCGGCGGTCTGGCGCATGATCAGCCACGCCTCGTCCACGGTCACCATCCGCGGCCGACGATTCGCCGGGTTGGCGACTCGCCGCCAGGTGGCATCCAACACGAGCAGCGTCCCGATCGTCTTCAACTCATCGGGCAGCTCCCGCAACGAGTAGGCGACCATCGCCGCATCCGGGCTGACCGTCGTCGGCCCATCGAGCAGGCCCGCGAACGCGCCCTCGCCGACGAACGGAGCCAACGACGCGGCAAGGTCATCAGCCACGGCCGAACCGAGCGCGGCCAACTGCTCACACAGGACACCCAGGGTCGGGGCGGGCCTGGTCCACGTCGCGGGGTCCTCGGTGATCCCCGCACTCGCGTAGGTGGCGGTCACAGCGGTGTCGAGCGTGGCACGCTGCGCAGCCGTCTGGTCACCGAGCAGGACCCGGATCACGGTGTGACAGAATAGTTTCCGTCGATTCAGTGCATCCGACGGTGCGGTGCGGCGGCCGTCGGGGCGGGTATGGACCTCCAAATCGAAGGGATTGAGCCGGATCCCGGGGGCGCCGAGGTGGATATAGGTGCCGCCGACCGCCTCGGTCAACGCGCGATACTCGTCTTCGGGGTCGATGATCACCTGTTCGATCCCGCGATACAGCGACCGCAGAATATCGGTCTTGACCAGGTAACTCTTACCGGCGCCGGAACGGCCGAGCACGACGGCGTTATGGTTGTGCGCCTCGGGACCGAACCGGTCGACGAACACCAGCCCGGATGCGGCGTCTCGCCCGTAGAGCACCCCTTCTGGCGATGCCGCGCGGGCCGGATCACCAACAGGCAGTTGCGGACTGGAGAACGGGAACGCCGCCGCAAGGGCATTGGTGTCGAAGGTGCGGCGCACCTTCACCAGATCCAGACCCAGCGGAAGCGTGGAAACCCAGCCCTGGGTGGTGCGGTAGGACAGATGGCAGGTGTCGACGAGCAGACTGGCTGCCAGGGCGCGGACGGCGGCGACCTCGTCGGCCAGCTCGGCTTCCGAGCGGGCGTGCACGGTCAGATACAGGCCGATTCGGAACAGTCGAGCTTCGGCGCGTGCCACCCGGGAGGACAGTTCTGCGGCATCCTCGGCCGCGACCTCCACCAGGGGATCGGTGCGGCGGCCGTAGCTGGCATCGTGAAATCGGGTCGACTCCAGCCGGGCGAGCTGGCGCCGCAGCCGGGAGGCGGCGGTGACCGGGTCGACCGGATCGATATGCAGGGCAACGTCGAGGCGGCCGGGGTGCGACAGCAGCGGAGCCAGCCAGCCGGCGGTGACCTCACGCGGATACCCGGTGACGGCGAGCGTCGCCACCCATCCTGTCCCTACTTCGAGGTGCCGTGTCCCGATCGCCAGCGAATCCGGCCCGAATCCAGCTGCGGCACCGGCGATCTGGCGACGTCGGCGACGCAGGGATCCTCGCCGATGCGGGTGTGCGTCGATATCGTCGGCCAGTTCGATATCGGTGGAGGTCTCGGTGTCCGGGCCGTCGGTGGTGATGACGGTGTGGGGGCCGGCGATGTCTGCGGAGGAGGGAACGAGACTGCCGGGGTTGCAGGCGCCGGTTACCACGGCGGTGGCCTGCGCGTCATCGAGCGGTGTCACGGTGACACCCATCGGGGCGAGGAGGTCGGCGGCCTCATGCACCCGCCGCAGTAGCCGGGCCTCCGCGGCGCGCCGTGCCGCGGCCGACAATTCCCGTCGAGCACGCCGACGCCCCGCGACCAGCCAGCCCAGCATCGCCGCCGGCGTCGGTCCACCCAGCCTGTCGCTCGTCGCCGGGAGGTCGAGGGGTTCACGCCAGACCAGCAGTACTTGCCGGTGCATCAGGTCCTCCCCGGCCGCGAGTCCGGCCAGGTGGTCGGCGTGACCGTGCGCGGCAGCGGCCAGCTCCGGTGACATCTCACCGACCGAACGCCACAGACTCTGCAGCTGGCCGGTCAGATCCAGGCGCGTCGACCGCAACAGGATCTGCACCGGTTGGCGCAGCGTGTGCAGCCAGCCCCCGAGCTGTGAGACCAGGGCATCCTGCTCCTCGGGAGTGCGCAGGGCGAGGTTGACCGTCCCGGCCGCTGCGACCACAGCCAGCCCGTCCGGGCCCAGATCGACCACCCCGACCCCGTTGGCGCTGGTGACCGCCTCGGGTAGCTGTAATGCTTTGGCCGACAAAGGCTGCGGCACCAGCGGCTTCTTCCCTCGACCCGCAGCGCGGGTGAGCCACCGTGGTGCCGTAGCGATCCCTTCGGGCGCGGCTACCAGGCGAGAAGGCCGCAGACGTTGCCGTACGGCGGCCAGCAGCAACCGGTCGCCCGACAGGCCGTCGCGGGTGGTCAAGATCAGCACCGCGACCGCGGTGCCCAGCGGGACGGCTCCGGCCAAGAACGCTGCGGGGGCGATCACTTCACGAGTTGCGGTCCACGCGAGATACAGCAGTAGCGCGGTGACCGCGAGGACTGCGAGCTGGCGGGCGGTGAATGGGCCGATCAACCGGTCTTGCCGGTCGACATCGGCAGGAATACGAACGGGCGTGCTCATCTGGGGTTTCCTCCTCGGGGAGTGCGGCGTGCGCGCCGGCGGACAGGGAGATCGGGCAGCGGCAGATGCAGCTGACGACCTGCCGGTGTCGAGGGACGTGGCGGCGGAACCGGTGGCGGCGTGCTCGCTCGCTCGGCGGGCCGGACCCGGGTCACCGGGAACGGCAGCCGGTACTGGCCGCTGCGCAGCGGCCGGTTGCCCTCATACGGATCGGGCGGATCGAACTCGAACGCCAACTGCGTGCCCTGCCGAGGACGCGGCGGCGGCGACGCCGACGCCGGTGCCGGCGCTGCGGGAGGCCCGGCAGGGGCGGGTGTCCGTCGGACCCGGGCAACAGGGATCGGCAGCGGGTACTGGCCGCGGTGATTGGCGCGAATCCCGCTGTAGGGGTCTGGCGGGGTGAAATCGAACGCGAGCTGGCGGCCTCGCGATCTCGGGCGGGTCGTCGGCCCAGGGGCGGTGCCGGGTGAGGCCGGAGCCGATGTGGTGGTGGCCGACTGCGACGGTGGTGTTGCAGGACCCTGCGTTCGCCGGACCCGGTGGACTCCTTCGAGGGGCAACATCAGCTGGCCGTCCCGCGTCGACCGTGTCCGCGCATACGGGTCGGCGCTGCCCACTGCAGCGGCGGCACCTCGGCGGCCGTTGCCCACCCTGTTGGCAGTGGCTGCGTTGCCCTGTGGGGTGGGGCGTCGAATCGCCGTGGCGGCAGCCTTCTCGCCGCTCTTGAGTAGGCCGAAGGTCTTGTAGGCGACGTATCCGCGGACCAGGGATCCGACCATGCTGCGGCCGTGGCCGATTCGCATGGTCGACATCAGCCAGAACGGGATCTTGATCAACACGCCCATCAGGGCGAGCCCGATGATCAGGCTCACGACGCCGTCCATGTTGGGCCCGAAGAATCCCCATCCTCCCGGGGTGAGGAAAACCCGCAGGGTGGTGACCAACACCAGCGACTGGACCACCTGAATCGCCAGACACGCGGCGAAGGAGCGCCACCACCAGCGAGCGATCGAGTCCAGACCAGGCAGCGCATGACACATCAAAGCCAGTGGTGCCGCTACGATCAGGATGATGGTGATCGCGACGCGCACGACGTAGGTGATGAGCAGTACCACCAGCATCACGACAAGCGCAGTTCGCAGCAGAACCAGGAAGATTCCGTTCCCGGTGACCGACCCGGTCAGTTCCTTCAGCGCGGTGGTGGCAGAGTCGGACTCGACCCCGCTACCGGCGAATGCCTCGGCCAGCGCGTTCGCGAACACGATCGCCTGGGTCGCCAGCAGCATGCTCATGGCACCGGCAATGAACCCGACCACGATCCGTGGCAGCAGTTCTTGCAGTGACCAGCGGGTCTGCAATGTTTCGCGGACCATCAGCAGGATGCCAGCGGCCACCACCAGCAGCCCGTACATGGCCAGCATCAGATGCCACGACGAGTCCCACAACTCACCGACCCGCGGCAAGTCACCGGGCTCCGGGGTGGTCAACAGTGTTTGCGACAGTAGCTCGAGCAGCGGATTGAGCGCCGAATCCACCAGGCGGGCAAAGAAACCGTCGATAGCATTCGCGACACAACCGGAGATATTGCGAATTCCGCAGTCGGAATCACCTGTATCCGACGGCTCAACCGGTACTTGACTGGAGTCGCCCGGCCAGGAGCCGCGCGGAGTAGGCGACGGAGTCGCGGGTGTGCTCGGACCTTGCGATGTGGGCGGAGGCGTGGGCGTCGGCGCGGTCGGTGCCGGTTGCTGGGGTGTCGTCGCCACCGGCGGCGGTGGCGGTGGGGCGGTGGGCTCGGCGGCGGCAGTCGCACCGATGCCAACCCCGACCACCAGCATCGCGACCACGGCCGCCACCACCCGCAACGGCCAGCCTGTTCGGGGGTTCGGTGGTGAGGTGCCGATTGGGAAGGCCGCGGTCATGGTCAGGCACCCACGATCGACTTGAGAACGGCGACGATCACCGGCGCGAGCATCGCCAGGCCGTAACCCAGGCATGCAGCGCGCAGCGCGGTCTTGGACTTCTCGACCTCGCTGGGGTCGCCGGAGGCCAGCACATAGCGGGCGCCGCCGATGGTCAGGAACACCGTCGCCAGCCCGGCAAGGATGCCGACCAGCCAGTTCCGGATATTGTCGAGTACCTGGTCGAACGACTCAGCGATGGCGAGTACCGAAACGGGTTCTGCCGCAGCGGTACCCGCGGTCGCTATGGCGGTCAGCGCCACCGCCGCGAATACCGCGATCGGGGCAAGGGCCCGCCGGATGGTGCCGGGCTGGGCCGTCCGGTGTGACGAGGTCGCAGAACGAACTTCAGGGAAACCGATCATGCGCATCGGCGATTCACCTCCACCTGGGTTGCCGGTTGTGCGGGGGCAGCCGATGTCCGCCCGCACTGGCTACTCCGCGTTTGCGAGCCACATTTGGACCTGGGAGTGTCCGGAAAAT
>NZ_BAFS01000431.1 GCF_000308415.1 Nocardia asiatica NBRC 100129 | reverse complement strand
CCGAGGCGGTGTTCGGTGGTGGTGTGGGGTGTGGTGTTGGGTGGGAATTGGTGCCAGATGCGGCCGTCGAGGTGGCGTCCGGCGGTTTTTTTGCCGACGCGGTGCATGAGTGCGTGGTTGTGGTTGTCGAGGCCGGTGAAGGCGTCGAATGGTTTGCTCGTGCCGGTGTGCGGGTCGACCCAGCGGTGCCGGTGGGGGTGTTTCCATTCGTCGCCGAGTGGCCAGGTTGTCGGTTGGTGGGGTGCCCAGTCGCCCCATTGTTTGAAGTGTTGCGGGACGCCGGCGGCGGCGGTTTGGTCGCGGACGGCGCGGATCCAGTCCGGGTGCATGGGGCGGGCTTTGGTGCCGCCGGTTTCCCCGCCGTAGATGACCCAGTCCAGGTAGGGTCCGCCTCTGGTGTGGCCGGGGCTGGGCAGCCAGGGGGTGAGGTCGAGGGGGCCGAGGAGGGGTTCGGCGGAGATGAAGCGGCGCGCGGCGGGGGTGTCCAGCAGTTGCGGGATCCGGTTGCGGGCCCATTTCTGGTTTTCGGTGCTGACACCGAGCCACAGGTTCGGGATCGGCCAGTAGTCGCCGGTGACGTCGCCGGGGTGGATGTGCTCGGGGTCGGCGGCCGCGGCGGCGGCGATCATGTCCCGGAACTGGGGGGAGTTCAGCAGGGTCCGCATCCGGGCGGGGCGTTTGGTGGGCAGGATGAAGGTGTGGCGGGGCGCGGCGGCCATCATCGAGAACGCTGCCGCGATCAGTTCGGTGGGCACGTCGTCGTGGAAGGTGTCGCCGGTGGAGTTGACGAACCATCGGGTGGGGGCTTTGGTGCGCAACGGTTCCCGCAGCCGGTGCCGATACAGTTGCACGGGCAGGGAGTCACCGATGTCGGGGCCGCTGAACTTGCGGCCGGCGAACAGCATCGGCATGGTGCGGGAGATGTAGCAGTTGAGGCAGCCTTCGGATATGCGTTCGCAGCCGTCGGCGAAGTTCAAGTTCTTGCCCTCGCTGCCGTCGTCGTTGCGGGTCCATTCGACTTTCGTCATCACACACCCCCGGCCTGGGTGGGGATGGTGTGGTGGTGGTTGTTGGGGGGCATGGGGTTTCGCTTTCGGGGGTTGGTCCGGGCCTGCGGTGTGTTGGGGTGGGCTGGGGTGGGAAGGGCAGGGGGTTTGGCTGGTTTCAGCGGTCTCGGGTGTTGCGGGTGCGGCTGCGGGTGGGGGTGTGGCGTCGGCGCCGTTCGCGTTCGGCGGCGCGTTCGGCGGCTCGTTCGGCTCGGGCGCGGTTTCGTTCGCGGTCGGCGGCGAGTTTGGCGGCGATGGCTTTGTTGATGTCGTTGACCGCGGCAGCGTGTTCTGCGGGGTCTTCGGGGCCGCGGCCTTGCATGAATTCCTGCGCGAGGCGGAGCGCGGTTTCGTAGTTCTGTTTGATCAGCTTGTAGTCGTCGGGGGTGTTGGGGGTGGTCATGGGTGGAGGTGGCTTTCTCGTAGCGGGGGTTGGAGGGTGGGCAGTGTGCGGTGGTCGATGTCGTAGCCGCCGTAGGGGGAGCGGGTGGGGACGGCGCGGTGGCCGGGGCCGGTGCGCAGGGTGGTGACGGGCCATCCGGGTGGCCGGTGGCCGAGTTGGGTGGTGACGGTCGCGGTCCAGGCGCGGCGGGCGTGGGGTGTGTCGCTGTCGGGGCGGGCGGGTACGGGTGGGTCGTGGCGCCAGCCGGGGCAGGCGTGGTCGAGGGCGTCGATGACGGCGGTTTCCCGGCTGAGGCGGGTGGGGCCTTCCCAGGGGCAGCCGCTGCAGGCGCCGCGGTAGACCAGCGCGCCGACGCAGTGGCATCCGGTGTGGCAGGTGCAGCGCAGGTCGGCGGTGAGCACGGTGGCTTGGCAGTGGGTGGTGGGCTGGTCGGGGTCGGTGTAGTCCACGTGCCAGGCGCGGGCGCGGTAGACGCAGCCGAAGCGGCCGTGACGGTCGATCCAGGCGGTGTATTCGTCGAGGCGGGCTTGCAGGCCGCGGGTGGTGCTGGCGTACAAGCGCGGCACGGCGACGCCGGGGGTGTTGTGGGTGTTGTCGGCGACATCGGCGTCGTGGGTGTTGTGGTCGATGTCTGGGCGGGCCGGTTGGTCGAAGAGGGCGAGCTGGTCCATCAGCATGCTGTCCCGGTGGTGGGTCCGCGGCCGGTGGCGGGGTTGTGGGTCGGGCCGGGGGGTTCGGGGTGCAGGGGCAGGTGGGGGTGCAGCGTGGTGGGCAGCCGGTCGCGGGCGAGGGCGGCGAACACGGTGTGGGCGTAGGTTTTTCCGCTGCTGTGGGGGTAGCTGTCGAGGTCTTCCAGGGACATGGTCAGCCGTTGGACCGCGTCGCGGGCCCGGTAGGTGGCGGCTTGCAGGCGGTCGGGGTGGTGGAGGTTGCCGAGGATGTCGAGCAACGCTGTCGCGAGCATCGTGAGGTCGTCTGCCGCCAGGAGGGGCAGGTCGCGGGCGTCGCCGGGCTGATCGGTTGCCGCGATCCGATTCCGCGGTGTCTCATCGGGTTCCGCCGGTTGCGGCGGGGGTATGGTCATGGTGGTCACCACCGCACGTGCAGGGCGTAGTTGCCGGCGGCGAGCAGGCCGCGGGCGTGCAGGTCGTTGACGACGTCCTCGAGGCAGGGGTAGTACTCGCGTTCCCAGTGCGTTTCCGCTTGCCAGGGGTAGGTGTAGTCGCCGATCGGTGTTGCCGCCCACTCGGCCAGCGGTATCCCCGGCCAGTCGTGTTCCAGCGCGGGAACGGTGATCTTGACGATGGTGTTCTGCGGCAGGCCGTCGCCCTGCTGCTGGAGCCGGTAGGGCCGCGCGTGCAGGTGGGAGACCAGCGCGCTGAATGTGTTCTCGTCGATCAAGGTGACCGTCGGCCCGGTCAACGGTTGGGGCTGGGCGGGTGTGTGGTTGTCGCGGGTCACCGGTCCTCCTGTCCGGGTGTGGTGTGCGCCGGGGCGATCGCGGTGTCCGCGCGGGCGAGGTTGTCGGTGGCGAGGTCGGCGGCGGCGACGGCGGGTGGTAGGGGGATGGCGTGGTTCAGGAGGGTGGCTTCGAGTTGCTGGATGCGGTGGTCGCGGGTGGTGATCTCGTCGCGCAGTTCGATGATCTCCAGGTCGCTGTTGTTCAGGAACAGGGTCAGTTGCGCGTGTTGGGCCAGCAGCAGGGGGATCGCGGCGAGGTCGGCGAGGTCGTGGTCGAGGTCGCGTCGGGTGTCGTGGTAGGCGCGCCAGACGCCCTCGAGGGGTTCGGTCTGCCGGCGGGCGATCTCGGCGGGGTCGGGGGTGGCCAGGGCGGTCAGCGCGGTGCGGCGGTCGTGCTCGGGCAGGTGGGTGAGGCCGGTGATCATGTCGGTGAGCAGGGTGCGGGCGCGGCGGGTGTAGTCGCGGCGGTCGCCGTCGCGGTCGTCGAAATGCGTGCTGCTGGTGTCGGCGTCGATGACGTGGCTGAGCGCGGACATCCGCCGGTAGCGGCGGACGGCGTCGGCGACGGTGGTTTTGTGGTGGCGGGGTTTGCGCCCGTTTCCACCGGCGGGGTGGACGGGAGGACGAGAAGCGGTGGAAGGGGTGGTCGGATGCATGAGCTGGTCTTCCTGTGCGGGGTGGATGGTGGGCGCACACACCGGGGCTGGGGCGCGCGTGTGCGGCTGGTCAGTGCTGGTGGCGCCAGGGTGGTGTGGCGGTGGTGTGCAGGGTGAGGGTGGTGGCGGTGGGGACCTGGAGGGTGATCGCGGGGGCGGCGGGGTTGTCGGGGTCGCTGGTCAGGCGGGTGGGGTAGGTCCAGGCGGGGTCGGCGTGCACGACACCCAATGCCCATCCGCTGCCGTGGCCGCGGAAGGGTGGGGTGTCGAACGCGGCGGTGATCCACAGCCGCGCCCCGCCGGGGGCGGTGACGAGCACGGTGATCGGGCCCGCGGCGTCGAACTCGTCATCGATGTATCCGCTGACTTCGAGCAGGTCATCGGAGCCACCGGCGAACACCAGCGGATGCAAGGTCTCCTCTCCGGCGGCGGTGGCGGCGCTCGGCTCGTGTTCGGTGTCGTTGCTCGGCTCGCGGATGATGTTGTGGCTCATGGTGTTGGGTGGTCCTGCTCGTGGTGGTGGGCGCGTGGCTGCGGTGGGTGGCTGGTCGTGCGCATGGCCAGGCAGACGCGGAACCGTTCGTCGGTGACCGCGGCGGCGGCTGTGGGTGGGGTGTCGGGGTCGAGGCCGTGGTTGATGGCGAGCACGAAACCGTTGGGCTCGACGTGTCCGCAGGCGGGGCAGCGCCAGCCGGTGCGGACTGTTCGTGCCGGGGTGCCGTCGGTGCCGGCGCTGGGGGTGATCCAGTCCGCGCGCTGGAACCGTGCCGCCCACGCCTCGCGTCGGGCGGCGGCGTCGGGCGGCGATCTCCTCGGGGGTGTCGAACAACCCCAGCTGCTGGGTGGGGTCATCGCGGCGGCCGCAGGGCGGCGAGTTCGGCGGCCAGTTCGCTGTCGGTGAGATGCGCTGCACCGGTGCGGCGTTCGTGGTTGAGGGCGGCGACCAGGTGGGCGGCTTGGCGGTGGCTGCGCAGCTGGGTGTCGGTGAGCGCCGGGTCGAATGCGATCTCGGCGGGGGTTTCGATGCTGTCGAGCAGTTGGGTCGTCTCCTGTGTGGGGATGCCGTGGTCCTGGTATGCCTGTTCGAGGTAGCGCCAGGTGTCGGCGTCGAGCGCGCGCCCACCGGTCCAGGTCTGTTCGAGGTGGGTGGCGCGGGCGAGCAGTTTCTGCACCAGTTTCTGGTCGCCGGGGTGGCGGGTGGCGGTGGCGCGCAGCCGGGCGGCGCGCGTGAAGTCCACTCGCAGCATCTGCTCGTTGATGCTGTCGGTGTCGCGGTAGAACTCGGGTTGGGTGTCTGGATGCGGCGCCACGACCTCGGCATCGGGGGTGGTGGTGTCGGGAATGTTGGGCGGCATGGGTTTTCGTCTCCTGTGTCAGAGAGAGGGCGGGGCGCGGGGAGGCGCTGCGATGCCCCCCTGGAGGGCGGGTACGGGGTGATGGCCTGGTTAGGTGCGGCCGTAGCGGGTGGAGTAGAAGCCGCCCTCGTCGCTGTCGGTGGGGAATCCCCACTGGTCCAGCACGGCGCGGTCCTCGGCGGTGAAAGCCTGGTCGTCGGCGCACACGCGCAGCATGTAGTCGGCGAAATACAGGGGGAATTCGGGGTTGGTGGGGTGGCGGGCCAGCAGGGTGAGCGCGGCGATGAGATCGCGCCACGCCTGCGGCATGTCGTCGCAGGCGTGGGTGGCGGCCGCGCGCTGCTCGTGGCCGGGATCCGGGTCGGCGGCCGGCGGATCCTGCACGGCCGGATCAGCCGCGGGCAGCGCGGGCAGTGCGCCCAGCAGGCTCAAGGGCTGACCGGCGGCGTGCTGGTGTGCCCAGTCGTGCAGCCAGGAACTGAACTCATCAGCGTGTTCCCACGCGCGCACGAGGTGGGTGGCGGCGCGGTCGGCGATCTCGGGGGCTTCGCGGCGCAGGACCTCGAGCAGGTACACCAGGGTGTAGGAGGCGGTCTGCTCGTGGCACAGCCCGCCCAGCAGATGCGAGGAGACTCGGCGGCCCAGCTCCGGATCCAGCCGTGACACCGCGGCGGCGAGGGTTTCCCGGGCGGTCAGCCGGTCGTCGTCGCGCAGCCGGGTGGTGAGCTGGTGGCCGATCAACCCGCGCGCGGGTTCGCTGGCATCGCCTGCCCACTGCGGCCATGCCGTGGTGTTCACCGGGTCGGCCGGGTCGTCGAGCAGTTGCCGGTAGACGGTGCGCAGCCGGGCGTGGACGTCCTTGTCGGCGAGGTCGGTGACCTGGCTCCAGTCGATGCCGGGCAGGTTTTCCAGCGCGCGGGCGTAGCGGCGCATGTCGATGAACGGTTCGTGGCTCACAACCGGGCGCCCGGTCGGCACATGGATCAGGGTGAGGCCGTTGTCGGCGAAGACGATCTCGACCTCGCCGGTGTCGCTGCGGCGCGCGGTCAGGGTGGGGGTGAGCGCGAAGTGCGCGCTGACCTGGTCGCCGGTCAGGGTGATCGTCAGCGGGTCGCGGTCCGGGTGGGGGATGGTGAGTGTGACGGGAATCAGGGTCATCGGGGGTTCCTCTCTTTCCCACCGCATGCGGCGGGCGGGCGGCCGGTCCGGTTGTGCGCTACGGCGCGGTGGTCACCGGGCCGGGTGGGTTGTGGCGCAGTCGCTGAGGACGGTGCGCAGCCGGTCGCGGATGTCGTCGTCGAGATCGGTGACCTGGCTCCAGTCGATGTCGGGCAGCGCTTCGAGGGCGTGGGCGTAGCGGCGGATGTCGACGCGGGTGGTGTGGCCCAGCAGCTGCCGCCCGGTCGGGATGTGGGTGAGGGTCGGTGCGCTGTCGGCGAGGCAGAACTCGGTCTCGCCGTCGGGGCGGCGGTGGGCGGTGATAGCGGGGGTGAGCGCGAAGTGCGCGCTCACCTGCTCGGCGGTGACCTGGCGGGTGAACGGTTCGCGGTCTCGGCGGGGGATGGTGAGGGTGATGTCGGTCAGGCCCATCAGGGGGTTTCTTTCTCTCGCGCCCACCCGCGCCGCGCGCGCCCGGGCGGCCGGGGCGCGCGGGCGCGCAGGGGTGGGGTCAGTCGTGTTGTACGGCGCCGATCGCGGCGGCGCGGTCCAGGGCGGTGAGCAGCTGCAGGAGGTCGGCGAGGGTGGCCAGCCGGGTGGGGCCGGGGATGTCGTCGCGCAGCGGGGGATCTTCGCTGATGGTGGGGATGAGGGTGTCGGCCAGATGGGTGTGCAGGGGCCGGTGCGGGGTGATCCGGTACAGCCGCCGCCGCGCCGGGTCGGCTGGAGAGGCAACGTCGATGGTGTAGGTGGGGGCGCAGGCGTAGCTGTAGACGTGGCGGTCGAAGGCGAAACGCCCCGGGACGGTGGCGGTGATGGTGAACTGCGGCTCGGCCCAGATCCCGAGCGCATCACCGTCGAGGTCGATTTCGGTGCCGAAGTCGGTTCCGTCGCGCAGGTCGAATGCGGCGCCGAAGCGCCCGCCCGGCAGCAATGTATCGATGCGGGTGAGGATCTGGTGGTGGGCGTCGGCCACGTCCGGATTCGCGCGCCAGACGCGCAGGTCGTGCAGCCACAGCGCGGCCAGCAGCGACGCGGCCACCCCCAGCGCGGCCGCCGCGGTCGTGGTGAGACCGCACACGATGAGGATCGGTATCGCGATCCAGGTCAGGGCCACGGCCGCCACGGTGGCGTCGAGGGCGGGGGATGAGCCGGTGAGGTGGTCGCAAAGGTTGCCTCGGAGAGGGATTCGCATGGGCGGGGGTCCTGTTCTTGCAGAGCGGGTGCGGGCGGCGGGGTTGTTCGGTGTTCACCGGCGGCCGGGGGGTGGCCGGCGCGCCGGTGAGGCGGGAGTCAGAACGGGGGTTCGTCGTCGAGCGGGCGCGGCCGCAAGGGTGTGGTGTCGTAGCGGGTGAATTCGCCGATCCGGGCGCGTTCGAGGTGGGCGGTGCAGCCCAGATCCAGCGCCTGCCCCAACTGGTGCCGCGCTGCGCGGGAGTCGGTGATGCGGCCGCAGACCTGCGGGGCGATGTAGTACTCCCGGTAGTCGCCGTCGTCGCCGTTGCCGACGGTGCGCAGCCACGGCTGCATGGCGTTCTCGTCGGGCAGCCACGCGGGCGCTTCGGGGGTGCCGACGAGCTGCCACACCTGGGGGTCCTGCGCGGTGAACGGTTTCCCGTCGGGGGTGGGGTAGTGGTCCACGACGAGCCGGTGGATGTAGCCGTTGGGCGAAGCCGCGGCCGCGGCCGCGGGGCGGGTGTCGCTGTTGTGATCAATGTTCGGGACTCCTTGTCCGAGAGCGCGTTTCGATGCGATTCGAGAGGTCTAGAACGGGGGGTCGTCGTAGCGCGGTGGGCCGCCCCGGAGGGGGCGGATGGTGGTGTCACGCAAGGGGGTGGTGTCGTGGCGGGTGAATTCGCCGATCCGGGCGCGTTCGAGGTGGGCGGTGCAGCCCAGATCCAGCGCCCACCCCAGCCACCGCCGTGCGGTGCGGCAGCGGGTGAACCGGCCGGAGAAGTCGGGGGCGGTGTAGTAGGCCTCGCCGTCGTGCTCGGCGCTGGTGCGCAGCCACGGCCGCATGGCCTGCTCGCCGGGCAGCCACACCGGCGCGTCGGGGGTGCCGACGAGGCCCCACACGTCGGGGTTCTGCGCGGTGAACGGCCGCCGGTCCAGAGTGGGGTAGCTGTCCACCACGACCCGGTAGACGTAGCCGTTGCGGGTGCGGGCGGGCTGCCGGCCCGGCGGCGGGGTCAGGACTGCGGCGGCGGTGGTGGTGAGGGTGTAGTGGTGGCGCAGGAGTTCGTGCAGTACGTGCCGGACGGTGTCGGTCGCGGAGATCTCGTTGGCGTCGGTGAATGCCGCGAGGGGGATGGTGCGGCTGGCCAGGCGCAGACCGGAGGCTGTGTCGACGGTGAGCAGCAGCTCGCCCGCATCGCCGACGGGCCACACCACGATTTCGTTGCGCAGCTTCCCGATCAGGCGCCCGTGCAGAGCGGTGAGGGCGGCGTGCAGGACCGCCTTCACGTCGTCACGGTCGGTCACCGTGAAGAGGAATGTGTCGAGAACGTCGGCGAGTTCGGTGTCTGTCACCGTGAGGGGTGCGCAGAGATCGGAAGGCATGGAAGTCCTTGTCTGGGGTGAGGTCAGCAATCGGAGGGTCCGACCGGTCAGGGGGCGCAATCTCGACCGGTCGCGCCGGTCGCGCCGGTCGCGGCGGGGTCGTCGGTGTCGCGCAGCGGGGAGCCGGTGATACCTGCGGCGGTGAGCAGTCCGGTCAGCTGCTGCGACAGCTGCGGGTACCAGTGGCGGTGACGGTGCGCGGCGCGGGTGAGGTAGACGCCGACCTGTGTGGTGTCGCCGAGCAGCGCCAGCCGGGCGAGGGCGGCCATTTCGGTGGTCAGCGTCTCGGTGGCGGTGGGTGGTTTGACCGGCCCCCAGGTGATCGTCAGCCACAGCCGTGCGGGTTTGCCGGGCTGGACCTGTTCCAGGATCGGGGTGGGTTTGTCCATGTATTGGGGCTGGTCGTCGGCCACCATGCCGTAGCCGACCAGCGCCGGGACTTGGTGGATCTTGCCGCGCTTCCTCACGATCCGGGCCTCACGTCCCTTGGTGAAGGCGTCGTAGATCGGTTTGCCCGCGCCGAGGAGGTTGTCGGCGTCGCGGCCGCGGACGGTGGCGGGCTGGTAATGCATCTGGACGCGCACGAACCCGACATTCTTCGGCAGCTCGGCTTGCCGCAGCAGCGTGACGACATCACCGCGAATGTCGGCGACCTTGATGCCCTTCGCGATCGCCGCGCCCTTGCTGGCGCCGCGATCGTTGAGATTGGGCAGCTGATCGGGGGTGAACGGCAGCTCGATGATCGCGTGGCCGCTGGTGGCGTAGTCGCTGGGTTTGCCGGTGGCGGCGATCATTTCAGGACTCCTTCGGCGCGCAGGGTGGCTACGACCGCTTCGGGGTCGAACCGCAGGATCGGCGGTGGTCCGGCGAGTGCTTTCGCGGTCGTCGCGCACAACGGTCCAGCGGCGGTGACCGACCGGCACAGCGACGGCACGCTCCACCCGGTCAACTGGGCCAGGGCCTGTGTCTGCGCCCAGCTCGGATACAACTGGCCGAGTTCCCACCGGTCGACGGCCGGTTCTGCTGCACCGCAGGCGATGTCGACTCCCGGGCCGTGGCGGTCACCGAGAGCGAGGGTGATCAGGTAGGGGATCAGCTGCCCGGCCGCCCACATCCGGTGGCCCATCTTCTCGGCGTGTGCGGCGTCCAAGCGCCGCTTCCCAGCGCGGCGGCGGCGCTCACGGATCTCGCCGGGGCTCAACCGCACTCCGGCCCGACCCCATCGGCCGGTCATGCCAGCACCGCCGGGCGGATTTCCCCGACCCACAGCGACTGCGGCGGTGTCCGCAGTGTGGAGGTGGTGATCTCGGTGAGGTCGGCGTGAGCCTCCTCGAGCATCGTGCGCAGCAGCGTCGGAGTGGCCAGGGTGTGACTCGTACTCCCGGCGGGCTGCGTGGTGGTGGTGCCGTCGTCGGTGCGGTGCGGGCCGACCACGACATACCAGCGCGGCTGCCCGTCCCCGGGGGCGGGCGTAGTGGTGCGGCGCAGCTCGCCGAGGAAGAACTCCACCGGCCCGGTGAGGTTCTCGCCCAGGTGCTCGCCCAGGTGCTCGCGCAGCCGCTCGAGTCGGGCGCGGCCGGTGAACGGGTCGTCGAACACGGCGTCGTCGACGGCTTCGGCGCTGTGGTTGCCACGGCCGCGGGCGCAGGCGACCCACTCGAGCGGGTCGGTGGGATCGGTCGCGGTGACCGGATCGCCGTCGATGGCGTTACGAAGTGGGGTGAGTATCAACGGGATTCACCTTCCGGGGATGTGGGGCGGCTGGCATCACCGCGTCGGTGAGCGGTGAGCAAGGGACGGTTCACTGCCAGGTCCAGGCGAGGTGCCAGCCGGGAGCGTCGGCGGGCAGGGGCAGCTCGAGCAGACGGGTGAACTCGGCGAGCTGGGCACCCCATTCCTCCCTGATGACCAGCGGCGTCAGGGGAATGCCGGGAGTGTCGTAGCCGGTTTCTTGGACCGAGGCGCGCACGCACACCGCCCAGAACGGGGCGTCGTGAATGAGGCGGCCGTAGGTGCACAGCTCCACCGGCGAAGCTTTCAGCAGCTCGTCACGGCGGGCTTGGTTGTTCACGAACGCCTGGTAGGCGGCGCTTTGCTCATGCTCTGCCAGGCTCACCGACGCAGGCCGCGCCGGCGGCGGCATGTACTGCCAGCCGAGGGCGGTGAGAAGCCGGAATTCCCAGCGCGCGTGAGGATCCCAGTAGCCGTCGCCGAGCCACCAGCGCGGCCCGTTGTGTTCGAGGGTGTCGGCCAGGTCGAAGCCGTAGTACAGCGTCGCGGCGATGTAGCTCACGGGAAGCCCTTTCTGATCGGCGGTGTCCGTCACGTCGACGGCGGCCGGTGGCGGCGGGGGGATCGGCGATGGCCTGGTATCGGCGTAGCAGCGCGCGGGCGCGGTGTGGCCGGGAGGAACACAGCCGGTGTGGATCGACGCGGGAGGTGCCCGCGCATCGGGTGCTGCGGCGCGCGGGCGGTGCGGGTCAGGCGTGGCCGAGCCGGTGGTGCACGGCGTCGATCTCGGTGTTGATCGCGCGCTCGGTGACGATGTCGCCGCGGACGAAAGCGACGAGGCGCGGCAGCGCGAGACTCGCCAGCTTCACATACAGCGCGATCCGGCGAGTGAGGGTGGGCTTGTGGGCCATGACGGTCTCCTCAGCGAAGTGGAGGGGCGGGGGTCGGTCAGTCAGTCCGGGACGTCGAAGACCCGCATGTCGGACGCCCGCGTCACGTTGATCAGTTCGAGCAGGCGCGCGTTCGGGATCTTGGGCAGGGCGCGGCGACCGTCCGCGAAGACTTCCGGCAGGTTCTTTGCGGTCGAGAGGAATTCACGGTCGCCGCCGATGAGGGCGGTGCCCTCCTCGGCGGCTTCGCAGTCCACGGTGTAGCCGTGCTTCTCGCCGTGCTCGTGCAGGGCTTCGATGTCCCATTTCGACACGTCGTAGCGGCCGATCGAAAACCAGTAGAGCGGTTCGGTGCTCACGTGATGGCTCCCTTCGGTAGGGGAGTGGAGGCTGGCCGAGGGTGACCCGGCCAGGGGGCAGACGATCCCGTGCTCGAGCGTTCGAGCGCGGAACATGTTGCGGACACAGGCTTTCCTTCCGAGGCCATTGACGGTCGCGACGGGCTCGGGGCGGGGGTTGGGGACGGGCGGCGGTTGCCGCCTTGGAAGGAGCCGCCCCAAGCCCGATGTCATGATAGCATCATATCATGCAATCGTGAGGATGGTGCCGGTACGGTATCCACACCACGTGAGCACCACGAAATCCCCGCACGGAGCCCGGACAAGGGAATCCTGTTGCCGCACAACCGCTCTCCATCCCGTCCTCATGCCCACGCGCGGCGCACGCCGCCGCCGAGCCATGAAGGGGGTGAGCGAGATTCCGGTGAACGGCAAGCCCCCTCTCGCCGGATTCGTGTTACCCCGCTCCCGGAGATGAAGGTTTGAAATGACCACAGCAGCATCCCCGTTCGGCATCTACGTCCTCGAGGACGACGAGAAGCCCTACATGCAGATCACTTTCGGTCGTAACGAGGACGGGGTGGTGAACATCGACATGCACACGGCCCCGATCACCCGGCACGAGCCGGTCCGGGTCACACTGAACGGTGCCTGCGTCGCCGAAGGCAACCTTCCTGCGCCCTCGAAGGCCTGCGAGTGCCCCGACTCCGCGGAGTCCCTGATCGGCGAAGTGCACGTCCGGCACACCGAGGGCTGCATCGGCGGCGAACCCCGCCGGTACCTGTGGCTGTCCGACGGGGAGATGCGCCTGGGCACCCTCGCCGACTACGGCCGCTGGTGGAAAGAGAGTGTCTACCAGGGCACTGCTGGCTACGACGGCGCAGGCGAGCTGCGCACCTGGACCGACAGGGGTTTCGACACCTACCACGTGAGCGCGGAAACGCTGGGCAGCGACGAGGATTGGTCGCGACACCGGCTGTCGGTCGACGGCGACGCCGAATGGGTGATCGTCCACCTCGACGCCCGCGCGTAACGGTGAACGCCCGCCGCGACGTCGGCCCAGCAAGAGCCGAGCCGACGTCGGCGGCGGGCGGACCTCACGCCCCCTGGTTGAACGGAGTGATCGTGCCCGAACCCCTCCCGGAACTCGAGCCGACTGTGGAAGCGGTCCGGTATGCGGTGTCGTGCCTGCCGATCGACCACCCCCAGCATCGACACTTCACCGTGTACGTGGAGTGGCGCGGCAACGGTAGGTGGGCGGTGACCGACGGGGCCGGATGCTTCACCCTCGACGGCGAGCACTCCTACGAGTCGATCCCCTCCACGCGCAGCCAGCAGTGGCTCGCTCGCCACCGTTTCGACCTGCCGACCGCGCTGGCGCTGGCCAAGCGGCTTGCCCCGGGGCTCACCGCGGGCGGGGTCGGCGTCGCTGCCGCGCGCGCCAGATGACCGGCCACCCGGTGGCTCGTGGCCGGGCGCCCGTCCGCTGCCGCGCATCCGCGGATCAGTGCTCCCGCCGGTTTCCAGCTGCCGGCCATCACCACCAACTAGCCCCCCGGCTCACCCAGCCCCGACCCCGACCGGGGAGTCGGGCTTGCGGGAGCAGACCCACCCCTACCCCATACCCCCTATCACAGGAGAGACCGTGACTCCCCCGACCCTCACCGCCGACAGCCTCCGGGTCACCGGCGCCTACGCCGGAATGCGGCCCACCTGGGCATCATCCGCGGCCACCAGGTGCGCTACCTGGTGCAGGTCGACTCGTCGTACCCGTCCCAGTCGCGCTTCAGCGTCGAGGTCTTCTCGCCCGCGACCCTTTCGTGGAACGAGCTGTGGAGGCTCGACCCCTGCGATTTCTACGCGCAGACCGCCGGCCCCCCGCAGGAAGCCGGGCTCGACCCCAGCAGCCCGCTCATCACCACTGCGCGCCACGACGACCTCGATCGCATCGCGCAGAGCTGGCAGAAGGTCGTCGACGCCCTGCACGCCCGCGCCGAGGAAATCCTCAGCAAGCTCTGACCGGCCACCCCGCGGGGGCGATTTTCGGCTCCCCGGTCATAGGCCGGCGCGGCAATCGCTTTCGGAGATCAGAGTCAGGAGTGAGGCTATGAGCGAATTCGATGAGAATGTGCAAGCCCTGGTTGATGCCTATGACGATGTATGCGAAAGACTGATCGAGCTGGGGGAACCGGAGACAGCGAAGGTGGTGCGGATACTCAAGCGCGGTTTCGTGTCCCAGTTGCGGCACGCAACGCAACTGGGTGAAGTCAGCGCAGAGTTCCGGGCAATCGCGAAAAAGTCGCTCAACGCGGCGGAAAGTGCGCTGCGAGCAGAGCGCTGAGAATCCCCGCCCGACGCCGTGACCCCGCCCCTCCCGACATTCGCGTCCGGTCGCAGCGGCGCTGTCCCCCTGCTGATCAGGGGATCCTCCGACATTCCTCCATCGGCGGGCAACCCACGACGACCGATCGCTCCCCGCCGCGGTCGCGGCTGGATGTAGCGTGCGCTCGAGATCGAGTGAGAACTTCTCGTCCCCGACTACCGGGGTGATCCAAGAACGGACGAACCATATGCCTTTCCCGCGTGACAACGCGCACAACCCGCCCCAGTTGGGCGCAGCCGCGCGAGCACGCCTGCGTGACGTGCACCGCAGGATGCAATCCCTGCCCAATGGGGAACAGCTGCATAATGGCGGGCGCGCGCTGGCCGACTTCCTGCGTGGCGTGTTGCCGGATCTCGATGATGCGACGATCGGGCGCGTCACACTGGAGGTCGGCGTCTTTGTCGGCGTGTTCGCTGCCAGGAGCGACGACGATCCGAGATTGACGCAAGTCGGCAACCAGATCGTGGCGGCTGGCCTGGGCCTGACTGCGGCCGAATGGGACGAGTCACTGCCGTAGTCGCGTGATGACCCGGGGGCGCACCGCGGAGACCGGCATATTTGCGCGGCCCGGCGCATGGCCCAAAGTGCGCGCTCCGGAGCGCGTATCCAGGGCGAGCAGAGTAAGGAGCGGCGCTGATCATGGGGATCCTCCGGCATCTACCGCTGGCGACGGTACGCTCGGCGGTATGGCTGGAAAGAAGACGTCGGTGTCGTTCGACGAGGAAACCGCGGACATCCTCGCGCGCCGCGCGCAGGAGGAAGGGCTGGGTCCCTCGGCCTACCTCGCGCAGCTGGTCCATCGTGACGATCTTCGCCGCCGTATCGCCGCCGACAGCGCCGCGCTGAACAACGCCGGCTACACCCCTGACCGGGCGACCACGCTGACCGCGGGCCTCATCGCGCAGCGGCGCGCGGCCAGCTGATATGGCGGTTCCTCGATTCGGCGAGGTCTGGCACGCCCCGTCGGGATCGGTGCTGCCCGGCGGCATGTTGTGCCTGATCGTCAGCTCGGATGACTACAACCGCATCCGCCGCCAGTACATCATCGTCGAGGTGGTCTCCGACCCGCTGTCGGGCGACGCGATCATCTGCGAGCTCGGCCCGGTCGGTGCCGCTCTCACCGGCGCACCGTTCACCGTCGGCCCGGCCTGGTTCGCCGGGGTCGAGGAGTCGGTCGCGGTCCTCGACGCCGCGACCGCGCGCCGAGCCGCCGACCAGATCCGCGCCATCCTCGGCCCCTGACACGACACCCAAGCCCAGCCCGCTTCGTCACGACCGGGGCTTTGCGGGTGTTTTCGGCTACCGGCCGCGGCCGACGCCTGGGGCGCTGCTGGCGATGCGGCCACCTGGGGCGGGTGGCCGGATCAGTCTCGCGGGTCGGGGATCGAGGTGTCGGCTGTCGTCATGCCCTGGGCGGGGGCGAGGTCGCTGGCCCGGTAGTGGTAGGGATACCTGCCGGGTGCCTGCCCGCCGGCGATGACGAGCACCAGGTTGGGGTCACCGTCCACATCCACCTCGAGCACTTGGAATGTCGAGACGGGGGAGACCCGAACCTGCACCAGATCGCCCACCTGAAAAGCCACGACCCGAGGATATCGGAGGTTCATACGGCCCCCGACCTGTGTGCCTGCTGGCGGATGCCCTCACCGGCCGCGGCCACCTCTGCGCAGTTGTGGCACAGCAGCCGCCCCGTGGCCGGGTCCTGCGTCCACTCGCAGTTCTCGACCGCGTCCACGATCGCTTCCTGGGGTGTGGGGAACGGGGCGGGAATCGGCGTACCGGCGTCGCCGGACGGTTCGCCGCAGGCGTCGCATTCGACCCAATGGCCGTGTCGGAGTGTCATGGTCGTTCACGCTCCGGTTGCGGGGGTGTGCGGGGTGGAAGCATCCGGGGGTGTGCAGGCTGGGGCGGTGAGGGTGGTCGCCGAGCTGGTGGTCAGCAGGTCCAGGGCGTGGCGGGCCTGGCAGGCAGGGCAGCAGGTGTCGGGGGGTTGCCCGTTGGAGCGGGCGCGGCTGCCGGGAGTGGTCTCATTGCTGCGGCGGCAGGGTTCGCGGGCGCTGGCCAGCAACGCATCCAGCACTGTCAGCACGGTCGCTGGATGCAAGACCGCGCAGTACTGGCCGGTTATCCCGCCGAGCATTCCCTCGATGCAGCCGGCCCAGTTGCCGGATCCGTCCCATGGCCAGTCGGGCTCGTAGGTTTCGGCTTCGACGCGTTCGGCGAGTTCGCGCAGTGCGGTGATCCGCTGCTGGAATGTCCCCACCCATCGGCCGCAGTCCACGCAGCGTGGCGGTTCCCCCTCCCGCCACCGGTGTCCCTCGCTGCTGATCATCTTCTGTTGCCGCCGTACGGGCTCGGCGGCGACGCTTTGTTCGTCGGGATCATTCATGGGTTCGTCCTCGAAGCTGTTGTGCTGAAAGATTTTTCGGTCGCGCCGCGCTGCGGTGCGAGGCGGCGTTGCGTGTGTGGGGTGCTGGTGTGTGGGCTGCTGGCTGTGGGCGGGGGTATCCGCGTATCAGAACGGTGGCTGGTGGTCTGCGAACGCGGGGGACCGCCGTGCGGGTGAGTGGGGCAGGGCCCGATCCAGCCAGGCCGGGATCGTGATCTGGGCCAGTGGCAGTGCGCAGCGCGGGCACTGCCACGGCTCCGGATCGCCGCTGTCGGTGCAGACGGTCCACCAGCCGCCTTCACCGTGGCATTCGGGGCAGTGCGGGCACGCCGCCGTATACAGCGACCACACCACTGCTGCCCTCGGCCACGGCCGCAGCCAGCGCGACACCCGCCACGGCCGATGTGCGTGGCGCAGGCCGGTGCGTGAGTCGAGCGCCGAGCAGGCGGCGCCCGCGGCGCAGGCGGCACTGGTGAGCAGCGCGGCGCGTGCGCGGCGGGTCAGCCGCGCGGTTGCTGTCCTGCGCGGTGATCCGGTGGCACCAGCGCGGCGGCGCGCTGGTAGCCGACCGTCGGCGGGGGCGCTGCTGGAGCGGGGCAGGGTTGCGCTGATGTGCGAAAGCATCTGTTGTCCTGGAGTGATTCGGCCAGACGAGACGGGCGCCGGTGGCGGGGTTCAGGATTCGCCGCCGGTGTCGGTGTCGTCGGTGGTGGCGTAGGTGGCGGCCGAGAGGAGGGCGTGGGCGAGGTCGCGGGCGCCGCGGCGGCCCAGCGCGTGCCAGTCCGAGCCGAAGCCGTTGAATTCGAGGCTGGTCGTCAGGTGGACCCCGCCCTCGCAGGTCAATACCCGCAGGCCCTTGTGGTCGTACCAGCACTGCACTCGCTCGCGACCGTGCGTTTCGGCCCACAGCGGGGTGCGGGAGACAGCCGCCAGGGCTGCCTCACCGGCCAGTTCTTCCAGCTCGGCGCGCAGCATGCGGATCGCGGCGGCGGGGTTGCGCAGAGCCCGGACGTTGGAGGAGGCGTCGCGGTCGGGCATGATTCACCAGCTCTCGGAACAACGGCGTAGGCGGCGGGTGCGCGGCGGGGGTGCTCGCCGCCGGGTTACTGCGGGGTGGGCAGGCCGGGGTGGGCGGCGAGGACGCGGCTGATGGCATCGGCCAGGTGCCGGCGGGTGTCGCGCTGCAGCTGGGCTATCAGTTCGGGGTCCGTGGCCGCGGTGGCGGCCAGCAGCGGCAGTTGGGGCAGCATCTCGTCGAAGGCGTCGCGGCCGGCGGCGGCGCTGGCGACGGCCTGGGTGAGATCACCGGCGTCGAGGTGGCCGAGCAGGTCGAGGACCGCGTGGGTCGCAAACCCGATCTCGGCGGCGGCCTGCTCGACGGCGGGGTGGGCGCGGCGGGTGATGGTGGCGGTCTCGGCGATGGTGGCGGTGAGAGACATGAGAGATTTCCGTTCGGTTCGATAGCGGTGCAACAGCGCGAAAAATGGTGCAGGACAGACTGTTACGAGGGGTGGACGGGTCCTGCTCGGGGTCGGTCGGTGGGCGGATCCGGTGGGTGGTCAACTGCTGGGGCGGGGTGCGGGTTCCACCGCGGTCATCGCGACCGCGCCGGGTGCGGGACGGTCGCGCCAGGACCATTGCGACGCCGCCGGTGTCGTGGTCGGGGCGGGGGTCGGTGGCCCACGGGCGGGTGATCGCGGCACGCAGCTCGGCCAGCGAGCAGTACCGGCGCAGCTGGTCGAGCTCGCCGCGGGCGCGGGCTTCGGCCAGGACCGCGGCCAGCACGCGGCGGGGGTCGGGGTGGTGGCCCCACAGCGTCCACGCCCATCGTCGTGGTGGCCGAGGACCCGCAGCCCGTAGCGGGGAGCGCTCCAGTCGGCGCGGGCGTAGAGGCCGGTCGGGTCGGTGAGCAGCGGCGTGGTGCCCATCGCGAGGGTGGCTTTGGAGTGGCTGCCGACCGGTTCGAGGTGTTCGGGCCAGGGACCTGCGGCGCAGTCGGCGCACACGGCTGCCACCCCGCCACCACCATGGTGGTGGCGGGGTGGCAGCGCACCGCACAGGCAGCGCGCGGCGGCGCCGCGG
>NZ_BAFS01000432.1 GCF_000308415.1 Nocardia asiatica NBRC 100129 | reverse complement strand
GCGGTGCGGCCGAGAGCCTCGGCCCGCTGTTTGTGCCCCTGTAGTGCGGTAGGTAGGTCGATGCCGTGTTCGGTGAGCAGCGAGGTACGGCCCACCAGCACGGTGTGTCCGTCGACTACGCCACGAACCCCGAGACCTTCCAGATTCGCGAAGTCCGACACCGCGGGCAGGTCACCGACCCGTTCGATCGCACCTACCGTGATCGCGCGGGCGATGGGATGTTCGGAGGCGTCCTCGAGCGCACCGGCCAGCCGCAACACCATGTGTTCGTCGGCCTCGCTGCCGGTGTGCACACCGAGCAGGGTCATCTTGCCGGTGGTCACCGTGCCGGTTTTGTCCAGGACAACGGTGTCGATGCGGCGGGTCGATTCGAGGACTTCGGGTCCCTTGATGAGGATGCCCAGCTGGGCGCCGCGGCCGGTGCCGACCAGAAGCGCTGTCGGGGTGGCCAATCCGAGCCCGCACGGGCAGGCGATGATCAGCACCGCGACGGCGGTGCTGAACGCGAACGCCGCTCCCGCGCTCGCGCCCAGCCAGAACGCGAGGGTGCCGACCGCGACCGCGATCACCACCGGCACGAACACCGCCGACACCCGGTCGGCGAGCCGCTGGATCTCGGCCTTGCCGGTCTGCGCGTCCTCGACCAGGCGCGCCATCTGCGCCAACTGGGTGTCCGCGCCGACCCGGCTAGCACGCACCACCAGGCGGCCACCGGCGTTGACCGTGGCACCGACCACCGGATCGCCGGGACTTACCTCGACCGGGACCGACTCGCCGGTCAGCATGCTCGCATCGACCGCCGAACTACCCTCGGCGACAACGCCGTCGGTGGCGATCTTCTCACCCGGCCGCACCACGAACAGATCACCGACCATCAATTCGCCGATCGGAATCCGTTCCTCGCGGCCGTCGCGTAGCACCGCGACGTCCTTGGCTCCGAGTTCGAGCAGCGCCCGAAGGGCTGCGCCCGCACGGCGTTTGGCGCGAGCCTCGAAGAACCGTCCCGTCAGGATTGCCGCGGTCAGCACCGCCGCGACCTCGAGATAGATGTTGCTCCCGGCCATACCGCGTTCGACCGTCAGCGAGAAACCGTGGTGCAGACCGGGTTTGCCCGCGTCACCGAGGAACAGCGCATACAGCGACCACCCGAACGCCGCGCCCACACCCACCGAGATCAGGGTGTCCATGGTGGCGGCGGCGTGGCGCAGGTTCGCCCACGCCGCCACGTGGAAGGGCCAGGCACCCCACACCACCACCGGCGCCGCCAGACTCAGCGACAGCCACTGCCAGTTCGTGAACTGCAACGGCGGCACCATCGCCAGCAACACCACCGGAACCGCCAACGCCACCGACACCCGCATGCGCTGACGCAGCGAGCGTGTGGGCTCGTCGTATTCCTCAGTCTCGGAGGGGCTTTCGGTATCAGGTGCCCGCTGCGACTGCGGTATCCGCGCGGTGTATCCGGTGTCCTCGATCACCCGGATCACGTCGGAATCCGCAGTATCGGACACGATCTCGACGCGCGCCTTCTCCGTGGCGAAATTGACCGTCGCGACGACACCATCGAGCTTGTTGAGTTTGCGTTCGATCCGGGCCGCACACGACGCGCACGTCATCCCACCGATCGCGAACTCCAGCTGCCGCGGCGCGATCGGCTGCTCGCCCTCGACGGTGCCACTCATCGGCCACCCTTTCCGCCGTGCTTGTCACCAGCACCGTGTGTGTCCGCAGCGTGATCTCCGGCAGCGGTCGACGGACCGTGCTGGGGCTTCGACGCCGCGTTGCCCCCTCCGCCAGGCAAACCAGCCTGACCGGCCCGACCTCCCGGTACGCCCGGACGACCGGGTCCGGGCTGATCGTCGTCGGTGCCCGCACTGGCGGTAGCGACCACGTCGCCCACCGGATGTGCAGTGCCGTCGCCGTCACCACCCGAGCCTGCGGCGGCCGCGGCATCAGGAGCGGACCGATGGCCCATCGCATCACCGCTCGGCATGTCCGCCGCGGTGACCAATTGCGCGGGCATCGCACCCGGTGTCGTCGGCATCCCGGTCCCGCTCAGCCGACGTGGGTCGGCTGAGCGGGTGTCCGGTGTCGTGTCGGCCCGTGCGCTCTCGACCGGCAGCGGTCCTGCCACCGCAGCCATCACCGGCACCGCGGATATCGGTACCGGCACAGCCTCAGCGAGCGCGGTGGCGCTCTGGCCCATCGTCGCGGGCGCAGGCTCGGCCCACGACGGCGCACTGTCCGTCGCCGGTGCCGGTGCGCCCACCGTGGTGTGTTCGGACGACTGGTGGCCTCCGGCCTCCTGTGATGGTGAATTCGCATCCACCGGTCCGATGGTTCGACCGCCGACCCAACCCGCCGCCGCCACCACGGCCAGCACGAGCGTGTAGCCGGACAACCGTGCCGCCACCCTCATCCCACCAGCTCGTATCCCGCCTCGGTGACCACCGTCGCGACCTCCTCGAACGTCAGTACTCGCGCGCTGCCGACCACCACACGACCGGACGCGACATCCACCGCGACACCGTGGACACCCTCGATGCCCCGCACACCACGGGTGACCGCATCGGCGCAATGCCCGCACGTCATCCCGCGCACCGTATACACGAACTCGCTCACCCCGACCTCCGTCGATCCCACGCGCTTCCCGCGTGACAACCCCAGCATGAACCTTCCAGTACGATGGAATGTCAAGAGGAGACAGTTGAGGAGAACGGGATGAAGATCGGCGAACTGGCCGCAGCGGGCGGGGTCACGGCGAAAACGATCCGGTTCTACGAGGACGAGGGCCTGATGCCCGAACCGGACCGCACCCCCACCGGCTACCGCGACTACAGCCCCGAGCACCTGGCCCGGTTGCAGTTCATCCGCCGCGCCCAAGCCGCCGGGTTGAGCCTGCGCGAAGCCGGTCAGATCCTGTCGGTCCACGACCGCGGCGAACAACCCTGCGGCCACGTCCAAGCCATGCTCCGCCAGCGCCTGGACCAGGTCCGCGCCCAGATCGCCGAACTCATCACCCTCGAAACCCACCTGCAAACACTGCTGGACACCGCCCTGGCCCACCGACCCACCAGCCACGACGACTCCACCGTCTGCTGGATCATCGAATCTGACATCCCCAACCACGCCACCGGCCGTCCAGCGCTGAACAGCCAGGCCACGACATGGAAACCGATCGTAGGCGTCGATTCCCTTATCCATGAGAACCGAGATGGCGATGGACCCCGACCCTGACGTACGCGCATCCGATGCCGACCGCGAGAGGACAATCAAGACCTTGCGTGCCGAGGTCGGCAGCGGCCGGCTCACCTCGACGAGTTCTCCGACCGCGCCGGCAGCGCCTACCGCGCCCGAACCGTCGGCGACCTGCAAGCTCTCACCCGCGACCTGCCGACACCCGCACCGCAGCCCGCGGGCCGCGCGCGCTCCTCGATCACCACCCTGCTCGTCGTGGTGATCGCCGGGATTGGACTACTGGTCGTCCTCGGGGGCGCGGTGCTGCTGTGGATGACCGTGATGATGCAGCACATGGGCGCCACTGCCATCCATGGGTTATCGCCTTCGTCGGGCGGGCGGATCGGTCTGGGCCTGCCACCGGATCAGGGCGTCCGCGGAAGGACGAGAATATTTCCCGAGGGACCGGACCGAGGTGTGCCCGCTCATCCGCATCAGCATCGGCGTGGACGCGCCGTCCTCGGCGGCGTGCGTGAGCTTCGAGTGACGGAGTTGATGCAAGGTGAACGGTCCGCGATCGAAATCGCGAGTATGGTGCTCGAACAGCTCGGCCGCCCGCCGGTACGACAACCGGGCCCGCAGCGTCGACGGGTCGATATCCTCCACCGCCACACCGGGTTTGGCCTTTGCGGTCGGTCAGGGACACCGGCCCCTTCTCCTACCGGCCAGCAACCGCGGCAACAGCCGCGCGGTCCCGGTCTGCCACGCGACCGCATCCCTCGCCCCGCCCTTGCGGGTCACCCTGGCGCACCGGTTCGCCATATCCAGGTCCGGGATGTCGAGCATCGGCAGCTCGTCGGCACGGGCGGCGGTCTCGTAGAGCATCGCCCACAGAAGAACCCGTTCCCCAGAGGTACATCCGCAGCGAGCAGCTGGTCCACCTCGTCACGGGTCATCGCCCGGGAATGATCCGGCGGCACCTTCCGCGGCACCAACCGGACCAGCGGGTCCCCGACCAGCCAATCCTGTTTGCGCCCGTACTCGCACGCACCGCGCAGGGCGGCGAGGCGCACGTTGAACGTTTGCGCCGAGCGCCAGCCCCACTTGAAGGTGAACCAGCCGCCCACCCGCTCGGCCTCCAGCAGACCCACATCCGAGTCGGCATCGAAATCGCGCACCAATGATCAAGGGCGACGGCGTAGCCCCGGCGGGTGTTGGCCACCGGGATCGCCGCCAAGTACGTGCCGACAGCATCGGCTAGCCGCACACCCCGCACCGGCAGTGCCCGCACCCGTTTGGTCACCCCACCCGACCGCGGGCCGGAACAGCACTACTGAATATAGTTCGGGGGCTGAACACTTTGGCGCGGATCGAGCGCTGGCATGTCCTGCGGCCGCAGCGCCTTCCCGGCCGGCCCATCGCGGAGCTCCCGCGGGAAATGGCACGCGGCAGCGGGCACGCTGCCACCGCGCACGGCAACCGCAGCGCTCGCAGCCATAGGCATGATCCCAACCAAGGGGATGACACGAACGGCGACAGTCATCGCGTCCGGTCGACGCCGAGGCGCTATGACGGATGACGGCCCCCACGGCGGCGCCGCAGCGCCGCACGCAGGCCCTCGGACTGCTCCGGGGTGATCTCGTCGACGAAATACGCCAGCACCAAATCCGGTCGGCCGCAGGCGATCAGCGCTTCACGCATCAATCGGGCGCCGTACTGCTCACGCGACAGCGTCGGCCAGTAATGAAAGGCCTTGCCGACCAGCTCGCGATCGAGCCACCCTTTGCGATAGAGGTTGTCCATCGTCGACATGACCGTCGTGTAGGCGATATCCCGCTCGGCGGAAAGTTCTTCGAACACTTCACGAACCGTCGTCTGATCCATATAGTTCCAGATGCGATCCATGATTACTGCTTCTAGATCACCGAATCCTCGCGCGGTCATCTCTGGCGCCTCCCTCATCTTCGGCGCATCCCGTGCCCAGTCGTTGCGCTCTCCGGCATGACACAACGACCGAACGACCACACCCCGCAGGGCGCGGCTCGGTCGACGGAAGCAGGTCGGAGCATGGCCGCGCCCGCCCCTATACGAGATACGTAGGTAAATAGTAAGGCTGGGCGTCTTGCTGCGCCGAGCAACAAGTGAGTTGCATTGCCGTTCGGATGCGCCTATCGGTATCGCCGCCCTCCGCAGCCCGGAAGAGGGCGCCGCGGCCGCGCTGCGGGCGTTGTTCGGCTCGGCTGAGAAACCCCGCGTGGTGCTCCCTGCCCGAACGTATCCGACGCCCCATCGCGCGCCTGTTGCCGCAACCGTCTGCTGCCCCATGAACGGGACCGGGGACGGATAGACCCGGTCGCCCTGCATCGGCGCTCGACACCTGGGACCGCAGACCGCACCAGCTTCCCGGTAAACTACTAAGAGAGATAGTAATCGTGATGACGTGTCGCAGCGCCGCACACGGCCGATATGAGGGAGGGCACACCATGTCAGTTTGCTGCGGGAAGGCGTCTGGCGCAGCGGGCTTCCTCGCGGTCATCGCCCTGCTGGTGGCGGCTTGTTCGCCGTCAGCTCCATCCCAGTCGTCGGCTGGGATATCCGCTGCTCCGGTCAGCGAGGCGATCACGATGACACCGGCGGCGGGCTCGCGCGATGTCGACCCGCGCGGCACAGTGCAGGTGAGCGCGCGAGAGGGCATCCTCACCTCGGTCACCATGAAGAACGAGGAGGGCAGGTCGATCGAGGGCATCCTGACGCCGGACAAATCGGCCTGGAAACCGGCCGAACCGCTCGGCTACGGACGCACCTACACCGTGACCGCCGCGGGCGTCACAGTTACCGGCCGCATCGGCCCGACCACCGCCAGCTTCTCCACCGTCACTCCGCGTAATCAGACAAAGGCATACCTGACCACCACTGGCGGCCAGCCACTCGCCGAGGGCGGCACTTACGGAGTGGGCACCGTGATCGTCGCACACTTCGACGAGGACATCCCCGACAAAGCCGCCGCTGAGAAACGCCTGTCGGTGACCACCGATCCGCCGGTCGTCGGCTCCTGGTATTGGCTCGACGACCGAAACGTGCACTGGCGGCCGCAGCAGTACTACGCCCCCGGCACCAGGATCACCGTCGTGGCCGGCATCTACGGCGCGCAACTCGGCCCCGGCCTCTACGGCCAAGAAGACAGCACGACTTCCTTCACCATCGGCCCCGCACACATTTCCATCGCCGACGACAACACCAAACAAGTGCAGGTCTTCGAAAATGGAAAACTGATACGAACCATGCCCACCTCGATGGGTATGGGCGGCAGCGAAACCATCGCGGGCAAAACGATCACCTTCTGGACCCAGCGCGGAATCTACACCGTGATGGACAAGGCCAACCCCGTCATCATGGACTCCTCCACCTACGGCCTGCCGGTCAACTCCCGCCTCGGCTACAAAGAAGCCATCAACTGGGCCACCCGCATCAGCACCGACGGAATCTATCTGCATCAACTCGACTCCACCAGCTGGGCTCAAGGCAACACCAACGTCTCGCACGGCTGCCTCAATCTCAGCGGCGACAACGCCCGCTGGTTCTACGACTTCTCCAATCCGGGCGATGTGGTGGAAATCCGCAACACCGGCGGTGAACCCCTCGAAGTCTGGCAGAACGGTGACTGGAGCCTGTCCTGGGACCAGTGGCGGCAAGGAAGCGCGCTCGATTAGGTCACGCCCGGCTGACGAGCAGACGCAGAATCGACGGACCACCCATCCCCGCAGCGTCCCGATCCGCTGGCCCTCGGGGCGATTGCCGAAGCCATGCCCACACATCTACTATTTTGCTACGTAGCTAGACCCTTCCCGCCCGCCCGGAATCCATCGGAGTGCGGGCCGACCCGTTGCGAAGAGGAGTAACCCACGTGAGCCAAGCAGGCCGTCCTGTAGTTCTGATCGCCGACAAGCTCGCCCAGTCGACCGTCGATGCGCTCGGTGACGGTGTCGAGGTTCGGTGGGTCGACGGTCCCGACCGGCCGGCCCTGCTGGCCGCGGTGCCCGAGGCCGACGCGCTGCTGGTGCGGTCGGCGACCACGGTCGACGCCGAGGTCCTGGAAGCCGGGAAGAACCTGAAGATCGTCGCCCGCGCGGGCGTCGGCCTGGACAACGTCGACGTGCCCGCCGCCACCGAGCGCGGCGTCATGGTCGTGAACGCCCCCACCTCGAACATCCACACCGCCGCCGAGCACGCGGTCACCCTGCTGCTGGCCGCCGCGCGCCAGATCCCCGCCGCGGACGCCACCCTGCGCGAGCGCACCTGGCAGCGCAGCAAGTTCAACGGTGTGGAGATCTTCGGCAAGACCGTCGGCGTGGTCGGACTCGGCCGTATCGGTCAGCTGTTCGCCGCGCGCCTGGCCGCCTTCGAGACCAAGGTCGTCGCCTACGACCCGTATGTGTCGCCTGCGCGCGCCGCGCAGCTCGGCATCGAGCTGCTGAGCCTCGACGAACTGCTCGAGCGCGCCGACCTGATCTCGATCCACCTGCCGAAGACCCCGGAGACCAAGGGCCTGATCGGCAAGGAGGCCATCGCCAAGACCAAGCCGGGCGTGATCATCGTCAACGCCGCCCGCGGCGGGCTGGTCGACGAGGCCGCGCTGGCCGAGGCGATCAAGTCCGGTCACGTGCGCGCTGCCGGCCTGGACGTGTTCGAGACCGAGCCGTGCACCGACAGCCCGCTGTTCGATCTGCCGCAGGTCGTGGTGACCCCGCACCTGGGCGCCTCCACCGCCGAGGCCCAGGACCGCGCGGGCACCGACGTCGCCAAGTCGGTGCTGCTGGCCCTGGCCGGAGAGTTCGTGCCCGGCGCGGTGAACGTCACCGGCGGCACCGTCAGCGAAGAGGTCGCGCCGTGGCTGGACATCGTGCGCAAGCAGGGCGCCCTGCTCGGCGCGCTGTCCAACGAGCTGCCGGTCAGCGTCGAGGTCCAGGTGCGCGGCGAGCTGGCCGCCCAGGAGGTCGGCGTGCTGGAGCTGTCCGCGCTGCGCGGTATCTTCTCCGCGCACGTCGAGGACCAGGTCACCTTCGTCAACGCGCCCGCCCTGGCCAAGGACCGCGGGATCAGCACCCAGGTCGCCACGGCGTCGGAGAGCTCGAGCCACCGCAGCGTGGTCGACCTGCGCGCCGTCTTCGGCGACGGCTCCACCCTGAACGTGGCGGGCACGCTGACCGAGCCGCAGCTGGTGGAGAAGATCGTCAACATCAACGGCCGCAACTACGACATGCGCGCCGAGGGCCTGAACCTGGCCATCCTCAACTACGAGGACAAGCCGGGCGCGCTGGGCAAGATCGGCACCAAGCTCGGCGAGGCCGGGATCGACATCCTGGCCGCGCAGCTGACCCAGGACGTGGACAAGACGGGCGCGACCGTGGTGCTGCGGGTCGCCCGCGAGGTGCCCGGCGACGTGCAGGCCGCGATCGCCGAGTCGGTCGGCGCGGCCAAGATCGTCTTGGTCGACCTGTTCTGATCGGATCGCGGGTCACGCCCGCGTAGTGCGGGACCGACGCGGTGTGGTGGCGGGTGCGCGTCCGACCGAGCGTTTGCGGGCACCCCCGCCAGATGCAGCGAAGGTTCTACTCCCGGCCGTGCCGGGAGGTCGGGAGGGCGGCACCGGCCCCGGTCGCACATTGGGGCAGATCCTGTCCTTCACAGCCGAGGGCCATGATCGAGGCCGCGCATGCGGGTCATAACCAGGCAGAACAGCCCAGCGTTGCCGCGATCCTTCCGGCGGCCGACATGCCGAGTGCCGGGTCGGCCAACTGGGACCCGGTCGCCGACCACACAGGCTAGATATTTTACTATCTGTGTACAAGAATAGTAGATAAAGGCGCTGAGTGGCGAAGAAACATGCCGAATCGATTACGCACGGTTGCCATATCCGCCGCGCTGGCCGGCACGCTCATCGCCGCGGGGTGCGGCGGCACCGGCCGTGACGCCGTCACCCAGGGCGGCTCCTTCGACTTCGTCTCCCCCGGTGGCAAGACCGAGATCTACTACGATCCCCCGGACTCCCGCGGCGCAATCGGCGATCTCACCGGAACCGACGTGCAAACCGACGCACCGATCCATGTATCCGACTACGCGGACCAGGTGGTGGTGATCAATGTATGGGGATCCTGGTGCGCACCCTGCCGGACCGAGACCCCCGGACTGGAGCAGGTGTTCACCGAAACCCAACCACTGGGCGTACAGTTCGTCGGTATCGACGTGCGTGACAGCCGCGCCGCGGCACAGGATTTCATCACCGCTTATGCGGTGACCTATCCGTCGATCTTCGACCCGGCGATGCGCAGCTTGCTCGCGCTGGGCAGCCACTATCCCGCCAGCGTGGTGCCGACCACCATGGTGCTCGACCGGCGCCACCGTGTCGCCGCAGTGTTCCTGAAGGCCCTGCTACCGGAGGATCTGCGGCCGGTGATCGAACGCGTCGCGGCCGAGTCATGACTTCGATGGAACCGCTCCCGAAGCAACTACGTGATTACGTAGATTGCTGGACAGGTTGAGGCAATTCGCAGCGAGGCTTATAGCGCACAATGACAGATGCGCTGGCATGCAGGATCGCCATGGGTCTGATCAGTGCTTCTGATGATGCGCCGCCGGAACCACTCCCTGCGTCCGGCGATAGCCATCAGCCCAGCAATACACGCGATCCGCGTTCGACTGAGAAATTGCGAGTCCCATATGCCCAGAACGTCAAGCGTATCGATGCGCGGCGGCATCCGCGGGTCGGCGATCACGATATGAATCTCGCCGACGCGGGTTCCCGCGAGGGCATCGACGGTCCCACAGGAGCGACAGCGTCGACGGATGTCGAATAGAAAGCTCCGATATCGTTTGCCTCCGATTCGGCTGAACCTGCCACGCCCCCCACGGCATTCGTCATACCTCGGGCGGCACTTCTATAGCGGCGGACGCCCTCCGAACCGCTGCGGACACGAAAGTCCTGACGTTTCTCCTGGTCACACACCTACCCGCGGTATCATTGCCGGCAACACGCTGGGAGGACCGATGGTCACCACCAACGCTGATGCGCACCCCGGTGGCACCCACCGCCGAGCCGCAGCAAAGGACGACTACCTCATGAGGCTGCGCCGCATCGAGGGGCAGACCCGCGGTCTGCAACACATGGTCGAGCAAGAGAAACCCTGCATAGACATCTTGACCCAATTCTCCGCGCTGACCAGCGCACTCCGATCGTTGGCCGTTGAGTTGCTCGATGAGCACCTCCGCGAGCGTGCCGCCGAGGCCGAGATGGCCCCTGAGTTGGTGGCAAATGATCTGTCCGAGGCAATAAGACGCCTGCTGCGTCCGTCAGCCCGATGAGACGCGGGCTGACCCTCGACCCCGATCTTGGCCATGATTACCGCGACCGTCTTCTCCGACACGCGATCACCAACCTCGCGTGAGGCTCAGCTGTGATCCGCCGCGCACCATAGGTTGCGCCGGACCACTCTGGACCAATGATTTTCACTGTGACGTCGGCGTCGCTGCAGGCCGGTCAGTACCGTCGCGGCTTTCTCCAGGGCGTTCCACCGCGTATGCATAGTGAGAATCGGCCAGGATTGCTCGCATGGAATGTCTCGCGCTGCATCAGGAGCGGTGCGAAACCCACCACGCTGCAATCCCGCCCAGCCGATGGCCGGATGGGTGGTCAGATCACGTTGGCCGCAGCGGGCGGCCGAGCGCGCCGAATGGCATCAGCGAATGGCGCGCGCCGATGGCGAGCACCAGCACCGAACCAAGCAGGGCCCACCCCGTATCACCCTTGACATCGGCTGAGGCCAATGGATTTCGAACAACCGTTGCAACACCGCACGGCGATCGCGTGACCGCCGCCGGCGATCGACGCCCAGCCACCAACCGCGGCGACCGGAACTCCGGCACGATGTACACCTTGCCCAGATCGCCGATCCCGATGGCGGCGCGCAGGGCAGTCACTGCGGGCATTTCGACTTCTCCTTTGGTGAGCGCGAAACCAACAACGCGACGGCACTCGCGGCTCCGATTAAAACGACGGGGCCATGCTGTCGAACGCGCGGCGGGTGCCTCAGCGGTTGCGCGGAACGAACGAGTCACCACGCACCAGGCCACTTTTCGCAAACCGGATGAATCGGGACCACCGCCGCGGGCGGAATTCGGCAGGATCGACGCCGGCGAGCGTCTGCGCACCTCGCTTATCGCACTTGCTTCCGGCGCGCGAGAACGGCAAGCAGCGGTGCGCCGACAAAGGCGGTGACGATGGTGACCTCCACCTCGGACAGCCGGGCGATGAGGCGGCCCCGATATCGGCCATGAGAAGCAACAGGCGCCCGCGATCAGGCAGCCGGGAACAAGCAGTCGATGGTCGTTGCCGACAACCAGACGGACCAGATGCGGTGCGGCCAGGCCGATGAAGGCGATCGGACCGGCGACGACCGCCGATCCGGCGAGTAGCACCACCGAAACCATTCCGGTCAACCGGATTCGGTCCACCGCTGAGCCGAGTGCCTAGGCGGTCAACGGGCTTGCGCCACCATCGCGTCGGAACCCATGGCCAGCGTCTCGCCCGACTTCGGGACCTCTGGTGATGCATAGTAGATGGGCTCGCTGGTGACTGGAGGAAGGCTACGTGAGTTTCGGGGACCTCACCCGATCCGTTCGCGCCACCCTGGTCACCGTCGTTGTCATGTACCTCGCCGCGTTCCTGTTGCGGACCGCGGACCCGCGCCGTGATGTCGCCCCGTTCCTCTCGGGCTCGGCTCCGATGGTGCACGCGGTCTCGCGCTATCACGTCCGGTGGTATGCGATCACGATGATCTTCCTCGCCTTCGACACATGGAGATGGTCTTCATGTACCCGTGGGTGCTCGTCGTTGCCGAGATCGGGATGCCCGCGGTGATCGAAATGTCACGGCATTCCCGCCGGTCATGCCGGCGGAGGGAGGCGGCGGCTAGTGGTCGAGAACACGATGTTGATAGGCATGTGCTGGTGAAGGCAGCTGAGGGATCAACGGGATCATCGGTGAGCTGTCGGACTTGGGGGCAGAGAGAGGACCGGCGCGAGCCGGGTGCGGCTTTCGAGCCGGTTGTGCCCAACTCTGCCGACAGGACGAACCAGCACTCGATTCACGAACTCCCGCCTCGTCGCCATCCGATGTCCTTGGGGATCGGCTGGATTTCCTACTGCGCCGGGCTCGAGGCCAACCCGGTCGGCCGCGTTCAGACGGACATGACCATCGCGTGTGCCGGGGCTTGGACCCGGCACACGCGACTTACTCGATCGACTATTGCGGGTCGATCTAGTCGGCCGGTCTAAACTCGGCGCCTGCGTGCGAGAGCTACTACACCTGCGCCAGCGCCCAAAAGCCCGAGCAGAAGCCCCGCTACGCCCAGCCAACGGGCTACCGGATCGCCGCTGTCATCATGATCCGGTTCGCCGAGAGCGGTCTGCTCGGTGCCATGTGAATGTTCGCCGTCGCCGGCAGCCACCGACAATACGGGCAGCGGATATTCGGGTTCAGGCGCGCCGTCGGGAACAGGCTGATCCCATGTCTCGATCTTTCCGTCGCTGTAGGTCTGTACTGCCCGGAAAGGCACCTTTTCCTGTTTTGGAAGCGGTCCGGCGTAAAGGAAGAACCTTTGAAACTGACCAGGCCCCACGCCGACGCCCGGATCGGCAGTCCAGGTCACTGACGTAGCCTTTTTTGCCGCATCCCGCTCGACGAGTGCAGTCCAACCCGGCATCGGCTCGGTGCGTGCGGTCTTGAAACCCGGCAGCTCAACCTTCAAGCTGATCGTGCTCGCGCGATCGGATTCGTTGGATATCCGGAACGAAATGATCGACGTGGAGCCCTGCTTCGCAGTGGGTGCCTCCACATCGAGATGGGCGGAGGCCGCACCGCCGGCCAGGACGGTCGCGGCAGTAGCTACACCGGTGGCGAGGAGGAGTCGTCGGAGAGCTGTATGCATGTGGTTGTGGCCTTACTGTTCGGTGGGATATGGGAATTGTCGCGCGCGCACCGCTGGGGGCCCTCGGCGCGCCATTCCGAAGCGACGGACCGCTCCGCGGCCACACCTTGATGGCCGTTGTCTTGCCGGTGACAGCGATGCGCCCGGATTTCGACGCTCGTCTGCTCGCGCTGTCGCCAGCGGCGCATTGAGCCGCAGCACTGCAGTATTTCCCCTAGAAGCGCGGGGCTGCCGTGCCGCATCCAGCGCGGCAGCAAGGGCCGCAGGTATATCTCTGGGGCGGTGCCACTGCACCCTATCCATGCTTGTCGCTTCCTATATAGAGACCGCCGCGCAAGCGACGAAGACGTGAGCGGGCAGCGGACATCAGCCGACGCAACAGGCGTCGCTTGGCGCTGACCGATCAGCGTCGAGCGATACAGAATCGCATGAGAATGTCACGCCCACCCACGGCGGGCAGACGCGCTACGGGGGGGCCGCGTACGCCACCGCTGGCCGAGCGCAAGGTGGTCGGGACCGCCACGACCACGGCCAGCATCAAGGTCAACAGTTGCACCAGCAGCATGCCGACGGCCGAGCCGGGCAACGTTGACTTGATGATGCACTGGACAAGATGCGGACCGCAGTCATGTTCGAAAAGGTCGATTGCCTCGCGCTCGAGAGTAGCCGATGCAAGATGTGCGACATGCGCTACAGAGGAGGGCGACCTCGGATGCGGATGAGCGTGCTCGCCGAGCAACGCACAATCGAAGACCGGTGCTATCAGCAACACCGCCAACAGTAGTGTTGCGATGTGGCGGCCACTCCGCAGTCGGCTGATGTGGTTCACAGTGGGCCGACGACGATAGCGACGGATTGCGTAACAACGGCGATACGCGCTATCAGCATCGTCTCGCGTCCCCTCGGAGTCATCGGTGAAGCGTCCTCGCACCCGTTCAGGCTGTGAACCACTTCAGCGGTCGCTCCCAAGGCGACGGCATGGTTGACGTCATCCCGGGAATCTATCGTCTTCGTGTGCAGACAGTGCCAACGTGTGGCGGGTCTTGTCAATCTGGGCAAGGTCGGTCAGCTGGGATCGATCGATTACGCCGGATCACTGGAGTCGCGGCTGCAGAGATGGGGGCAACGAGTCGCCCCCACCTCTGCTGTGACTGTGGCGCAGCCGCACGATGATGAGGGGAAATCGTGCGACTCCGCCGCAGTCTGCGCCCCGTTGCCGGACGGGACGCCTCGTGCTGAGATGGTCGATCAGCACAAGTACTATCTACGCCGGTAGATAGTAGATAGTGAAGTCGGGTAACGCAAACCCCTCGTCCAAAATTGAACCTCGACCGCCGCTTCACTCAGCTCCACCACGCCGCGACCGGAGTGTACGGATCGGCAGTGCACATCGGGCTGCTGATTTTGACCGAGGGGCGATCGCCTCGACTCTGGTCCTACAGTGGTGACCGGCCCGTTCGCGGGTGTGAACAGGTCGGTTACCCATCGTCACGCGCACGTTGCGCGAATAATCGGCCACCATCATGACCTCCACGACGCGGTAGTTGGGGGCCATCCCTAGCAGCCGGTGATGCCGCCGGTCGGCATGACCGCATTCATCTCGCGCGCCCGCAACTGCACACCTCGAGCCGTCTACTGCCTTAGTTGGTATAAATCTTCTGGCTTACTCGGTATGATGGAGATGTTCCGAAATCCAATCGAATTCGAGCAATTCGGGAGGCGTTTGTCGGAGATGGCAACCAAAAATTCTGTACGCAAGTTGCGCTTGGGCCGGGCACGAGTGGCTCTTGTCGCGGTAGTGGCTTTGAGTCCCGCCGCGGCCATCGCGGCAACCGCTACTGTCGAGCTTGTTCCGGATCCCGCCCAGATCCAGACTGTAGCCCAGCCGCAGGGTGGTCAAGGAACCCAAGGAAGCGGCGGCCACGGAACCGGCGGCCACGCCGACCACGGCCATGCGCACGGCCAGGGGACTGGATATTGTGAGCCGGGTCGGGCGCACAGTGCTGCATACTGTAGACCGGGTCAGCATGGGCCTTGGTGACCGGGTCCGGGTTAGCGGTTGGGCTCACCCTCGTTTTTTGCAACCGGACCGGCAGTACTTTCGAGATGCTAGGCGCGGTGGCCGCTTGAACTAATTCTGCAGCTCCGATCAATCGACTAGAATCCATGTGGACCTTGCGCCGGCGCCCTCCGCGGCGGACTATTGGCCGCGTGCGGACATGAAGGCGTTGAAACGGCCGCAGTCCAACTACACGTTTATCTCAGCTGGCCGAGCCTTCTGCGAAGACGGACGGCCGGGGCGAACATCACGGCATCGGCATACTCGGGTACATACTGTTCCACCAGTCCCGTGCCATAGTTATCAGCTGCATCCACATCTCGATCATCGCACTCATCTCCCTTCGCATCATCTACTAATCATGTTAGTAGCCGTCGTTGCGACGGGCACGCCTTCGTCGAACAGGGGTTCGGGGGGTAACTCATAGCATCGACGCGGCCGTGGGCGCACCTATGCCTTGGATTCCGCCATTGTTCCGGCCTGCTGCCCGCGAAATCCGAACGGGTCTGCATCCCAAGCGCTCGAGGCCGAACTGGTTGCGTCGTCGGCTGGCTTACTCCTGGCCGCGTCCACTACCCCGCGTGCGGTCCTCGGCGTTGTCGCCGCACCTGTTGCTGGGGCTTGGGCTATGCCACTTGACGTGTGACCACCGTTCTGCTGCCTGCAGACCCCCGGCTGGGAGAGCTTGTGGCGTTAGACATCGACGACGCGGGAACCGTCCACACCACATTCCGACTCCGCGCAGCCGGTACTCCGTTCAGGGCGGCAGCGGCATCCGGAATCGCACCGCTTACCCCGCAGCCAGCGACGAATCGCCGCCCCCTCCACAGGGTCGCGCCAGATGGTTTTGCAATACTATGTGTCTTAATAGAGACGTACTGTATCGATGATCGTAAGTGGTTGCGCTTGCGCCCGCAAGAGAGGCCCCTCCGTGGGGCCGCGTTCTGGACATCGCACCCGACGCTGGTATTCCGCGGTGCCATGGCAGCGTGAGCCGACTGCGCAACGGGTCATCGGCGAAGTAGCCGCCCGCGATCGACGTAGAACGGATTGGGAGCAGCATTGTGATCGAAACGAACATCGACAGCCTGACAGTGCCTGGTGCTCGGCTCACGTACGAAACGTGCGGTAGCGGGCCGCTCATGGTCATGATTCCTGGTGCCACTGGTGTTGCCGCCGGATTCCGGGCGACGGCGACACATCTCGCGAGGCGGTTCACGGTTCTGTTGTATGACCGCCGCGGCTTCTCCCGCAGTGCACTGACCGGCGAACAGGACTACCGCCGACGGCTCGATACCGATGCCGACGACGTCCGACGACTCATCGAGCACATCGGCATCGGTCCCGCGGCCGTCTTCGGCACCAGTTCCGGCGCGCTCATCGCGCTGGCCGTCCTCACCCGCTCTCCCCACGCTGTCGATACGCTGATTGCCTTCGAGCCACCGGCCATGCGATTGCTAGCCGACGGGCAGCGCTGGCTGGATCTCTTTTCCGACCTCAACCAGCTCTACCGCCAGTGCGGACCGCAGGAGGCCCTGCACGAGTTCCGCGAACTCACCTTCGCAGAATCTGACCGTCGTGCCATGGCACGCGCCCCCCGAAAGGACGCCGATCTTGTCTATTGGTTCGAGCATGAACTGCGCCAGTACCCGGCAACCGAACTCGACCTGGATTCTCTGGTCGAGCGAGCCGACCGGATTGTCCCGGCGATAGGACAAGACTCGATCGGCTACCCTGCCGCCAGCGCGACTATCGAGCTGGCACGGAGACTGGCTCGTGCTGTGCTCGAATTTCCGGGTGGCCATATCGGCCACCTCACCCGAACGGCCGCCTTCGCCGCCCGTCTGCACGAGCTCCTGCTCGACCCATCAGCGCGAGCACAGTGAAAGGTGCGCGCCGAATGAGGCAGACAGTGGGGCCCCGCTAGCGGGCGATAACTGCTGATGCGCCCGTCGTAGCACGGCAGCGATATTCTTCACGGCGGTATGCATCGGTTGGGCATCGGGTCAGTTCTATCCGAGGATGTCTTTCATTTGGTCGATCTCGCTCTGCTGTGAGGACACCACGGCATCGGCGATCTTCTTGGTGTCGGCATTGGTTCCGTTGGCCTGTTCGGTCTTGGCCATCTCGACAGCCCCGCTGTGGTGGTCGATCATCATGGTCAGCCACATCCGGTCGAACTCTGCACCGGACATGGTTTTCAGCTCGGCCATCTGCTCCTGCGACATCATTCCCGGCATGTCCTGCCCCATATGGTCGGCAGACGGGGCGGGCTTGCCGAACTGCTGCAGGAGGGCGCTGATCTGTTCCATTTCCGGTCCCTGTGCGGCCTTGATACGCGCGGCCAGGTCGAGTACTCGCGGGTCCTGCGAGCGCGCCAGCGCCAGATCGGCCATCTCCACCGCTTGGGCGTGGTGCGGGTACATCATCTGTAGGAAGGTGACGTCGGCGTCGTTGAAGTCGCTGCGTGCCGCACTACTCGGTCCCGCGGTCGAGTGCGTCATCCCCGGCATAGTGGACGGCATTTCCTCCGAATCATCGCGATTGCCGCATCCAACAAGGGCGAACGCTGCCACGGTCAGCGCAACCAACCCCGATCCGAGTGTCCTGGAACTTGTGTGCATGGCGAAACTCCTTGGATGTACGGCCAATCGATGCTGCGTCGATTGGCAAGTAGCGACATTCGGAGCGGCCCTACGCCTTGACAAGCCAAGTCCGGGTCCGTCACGCGACCCGGTCGAAGAGGTCAGGGCGAAGGTGCAGCATCATTCGGCGGCGACATACCCGCCGCGCGTCCGGATATGCACGCGGCTGGCAGTTTGATCCGGGCGAAACTCATCGGAGCACGGTCAAGTCGACGGCTACGCGACCATGGCCGGAACAACCGACGGGATGACGTGGCCATGAAGGGCCGTCGCTGAGGGTGCGTTGGCGATCGGCGACGAAGTCGGCATCGCCGAGGTCCTGCCGCAGGACAAGGTCGACGTCGTCGAACGGCAGCGCGCCGGAGGCAAGGTGGTGGCGATGGTCGGTGACGGTGTCAGCGACGCAGCCGCACTCGCCCAAGCCGACCTGGATCACGCACTACATGCCATGGTCCTGGCCGGCTCAGCTTGTTCGCCAGCTTCGATGGCGGAGGCCGATCGGTCATCGGGATGGCGGCGTGCATGCAGCGCGGGGCAGCACCGGCACCGATGGCGCGGTGACAGAGGCAGACCCAGGGATCGCATCGGGCGTGCACCCTCTCGACCAGCTACTTACAGCGTCGGAACTGCCCTACGGCTACGGAATGAGTTCGGCGGCCTGACCTCATCGTGACGTCGCTCATCCGGCCCTTCGCACCCTTCTGGATCTTCCCTACCCGCATGGCCTATTTTGAGGCGGGACGCCAGGGCAAGACAGGAGAATCGATGTCGACGAGGCCGCTCCCTCTCTCCGGGTCGATGTCTCGGCGCGGATTCCTCGCCTTCGGCGCGGCTGCTGCGGCTTCCGCGCTCGCCGCGTGTTCGAGTGGATCCCAGGCACCACGCGAGATTGTCGGGCCGGATTCCAAGGCGGTTCGTGCCGCCGAGAACCGCCGCCGAGCTGCGACTGCGCCGGTTCGTGATGTGGTGTTGAGCGCCGAACCGACGACGGTCGACTTGGGCGGTGTGCAGGTGCAGACCTGGACCTACGGTGGCAAGCTGCCAGGGCAGGAGATCC
>NZ_BAFS01000433.1 GCF_000308415.1 Nocardia asiatica NBRC 100129 | reverse complement strand
AGGCCGCCGGCGATGTCGACCAGGACGTGGCGTGCGTCGGTGAGCGTCGCGAACAGTGACCGGCCGTCGGTGAGCGGCAGATCCGGGGCGCGGTGCCCGGTGAGGGTGTGTGCGCCGGGGGCGGCTGGGTAGGCCACCGACAGTCCGGATAGCTGCTCGGCGAGCGTGCGAGCGAACTCGGGTCGGTCGCCGATCAGGTCGGACAACAGGGTCCGTAACTGCCTGCCGTCCGAGGAGAAGGAAGTCATCAGTGCAGCTTGGGCCTGGGTGCTGCGCAGTGCGCGCGCGCCGACGGGGTGCCGCTCGGCGTGATAGGTGTCCAGCAAGCCCTCGGGCGCTCGTCCCGATATGGTGGCGGCGAGCTTCCAGCCCAGATTCATCGCGTCCGCGAGGCCGAGATTCATTCCGACCCCGCCCGCGGGCATGTGCTGGTGTGCCGCGTCACCGGCGAGGAAGATCCGGTCGGCTCGGTAGCGCTCGGCTTGCCGTGCGGCATTTCCGTAGCGGGACAACCACTTGGGCGAGTGCATCGCCCAATCGGTGCCCGCGATCGCGCGGGTCTTCGCCCGCAGTTCGTCGAGGGTGAGCGCGCCGGGCCAATCGGTCCGCAGATCCTCGGGCGTGATACCGATCAGGCGATAACAGCCACCGGGCAGCCGCACGACCATGAGCAGGCCGGCCTCGGTCCACTCGCTGAAGAACGATTGCGGTGGCGGGTCGGCGAGTTCCACGTCGCCGAGCCAGCCCAGCATCGTCGATTCGGTGCCCGGAAAGGCGATGCCCGCGGCCTGCCGCACCGTGCTTCGGACCCCGTCGCATCCCACGATCCACTCCGCCTCGAGATCGGTTCCCTCGTCGAGGTGCACGATCACCGACTCCGCCCCGGCGGTCAATGCCGTCACGCGACGCCCGCGCCGGATATCGGCTCCGGCCTCGCGGGCGTGCGTTTCCAGGAGTTGTTCGGTCCGGACTTGCGGAAGTGACAGCGTGAACTGGTACGGAGTGTCGAGCAGCCGGAAGTCCAGCCGCGTGCCGAGCACGGCGAAGTGTCCACTCGGAATCCGGCTCCCTTCGGCGAGGAATCGATCGAGCAATCCTCGGGAAGCCAGCATTTCGACAGCGCGAGGATGGATCGCCAGCGCTTTCGAATGCGGGTCCGGCTCGGTACGCGCCTCCAGCACGAGCACGTCGGCGCCGCCCAAACGCAATTCCGCCGCCAGCCACAAGCCGACCGGACCCGCGCCGACCACGACGACCTGGTGATGACGCACACCGACCTCCTTCTCAGCAGTCACCACACGGTGGTGACGATCAGCTTTCGTGGTGGAACCGGCTGCCGAGATCGGCGCCGAGGCGTTCGGAGTCGAGGAAGCGGTGCACGGGAGCGACCAACCTCGGGGCGAGGGATCCGACCGTGGCGAGCAGCCGTGTTTCGATCGGGGCGACAACGATCTCATCGACGTCTTCCCGGATGGCGCGGACGACGGCGTTCGCGACCTGCTGTGGCGTCGCCGTACGCATTCCGGGTGGAAGACGGCTGCCGCTGTCGGCGAACATCCCCGCCTCACGGACGAAGCCGGGTTCGACAATGGACACGCCGATACCGGCGTCGTGCAGATCGTGTCGCAGGCCCAGAGCGAATCCGCGCAGGCCGAATTTGGTGGCGTTGTAGAGGCTCACCCGCGGTGCGGGCAGCAGGCCCGCGACCGAGCCCATGAAGACGATGTGCCCACTTCCACGGAGGGACGCCTGCTCGGCGAAGTCACGGGCGAGCAGCATCGGCGCGCGCAAGTTGACCTCGAGGACCCGGTCGATGTCCGCCGCGGAGAATTCGAGAAGATGCCCGCCCGCCGGTAGACCGGCGTTGGCGATCAGCACGTCCACCGGCCCGGCCTGGTCGAGCAGGCGTGGCAGGTCCTGCGCCTGCGACAGATCGGCCGGGATCATCGCCGCGTCGAGCTCGGCGGCGAGCGCGCAGAGGGTGTCGGCGCGACGGCCGGTCAGCACCAGAGCGGCGCCCTGCGCGGCGAGTTCGCGCGCCACCGCGTGACCGAGACCGCCGGTGGCGCCGGTGAGCAGTACTTTGGCGGACGCCAGATCTACAGAGGGCATGATCGGTTCCTTTCGGATCGTCGGTATCGACTCGATCGAGGTGGCACGGCATTGTCGTGCCGCTCAGGAAAGGCAGCCGTCGTCTGAGCGGCGCCGCGCGCCCGCTTCATCGCGTGGGCGCGGCTCGATAGGCGCGGAGAAAAGCACGAACACCTGCGATCACGGCGGCTTCGATCGCATCGGGCTCGGCAGCTACGGCGCCCCAGAAGGTTCGGTCGTTGGCCTCCCCCGCGGCGAGGAGGACGAAGTGGACTGCCGCCCGCTCGGGATCGTCGAGGACGAGCACCCTCCGCGCGGCGAGCTCGGCGAATTTCCGGGCCAGCGCGGCGTGAACCGTGCGCGGGCCGGTGTCGAGCCACGCCTCGAGCACCGCGCCGGGGATGTGATCGGCCTCGGCGCGGATCTGGCGGACCAGGGCGAAGTGGTCCTCGTCGCCGCCGACGACAAGGACCCGGCCCAGGGCGGTCAGATCGGCCTCGAGGTCTACCACCTCGCCGAGGTGGTGTTCGATGGCAGCGCATCGACTGGCGCGCGCCTGCGCCGCGCTGTCGACTAGCACAGCGGTGAACAGCTGTTTCTTATCGGCGAAGTGCTTGTAGATCGTTCGCGTCGATACCGCTGATTCGCGTGCGATGGCATCGATCGAGGCGCGGGCATAGCCGTCGCGACAGAACACCGCGCGGGCTCCGCGCAAGATCGCAGCGCGTTTGTCCGATCGCAACCGGCGGCGCACCGCCACGTTCTGAGTCGTCACGATCGGCCCGGCCGAGTGGCCCGGATCCGCTGCCGCGTCCTCTGGTTCGCTTCCTTGGGTCGGTGCTTCGGTGAGGACCATCCGGCATTCCTCCTGCTTGTGCGCGGCGCCGCAACGGGACGATCAGGCTGCCACGATAAGAGTACAACGATCACTTTACCCCTGCGAGCCGACGCACCGTCAGACTGCTGATCGCCAAAGATGCGAAGCGGCAACTACTCTCGTTTCGCCGACCGCCCTTTGCCCGAATCTCAACCGACCGCTCTCGATCGACCTGTTCCTGGGCGAGACGGGCCAAGAGTTCGGCCTTCGGGCGTTATTCTGGTGTGGGAGGCGGGGATTGCCGACGGGCATAGGCGTGCCAGTAGGCCGCGATCTCCGCGGTCTGCCGCACTACGCGGTGGAGCCTGGCCGCGCACTTCGACGGTGAAGCCGACGTTGCCGGTGTGCAGCCCGGTCGTCAACCAAAGTGCGCCGGGTACCGCGGCGCCGCACAGCCCTGCGCTCTGCCCGGCGAACGCCTCCTGCAGGCCCAGGCCGAAGCTCTCGGGGTCGCTCACAACGTAGCTCTGGCCGTAGGAAACATGCACCTCGCCATCGGGCCTGCGCACTTTCTCACACCTTCCCGCAGATGAGCGCCGACCGTCGCATGGCGGCGCCACGGGCAGACGGCAGCTGCGCCAATTGCCCACAGAGTGTGCGGGGTTCAGCTGCCCGCGCTGCCGGTGGATGGTCGCGCCCTGCGCAGTTCGCAGGCCAGCCGGTCGGCGTCGGTCCGGTCCTCGCCGGAGCGGGCACAGCCCTGCGAGGTGTAGCCCTGGGCGTTGTAGCCCTGCCGGTCGTAACCCCAACGGTCATAACCCCAGCGGTCGTAACCCCAGCGGTCGTAGCCCCAGGAATCGAAGCCGTCGGGACCGTAGGGGTCCTCCGGCTCAGCGGGTTTCGGGAATGACGTGGTCGTTACCGGCGGAACAGTGGTGACCGGCGGTGTGGTCGTCACCGGCGGAGTCGTGGTCACCGGGGGCACGGTGGTGACCGGCGGCACCGTCGTCACGGGTGCGGTGGTGACGGGTGCGGTGGTGACCGGGGGTTGATCAGGGGTTGCGAATGCCGGTAGGACAAGCGCGGCCGGAGCAAGCGCCACAGTCCCGGCGACTGCGGCCAGCACGACCGACTGCCGAACGGCGCGTGGACTTCTCCTCCACTGCGACATAGTTGACCTCCAACTCGAGATGAGCGCGCTCACCGCACCCGAGCCACTATCGGTCTAATGTCCAAGAACTGTTACACCGTAGTGACTTTCGGCTTGCGAACACTGAGGGGTTCCGCTCTCACCAGCACGTACCTGACCGGGACCGCAGCGGTGAACTCCGGCGCCACACTCGCGACCTCGTTCACCCTCGACTCCGGACCCGCCGATCACCGCCGTGTCTCCGGCAGGGACCCCGCCTGCTGCGCGGCCAGTTGTCTTTCCAGTTGCCGGATGCGTTCTCGCAGCGGTTCGGTCAGATCTCGTACTTCGTCCGCGGTGAACCGTGGAGTGATGAGTTTCGGGCAGTTCCAATCGAAGGCAGTGACTTCGACGGTCATGAGCCCTTCGAGTTTGCCGTCGATACCTTCTCGGTCGAGTATTTCGGGATCTGGATCAGGGTCGAACCGCGCATGCCCGAGGATCTTGAGCCGCTTACGGTTCGGATAATCCATCGCGATCATCGCGACGCGGTCGTCGTTGTCGAGATGACCGGCCGTGATGTATTGCCGGTTGCCGGTGCGCTCGGCCCACGCCAATCGGGTAGGGCCGAGCACCTTCACGAAGCCCGCCGGCCCGCCGCGATGCTGAACGTAGGGCCAGCCGTTACGTCCCACCGACGCGAGATAGAAGCTGTCGCGACGGGTGAGGAACTCGGCTTCCGCCGCGCCCATGCCCTCGAGCATGGGCGCGGCGGAAAGCGCGCGTTCGTAGCGGCCGTATGAACCTTGACGGCGTTGATGCGCCTGCTCATCCGGTCCGAACGTCAGGGCGAAGAAGTGCTCCATGGTCAGAACGACAGGATGCGGTATCCGTCGTCGACGAGGGCGCGCAAGCTGGCCAGGCCGGAGGTGCCCGGCAGCGGGTTGTCCTTGATCAGGTCGATACCGCTGGCCTGCACGCCCTGGCTGCTGCCGAAGACGTCGGCGCATCCGCACGAGGCACCGGCGATGGTATGGCGTACTGCTTGATAGACCTCGTACGCGGGATGATCGGGCGCGTTGAGCAATTCGGGCCAGCGGGTGCCCGCACCGTGGAACTGCACGCGGACTTCGTCGCCGGCCTGATCGAAGTCGTAGGCAGCCGCGAGCGCATTGAACACCCGGCCGAGAGCTTCGTCGCCGCCTTTGGGGTCGCTCATCACGACTACCGCGGTCTTGGTCACAGCTTCTCCGGTCATGAATTCTTCTCCTTCAAGTGAGAACGATCGTTCTCGAGCGACCCGGTTAGCATAGGAGAACGATGGTTCTCAACGCAAGGGAGGCGGCCGTGCAGGATGCATCGGATGCGCTACGGGTACTTGCCGCCGCCGAGCGGCTGTTCAACGACCGCGGGATACAGGCGGTGGGCATGGACGCCATTCGCGACGCCGCGGATGTACCGCTGAAGCGTCTCTATAAGCACTTCCCCTCGAAGGCGGATCTGGTGCGTGCCGTTCTCGGGCAACGTGACTGTGAGGTGCGCGCGGCGATTGCCCAGTTCGTCGATGCCCATGGGCATACGCCTCGGGAGCGGGTGCTTGCCGTGTTCGACTTTCTCTTCGAGTGGTTCGCCGAACCCGGCTTCCGGGGCTGCCTGTTCATCAACACGGTCGGGGAGCTGGGCGGCACAGTCGACGACGTCGGCCGGATCGCCAGGCAACACAAACTCGCGGTACGCGACTACCTCGCCGATCTCCTCGCCGACTGCTCGGTTTCGGAAGCGTTGGCCGACCAGTTGCTGATTATCGCCAACGGCGCGATGGTCACCGCCGCCATGCACGACGATCCCCAAGCTGCGCGCCGGGCACGCGACGCCGCCGAGGTCCTTCTGTCGGCAGCCGAACGCCACGGCGAATAGGCGGCATCATCGATCGGATGAACAGGCGCTTGGTTCAGTCGGTTCTGTGACGCTTGTCGGTGGTAACTGCGCTGGGCGTTGCCCGGTTGTGCCGGGATGGATTCTGCACGGCGACGAGGCAGGTCAGGCCGACACTGGAGCCTGTGCGTGCTGGTGAACGCGCCGACGGCGCTGTTGTCGAGCGAGATCTCGAGGTGGCGTCGTTGCGGCAGCTGCGGGTTGTGGTGCGGCGCCTGCTCGCCCTGCTCTCCGGTATCGGGGTGGAGGACGCGGTGCAGGTGTGTGATGAGTTGACCGGCAATGCTGTCGTGCATGCCCTCGTGGTTGCCGGTTGATGGTCGCCGGCCACGGCTGGTTGCGTGTGGAGGTCGAGGATGCTTCGCCCGCGCCCGCATGGTCCGACGACCGGATCACCCCGGCGGGAACTCGGCACCCGCTACGGCGGCTGACCGGAGTCAGGGGTCGTGGTCCGGCGCGGGCGGATTCCGCCGGGTGAGTTCGGCGTTGAGTTCATGGGCTCGGGCGAGTTGGTCTTCCAGAACGATGATGCGGCACGCCGCCTCGAGCGGTGTGCCCGCATCGACCAGCGCGCGGACCCGCGCGGCGGTCCGCAACTGGGAGCGGGAGTAGCGGCGGTGCCCGCCCGGTGAGCGCTGCGGTGTCAGCAGTTCGGCGGCGTCCAAGCCGCGCAGGAAGGCCGGGGTGACGCCGAGGATTTCCGCGGCCCTACCCATGCTGTAGGCGGGGTAGTCCTCGTCGTCCAGCCGGTCGGCGGCACTGGAAGTGTCTGCGGAATCGGTGGCGTCGGTAGGGTCGTTCGGTTGCTGCACAACACCTCTGGGGTTCAACGTCGACAGGCCCCGGCGCGTGGTGCGCCGGGGCCCAGTATCGAGGGGTTTTCACGTCTATCCCGCTGGTCGGGCGGTAGAGCCGACCGCGGGGACCGCGCCCGGCAACAGCCCGGGACGCGGGATCTGGGAAGAGCTGTTCAGTAACCACCACCTCCTGGGTTGCCGATGTGTCTGCGGGAGTTCGTCATCCCCTCCGGCGGTCCGGCCGACTGCACCGGATTCTCTTCTCCGCCGGAGGGGATGGTGGATCTTGCTTCCGGTGCAGTTCACCTGCCCGGCCAACCAGACATCTCATCTCCAACGAGAAAGAAAGTACACCCCGACTTCCAGAATGTCTACACCCCGCGATACAGATTTTTCCGCTTCCCCGGTAGGGGTTTTCTGCACGCCGCACCTCGGGTAGGGATGGCGATGTGGACATCGAACAACCCCGACCGCCCGGTGACGCCGATCGGTTCGCGTTCGAAGCCGACCGCGCGGGGATCGAGCAGGCCAAAGGGATGCTGATGCTGGTGTAGGGGATCGGACTTTGCGCGACGGCGTCCGGCGCGGGAGTGAGGTGGGCGTGCGTGCGGTACGTCGAGGACTTCGACCTACGACTGGACGACGCACGGTCCGCCCGCACGGCAAGGGTGGCTCGGTCCGCACCGTGCTGCTGGATGACCGCGGCTACATCGCCATGGTTCAGCTCTACCTGGAGCGCACCCGCTGTACGGCGGGGCCGACGTTCCGCGCGGCCGTCAACGGCCGCGGCGGCCCGCTCCTCGCGCGATCAGGCCGACAGGGCGTGCGCGGGCGGCCGCGCCGGAAGATTCAACGACAGGCGGCGGGCGTGTCTGCCGGGTGCGGGTAGGTCCGGCTGCGAGCATGAGCGCCAATGTCCGCTGCGAAGAAGAAATCAGCCCACCTCCGCGTCAGCCGATCCGGCGGTGACATGTCCTGGGGCATACCGCGCGGTGAAGCGGCTTGGGTCGCGGCGATGCGCGCGCATATCTGGCATCGCCGATATCCGCCGTCCTCGGTGATGCAGGCTTTGGGCACACCATGCGGTCACCCCGTGCCTCCAGCGGACATGCGGATATTCGCCGGGCTGGACATCGTGATGCGAGTACGCGGCTGGACCTTTCTCGGGGAATGTTCCGGCCCGGAAGTCCTCACCTGGATCTATGAACCCTCCGACGTTGGCGAACGCTGTCTCGACCGCGGTCTGGAACCGGTCACCACGATCGCGGCCACCCTCGACCGCTCGCTACCGACCGACACCGTGCACGACTGCGAAGTCGAAGTCCTGCTCGTCGGCACCCCCTACAGTCAAGCCCGCCTCACCGGCCTGACCGGCCTCACCCCACACCTCACCCTCATCGAGGCCCACCGCCCCGGCGACCCCATCACTCTGCCGTTCCCCCTCGGCCGCGCCCGCGCCACCGACCGCGCCGACCAGCCTTCCATCGGTGCCGATCGATGATGCGGCAAGTCTGTGACCAGCGATAAAATCATCAACAGGTCGGGGAACCGCAAAAGATTTCGATCTCGGAAGGAGATGAGATCGATGAGCCCCTTCGGCCTCGACCTCGGCGTCGGCCTCCACATGGTCCTCAGATGGCTCGCCGTCACATTCGGCCTCGGATACGGCCTCAGCTGACCAAAGCGCCGCACCCCACCGCCACGGCAGCAGCCGCGGCCGCGCTACTGCTCACGTGCGCCGGCTGCGGGTCATCGGACACACCAGCCCCTCCCCGACCGCGCCCATCGGACTGGGATCCGCGCCGACCCGCTCAGGATGCTCCGATTCGGACTACGATGCCGCGCACCCACCCGCATCGGTGACGACCACAACCAGCTCCCCGGTCTCTACGACGCCCGCCGTGCCGAGCGTGAGCCCGATCTCCGGCCTGGATGTGTGTGCCTTGCTGACCCCGGAGGAAGTGTTCAACGCTGTCGGCAAGCGGGGGCCGTCCCGTCCGATGTGTCCTTGACCGCTCGGCCATCGAGCCCGGGAGACGACATCTGCGACCGGAACCGATCGGCGATAGTCGCAGCGTTCGAGCGGGCGCAGCCCGCCTGACAGCCGAGGGGCGCATTCACGAGTTCGGTTGTCCCTAGCTGGACGGGGTCACCCCGCTCGGGCTCACCGTGCGCCGACGAGATGTCGCCGCTGTCCGCGCCCTGCTCGCGGCGGGCGCGAATGCGGACACCCCGGACGCCGACTGTCGGCGCGCGCTCGAACGGCTGCCCGAGCGCACCGACGAGAACGCGGCCGCCGTGGACGAGATCGCGGCGTTGCTGCGCGCCACTCGCCCTGAACCGTTCTGACGGATGACCTTCTCGGCCACTCGATCGAAGAGCGGTACCCGGCCGCGCCCGGCGAGCCGATGCAGCGCGCCTGCTGGCGTTGGACCGGGTCAGCGAAGCCGTCGACAGTCCGCTGCTCGTCTGCGCTGCGGTCGGCTGCTCAGTCGGCGCTACGGGCGCGGGCCATCGCCAGCCCGCCGATGACCATGCTGATCGACCCCACCACGAGTGCTACCAAGGCCCCGCCCAGTCCGTTTCCGGTGCCGATACCACCGTCGGCGGTCGCCACGATCAGGCCGCTGAGGGCCACGGCCAGCAGGCCCGCCACCAGGGCCACGAGAGCCGCGTTTCTGCTGTCGCCGGTTCCGATACGACGGGTGGAGCGGGCCAGCGCCGACCCACCGACGCCCACGCCGATCAGCCCCACCACCGCGGCGATGATGGCGCCGAGTCGCCCGGAACTCATGGCGGACACACTGGCGGCGCTCGACTGGGTCGAGGCGTGCGAGGCCGCCGGTGAACTCAGCGCGAAGCTTCCGACAAGGACCGCTGTGGCGCCGAGGTGGTGACGGACAGACATGAGGTGCTCCTTCGTCGTGTGACTGGATGTCGTTCGATGATCTCGGCTGATGAATCGCGAAACATCCCGCGAGCGCGGACAATCAGCGCTGCCGTGGGTGCGGTAACCAGTGCCGCGGATACCGCAGGAAACTCGTGAAGTACTGCGGTTGCGGTAGTCGATGGATCGTCCCTTGGCAGGAGTTGCCCGCGCGAGAATCCAGCTAGGGTGCACGCATGAGCAGGGGATCGATCGCTGACTGGGCGATTGCGGTCGGATCGGCGGCGATCTTGTTCGTCACCGGTCTGTCCAGGCAGCACGTACCGACGGATCTCGACCCGCTGGGCTACGCGTTGCTGATAACCGGAGGTTTGGCTCTGGCCGCGCGACGCCGGGCTCCGGTCACCGTGCTGGCCGTCACCGGGTTGTGCGCATTGGGCTATCAAGCCGTCGGTTTCGACGTGCCCGCTGTCGCGTTCCTGTTGGCGGTATACGCCGCGATGCGGGCGGGGTACCGGATGATCGCAGTGGCGGCGTCGGTGGCTCTGTTGGCTACTCTTCCGCTCGCGGCCTTGGTTTCCCTGCACGACACGAGTGCGGCATTCGCGCAGGCCCGAGACGCGCTCGAGATCGCGTGGTTGATCGCGGCCGGTGCCGCCGGTGAAGCGCTGCGGCAAGCTGAACAGCGCGCCGACGAGGCCGAGCGCATCCGGGAGGAGACCGCACGGCGACGCGCCGACGAGGAGCGCCTGCACATCGCGCGGGAGTTGCACGATTCGCTCACCCACCAGATCTCGGTGATCAAGGTGCAGTCCGAGGCTGCCGTCCACGTGGCCCGCAAACGAGGCGAAGAGGTACCGGAGGCATTGCTGGTGATCCGAGATGCCGGTCGAGAAGCGGCTCGGGAACTACGCGCGACCCTGGAGGCGCTGCGCGACGACAAGGTCACCCCGCGGCAAGGGCTCGAACATGTCCCCGGCCTGGTGGAGCGAGCCCGGACGGCCGGGCTGGACGCAACCCTGACAATCGAAGGGCAACGCAGGGAACTGCCCCTCGCGGTGGATCGGACCATATACCGGATCGTTCAGGAATCTCTCACCAACATCACCCGTCACGCTGTCGCCGCGACAGCGTCGGTCCGCATCGCCTATCGTCCCGACACTCTGGTCATCCGAGTCGACGACGACGGCAAGGCCACCTCGGGCAGTGCCCCGGTAGGCGGTGTCGGGTTGCTCGGAATGCGTGAACGAGTCACCGCCCTCGGCGGTCACTTGCAGGCGGCACCACGCGACGAAGGTGGCTTTTCCGTGCAGGCCGAACTTCCTGTGGATCGAACATGATCCGCGTCCTGCTGGTCGATGACCAGCCGCTCGTTCGCAGTGGGTTTCGCGCACTTCTCGACCTGGAGCCCGATATCGAAGTCGTGGCCGAGGCGGCTGACGGGAGCGAGGGCCTGACACTGGCCAGGCAGCACCTGCCCGACATCGCGCTCGTCGATATCCAGATGCCGGTCGTCGACGGGATCGAGATGACCCGGCGCATCGCAGCCGACCCGGCCCTGATCGGGGTACACGTCGTCATCCTGACCAACTACGGCATGGACGAATACGTCTTCGACGCGCTACGCGCCGGCGCGGCCGGGTTCCTCGTCAAAGACATCCAGCCGGACGACTTTCTGCACGCCATCCACGTGGCCGCGCGCGGCGACGCCCTGCTCGCACCGTCGATCACCCGTCGGCTGATCAATCGGTATGTTGCCCAGCCCCTGCACACCGACACCCGTGCGGGTCTGGAAGAACTGACCAACCGCGAACGCGAGGCCGTAGTGCTGGTCGCGCAAGGTCTGTCCAACGACCAGATCGCAGGCCACATGGTCATCAGCCCGCTGACCGCCAAAACCCATGTCAACCGAGCTATGACGAAGCTCCGGGCACGCGACCGGGCCCAACTCGTAGTTTTTGCCTACGAATCCGGTTTGGTGACCCCACACAACTCCCGACCCTCACCGTCCGTGTAGCCGGGACCGCTGTGCTCGACCGGCCTACCCAGCACCGCCGCGGCCACTGCACGGCGCGTAAATGGTGCGGCAATGACGATGTCGCCGTCGCCCGCCGCGACCTGCAGGGGTCCCGGACTGACAGGGGCTCGTAATCAACTGTCGCGAATAGGTGGCCAGCCCGCCGGTTTCCGGGGGCGGGGACCGGTGGCGTAGCGGCCCCAGGTCGCGGCGACTTCGGCGGCGGCGCGGGTGGTCGTGTGGTGGTGGTAGCCGAGCGCTTCGGCGACGACCGGGGCCGGCGTCCAGGCGTGATAACCAGCTCGTCGCCGCGGCGTAGGCGCTCGAAGCATTTGTCCCGTTCCGGGCGGCGGGCGAGTTTGCCGGAGACCTTGTCGACCCAGATCCCATCGCACCCGGCGGCGGTGAGGGCGTCGATCTGGGAGTCGTCCTTTTGTCCGCGGGCGGAGACTCGCGCGTATCCGAACCGGCCCATACCCGGAAATGTCCCATAAAAGGCTGACATGTCGGGTTTTCGTCCCGTAGATTCCGCACACGGGTTGTGGCCCATTGGTGGTGTTCGCCGACCTGCAGATGCGCCGGTTCCTGCGGGCGGCTGTAGGTGTGGGTCGGAAATGTTCGTTTTTGACCCACACCGTGAGAACTGCGCTGGGGCGATCGTATTCGGACTGATCCGCGATCCCCGTTCAGCGCTGAGTTATTCTGCTGGCCTGCAATTCTTCTCGGCCAGAGCCGCCCATGCGGCGATCAGCAAGTCGTAGGCGTCGACGACGACATCGTCGGGGATCCCGTTGGGGGTCAGTAGCTTCTGAACGAATAGGCCGTCTTCGAGGGCGTGCACTATGAGCGCGAGGAAGGCGGGATCGGCGGGAGGATGCGGTAATTCTTGGGTGATTCCGGTGGCGATGGCGTTGCGGGCGGTGATTTCGCGTTCGGCCAGGCGTGATCGCAGTTGGGGGTTGCGCAGGATGTGAAGTACGAGTTCGAGCCGTAGTGCCAGCCATTCGCCGAGGTGACGGGCACGGGCGCGATTGAACTCGCGCAACGGTTCCCGGCTGGTGTGGTCGAGTCGGGCGACCTCGTCGAGTTCGCGCTGGGTTCGTCGGGTGAGGAGTTCGAGTGTGAGTTCGTGCTTGTCCGCGAAGTTGCCGTAGAAGGCTCCTCGGGAGTATCCGGCGCGTTCGGCTATCTGCTCTACCGAGGTGCCATTGACACCCCGTTCGGCGAACAACTCCGCGGCGGCGTCGAGCAGCCGGTCCTGGGTCTGCCGTCGACTCTCTTCGCGGCTGAGACGCTGGTTCATATCCAGCAGTGTATCTGAATACGAGTCTGTATATTTCCTGGCGTGGAGCATCTGTACGAGGTAACCGCCGCGCAGGTCGCTGCGGCCGTAACGGCCGGCGAGATCAGCGCAGTCGAGGTGGTCAGAGCGCATCTGGCGAGGATCGACGCAGTCAACCCGGAAGTGAACGCGGTAACGAACGTGCTGGCCGATGGCGCCCTCGACGCCGCGTGCACGATCGACCGGCGGCGTGCGGCGGGCGAAGCGGTGGGTCCGCTGGCCGGGGTCCCGTTCACTGTGAAGGAGAACATCCATGTCAGGGGATCGGCCACGACGATGGGTGTGCCGGCCCTGCGGAACCTGGTGGCCACGGCCGATGCGCCGCCGGTGCGTCGGTTGTGCGCGGCCGGGGCGATCCCGATCGGCCGAACCAATCTGCCGGATCTGACGATCGCCGGTCTGCACACAACGAGCACGTTGTACGGCGATACCCGCAACCCGTGGGATCCGCATGGCAGGACACCGGGTGGGACCAGTGGCGGCGACGGTGTAGCGGTGGCCACCGGTATGGCGCCGCTGGGACTGGGAAACGATTCTGGGGGCTCCCTGCGTAATCCGGCGACATTCAATGGGATCACCGCACTCAAACCCACCTACGGCCGATTCGCCGCGGACCACCGAATCAGCGGTCACGAACCGACACTGGCGTCACAACTGTTCCCGGTCGACGGTCCACTCGCCCGGTCGGTGGCGGATCTGCGGCTGGCATTCGACGTGCTGGCCGGTGCCGACGCGCAGGATCCGCGGGCCGTTCCCGCGCCACCGGACGGTCCGCCGCTGAGCGGTCCCGTCACAGTCGGGCTGGTGACCGATCTCGACGGTGACCGAATGCATCCCGACGTGCGCGCCGGATTGGCTGATGCGGCAGCAGCATTGGCCGATGCCGGTTACCGGATCGAAGAGGTGGAGGTGCCCGCGCTGGCCCAAGCGCTGGATGTCTACTCCGGATTGATCAGCACCGAATTCTTCTTGGCCTGGCCCACACTGCGGCCGATGCTCAGCGAAACCAGTCGCCTGCACATGGAGTTGATGATGCGTCGGCAACCACCGTCAGACCTGTCCGGCTACATCCAGCTGACCGCCGCGAGGCTGGGTGTGCAGCGCGTGTGGACGCAGTTCCTCGACCGGTATCCGCTACTGCTCGGACCGGTTTACACCGAATTGCCGCCACCACCATCGGTTCCGGTCGACGCGGACGAGCAGCAGCGAATGATGAGCCCGTTGCGCTTGTGCACGGCCACCACCCTGGTAGGAGTTCCAGCGGTAGCTGTTCCGGCCGGCGTGATCGGCGGGATTCCTCAGGGTGTTCAGGTCATCGGCCGGATGTATCGGGAAGACCTGTGCCTGACCGCGGCGAGCGCCATCGAGCAACGCTTGGGAGTGCTGACCCCGATCAACCCGATAGCGGCCGGACAGGAAGCACGCACATTGGCATAGCCTGCTCCAGGCTGCTCAGCATGTGCATGATCAGAAAGGAGTGTCGCGGACCCGTAGGGGCCGGTATCCGGTGGGGCCGAGCTGGGCGAGTTCGGTGTCGATGTCGACCTCGATCGCGCCTCCACCACCACGGTGGCCTGTGCCGTCGGGGTGGCGAACGCGGTTGACTGCAGGACCGTGAAGGCGGCGAGTCGGCTGTGGGAAACCCCAATGCAGCATGCGTCGCCGCAGCGAGAAGAACGTTACGTGTACAGGTTCGTCGCGGTGCCCATGTCCCGGACCACGTCGGCCAGGGCGCGGACCATCTCCGTCTCCTCGCGCCAGACCAGGACCCAGCGCAGGCTCCAGTCGTGGATCGGCAGGTACACGATGTCCGGGCGGGCGTTGTACCGCGCCACGTGCGCGCCCAGGTTGTGGATGCCTTCGCCGTTGGCCACGTGGAGGAAGATGTCGTCGAGACTCGCGATGTTCGGCTGATGGCGTTCGATCGGCCGGCCGCTGGGGGTGTGGAACGGGGTGAATGCGTCGCCCCAATATTCGGGGCCTTCCGGCCCCTGCATGATGCCCCGGCCCGCGAACACCTCGATCGACACCGACTTCTCCTCCGCCAACTCGTGGTCGGCCGCCACCAGCAGCACGCTGTGCTCGGTGTAGATCATCGGGCCCACCGTCAAGTCCGGCTCCTCCACAGGCAGCCACGCGACGAGCACGTCGATGTCGCCGCCGCGGATGGGGCCGAGCGCGTTCACGAATGGGTTGTGCCGAATCTTCAGGCTCCATTGCGGTGGAGACCTGGCTGCCGGAACTGGCCAACCGTCGGGTGCTCAGCCGCGTCGACGCCGAACTCGACGACACCGTCCCCGCGGTCCGGCCCATCACTGTGCGGGACCTGCTGACACTGACTTTCGGCTTCGGGCTCGTGTTCACGCCGAGCCCGATCCAGGCGGCCATGGTGGAGCTCGGCGTCGTCGGCGACGGGACCGCGAACTGGCCGGCCATCGGCCAAGACGAGTGGCTGCGTCGGCTGGGCACGCTTCCACTGGTGTACCAGCCCGGGGACCGGTGGCAGTACCACGTCGGGTCCGACGTTCTCGGTGTGCTCGTGTCGCGGGTGGCAGGCCAGCCGTTCGGGGCGTTCCTGGCCGAGCGCCTGTTCGCGCCGCTCGGCATGGTCGACACGGGCTTCCACGTGCCGGCCGCCGAGCTCAGTCGGCTGACCACGAGCTACGCCCACGACCCGACGACCGGTGAGCTGACCGTGTGGGACCAACCAGGCGGCAAGTACAGCCGCCCACCGGCATTCGAGGCGGGCGGCGACGGCCTGGTGTCTACAGTGGACGACTACCACGCGTTCTTCCGCATGCTGTTGGGCAAGGGCGAGCGGGTGCTGTCGCGAGCCTCGGTCGCGCTGATGACCATGGACCATCTCACGCCGGCGCAAAAGGTCGAGAAGGACCAGTTCGGCGACCACTTCGGCCGCCACGGCGGTTTCGGTTTCGGCATGGCCGTGCGCACACACCGCCGCGACCTGTCCTCCCCCGGCCAGTTCGGCTGGGACGGCGGCCTCGGCACGACCGCTTACGCGGACCCGGCGGAGGACCTGGTCGGCATCCTGCTGACCCAGACCGCCATGGACTCGGCCGACACACCCCGTCTGCACCAGGACTTCTGGACCGCCGCCTACCAGATGTGCTCCTAGGGGTCGCCGGGCAGCGCGGTCGCCGACCACGATGCACCGCAGGTCGATATCGTGCTGGCGGGCGGGTGCCGGTCCGCCGTCGCGACCACATCGACCGCGAGAGGCCCGCGCGTGAATGGATGCCCCGGCTGGGTGCGCCAGTTCCGACACGACAGTGGGCGGGTCGAGATGGGCGGGCTGGTGTCGCACAAGCACTCTCAGCGGCGATCGGGACATCGGCGTTCAGGAAAGCTTCGCGCGCGAACGTCGGGGATCAGCCCGCCGTTGCGGGCAGCTGCGCCTCACGGCCAGGTGAGCCTTCGAGTGCAGTACTTGAAACGGAATGATCCGTTCTGCTATGTTCGAACGGAACAAACCATTCCGTTTCCATAGGAGATCGTCATGAGCACAATCAAGCCCTTCCGTATCGACATTCCGCAGACCAAGCTCGACGATCTGGCCGACCGTCTGCGCCGCTCCCTGTGGCCGAGTGAACTGCCCGGCGTCGGCGACTCGTACGGGGTGCCCGGGGACCGGGTGCGCCGCCTGGCGCAGTACTGGCTGGACACCTTCGACTGGCGGGCGCTCGAGGCCGAACTGAACGCCTACCCGCAGTTCACCACTGAGATCGATGGCGAGAACATCTACTTCCTGCACATCCGGTCAGCTCGCGCGGACGCGCTGCCGGTGGTCTTGACCCACGGCTGGCCCGGCTCGGTGCTCGAGTTCCTCGACATCATCGAGTCGCTGACCGCACCGGAGTCTGCTGACGATCCCGCCTTCCATCTGGTGATTCCGGCGCTGCCCGGCATGGGCTTCTCCGGTCCGACGCACAGCACCGGCTGGACCATGCGGCGCGTCGCCAAGGCCTGGATCGAGCTGATGGATCGGCTCGGTTACCAGCGCTTCGGGGCGATCGGCAATGACGGCGGCTCGATGGTCTCCCCGGAGATCGGTCGCCTGGCGCCGGACCGGGTGGTGGGTGTTCATGTCACGCAGCTATTTTCGTTCCCGTCCGGTGATCCGGCCGAGTTCGTCGACCTCTCGCCGGAGGATCTGGCGGCGCTCGAACACCTGAAGTGGTTCCAGGACAACAAGATGGCCTTCAACATCCTGTGCAGCCAGCAGCCGCAAACGCTGGCCTACGCGCTCTCCGATTCCCCCATCGGCCTGCTCGGCTGGAATGCACAGCTTTTCGGGGAGAGTCTGGATGCCGATTTCGTCATCGGCAACGTCGCCCTCTACTGGCTGACCGGCACCGCAGCCTCCTCGGTCCGGTTCTACTACGAGGAGGCGCGCAGCACCGACCGCCCGACCGGCTCGACCACGACCCCTACGGCACTTGCCATGTTCAAGGGCGATTTCCAGTCGATCCGCCGGTTCGCCGAGCGTGACCACAGCAACATCGTCAGCTGGAACTCCTACGACGCAGGTACGGCGATCGGCGGTCCGAACGATGCCGCAGGCCACTTCGCCGCGCACGAGGCACCCGAACTGCTCCTCGGCGACATCCGGCGGTTCTTCGCCGAAGTCGGCTGAAGTCCGGCCGCGCGAGACAGTCTCTTCTGTCATCGAAACTCGATGCCATGCTTCGTCTCACCGCGCTGTTGTGCTGAATTGGTCAACGTCTCGGCGGCTTCTACCAAAGGAGAAGCCACCAGCACGCTCGGCCGCTCCTCGGACACGGTGTTCTGGCCTGACCCGAAAACTGGAAGCGTGTTTTCGGGCTCGCGAGAGCGACGCGGAATTGCCCGAGCCGGGCGGTGACGACCGGAGGGCATTCGCGCAGCTGCGCTGTTCGGCGGTGGCGCGCCGCATCGTGCCACCAGCGAGGCTGTGGGCGCGGATGGTGACCTGTTGTTCTGTCGTCACCATCGTGTGGTCTATCCGAAAACGGACGAAATCGGATTCGAGATTCGTTGCCCGGGTGCAGGTTCAGGCGTGTCAATGGAAGTGCCGGGCCATTGAGCGAGTCGGGCACCCCCGGTGCAGTTGAACGATCACCACGGCAACCGAGGAGGCAGCGCGATGCCTACCATCACTTCCATTTCTCCCACATCAGGGCCCACCACGGGTGGCACCAGTGTGACGATCACCGGCACCGGTTTCACCGGTCCCACGACGGTCAGATTCGGGAGCACAGCAACCACTTTCACGATGAACTCCCCCACGCAGATCACGGCGATCGCCCCGGCCGGTTCGCCGGGTACGGTGCCGGTTACGGTCACCACCGCCGCGGGGACCAGCAACGGTGTTGCGTATACCTATCTTGCTGTTCCGTCGTTGAGCAGCGTCAGCCCGAGCCAAGGTTCCACCGCGGGGGGAACGACGGTCACGCTGACCGGATCGGGCCTGAGCGGTGTGACCTCGGTCAATTTCGGCGCGACACCGGCGGCTTCGTTCACGGTCAACTCCGGCAATCAGATCACCGCCGTCTCGCCTCCCGGGTCGGGGATCGTGTCGATCACTGTCACCGGGCCGGGCGGTACCAGCAACCCGGTCACCTTCGTCTACGTCGTTGTGCCGACCATCACCTCCATATCACCGACCGCGGGCCCCGCGTCGGGTGGCAACAGTGTCGTCATCACCGGTAGCGGGTTCTCCGGTCCGTTGACGGTTCGGTTCGGCAACACCGCAACCATTTTCACCGTCAATTCGCCAACCCAGATCACGGCCATCGCTCCCCCCGGGTCCGGTACGGTGCAGGTCACCGTCACCGGCTCGGGCGGAACCAGCAACGGCGTCTCCTACACCTACGCCGGGGTGCCGAGCCTGACCAGCATCTCTCCCACCACTGCTCCGGTGACGGGCGGGACGACGGTCGTGCTCACCGGCACGGGTCTGTCCACGGCGACCGCGGTCAATTTCGGCGCCACACCGGCGACGTCGTTCGTGGTCAACTCCGACACCCAGATCACCGCCGTCGTCCCGGCGGGGACGGGTACGGTGCAGGTCACCGTCACCACAGCCGGTGGAACGACCAATGGTGTTCCTCTCACCTATGTCGGGGTGCCCGCTCTCACCACGGCGGTGCCGAACGTCGGGCCGGTCACCGGCGGGACCACGGTCGTGCTCACCGGAACG
>NZ_BAFS01000434.1 GCF_000308415.1 Nocardia asiatica NBRC 100129 | reverse complement strand
CCTTCCTGCAGAACACGAGCACCACGCTCACGCAATACCAGGATCAGTTGCAGGGCACGATGAGCGGCCTGACCAACGTGACCCAGCAGCTGCGCGACAACGCCTACGGCCTCACCGAAGTCGCCGACCTCACACCGCTCGTGTTTCAGAACATCAACAATATCGTAGACCGCGACAAGGGATATGTCCGTGCCCATTTCATGATCCCCACGGCCCTCAACGGTGAGATCGTCAGCCTGTTCTGCGAGCGCATCCAGATGAAGGCCGACGGCTGCCGCACCGGAAACATGCAGGACTTCGGACCCGACTACGGGCTCACCGCCGCACTACTCGGACTGACAAAATAGCCCGCTGACCCACTGGAGCAGCGTCTGGGGTTTTGGGACTGTCGGAACAACGGCTCTGGCTCACTTCCGGTGGCACGTGGTGACCGCATGGGGGCGCGCTGCCCTGGAGTGTAAGGCGAATATCGCTGTGGGGCTCGTGTTCTCGGGTTCGACAGTGCTGGTTTTCGATGAGGGCTTGCGGGTCGTGGTGCAGGCCAGGACAGCGCCGGCCCGGCGGTGTGCTGGCTGCGGCGCGGTGTCGGAGAAAGTCCACAGCAACTATCACAGGACCGTCGCCGATCTGCCCGTCGACGGTCGCCTGGTCATCGTGCGGGTGCGGGTCCGACGGCTGGCCTGTCCAACCCCGCAGTGCTACAGGACGTTTCGTGAATGGAACAGCTGTCATCGACGCCGTCACTCACGAACGGATCGACGTCTTGGCCCACCGTAAGTCCGAAACCCTCGAAACATGTCTGCGGAACAATCCAGACGTCGAGGTCGTCGTCCGCGACGGATCGGCCACCTATGCCGAAGCTACCCGCCGCGCACGGCCGCTGCTGGGCCGCGGGCCGACAATGTATTCGCAGCTCAGCGGCCCCAAGAAGCCAAATACCTCCAACGCGGTTCACTCGTGACGGCGATGCCGATCGCAAACTAGTCGATGCGAATACATGGAGCTTCCGCGAAACAACCTTGACACCATTCTCGAAGAAGTCCACGGGCCGCCACGTGTGGTGGGATCGGGCCACGCGCAACTAGGCAGTCGAAACCATGACGCCGCTCGAGCTGTATCAGCGCCCGCGCGGAAGGCGCCGCGCCCACTATTCGACGGCAGGCTCCAGCGCCACAGTGCCTGTTTCACACCGGCAGTCACGGTCGTCTGTGCGCTTATACAACACCCGACGCCGCGCCCACCATGCCAATTCGGTCTGGCGCGACCCGATCGCCGGCTTCGCTCTCGGCGCCGGGCATGCGGCTTGGCTACAACAGTCGACCAGACAGGTTGAGCTGCACCTCCGGGCGGACCATCCCGAGGCGGGGCCGGATGCCGTACGTGGAAAGGCTTATCGACGCGGTCGCACAGCCGGTGAGGGTTTCTCCTTCCGCAGCGGTGTTTACATCGATCACCTCGTCACACGTGTTGCCCACAATCGTGAGCGCGCCAGTGATACGCATTCCTGTCCCGGTGCGGGCGGCCTCGCCGGTGAACGTAATCAGCGGGTACCGCGCTGTGTCGAGGAAGTCGGGCCCACGCAAGTGGCGATCACGGAACGCGTTGCCGGAGTTGATGCTTGCGCTGGCTATTTCCAATCGGACACGAGCCGTGTCGTCCGGTCGCCAGGTAAGCGAACCGGTTGCCTGCTCGAACCGGCCCCACACCGGCGCCAAGCCCCACATACCCCGAGCGGTGAATCCGAGGTGTAGATCGGAGGGAGCCAGGGTCCGTGTGTCGGTGTCATCTGCCGGCTCACGGTCTTGTCGGCTTCGGTGCGACATGCGGCGGGCGAGGGTCCTGACGGTAGCGTCGAGCGCTGCGGCAGAGGGGTTAGCGTAGACGTAGTGATCCGGCCGCACGATGGCGAAGGGGTGGGGCTGGAGAAGCGGCCGGGTGAGGTTGTTGATGTCCTCGAAAACATCCGTACGGGCGCCTGGTTCGTGCGGCCGCTCACCAGGAGAGCACAAGGTGAGAAAGGTCGCGCGGAGTCCGTCTTCGGCCAGCGTTCGGCCTTCGGATGTCAACGCGACGCGGGGGTCCTGGCCCCAGCCGACGATGCGCCACCCCGATCCGGTGATGTCCTCGAGAAGACATTGTGAGCCATCGAATGTGCGCACCTGTGGCTGCGGGAAGAGCCGACCCACTGATGAATGCCGCGTAGGTGTTTCGCCAAGGAAGCCTCGTGTATAGGTGGCGGGTTTCCGGCCGGTGCCCTCCGTGACTATGCGGCGTATTCGTGGAACAGCCAGCAGAGCCCGGAATGCAGCGTCACGCGCGGCGGCTCCGGCGGGTGACCGCATCATCACGAATCGGCCGATGCGCACCGACAGCTTGGTCATTTCTTCGACGTGCGGCCGCCGTTCAGGTTCGTAGGACTCCAAGATGGAATCCGGTGCGCCGGCAAGCACACTGGCGATCTTCCATGTCAGGTTGACGACGTCACGGATACCGGAGTTCAGGCCCTGCCCTGCAAGCGGCGGCATGAGATGGGCGGCGTCTCCGCACAGGAATACTCGGCCCACGCGCCATCGGTCGGCGCATTTTGCTGAGAAGGTGTAGATCACATGGCGCAGGATCTCAGCGGAGTCCGGATCTGCGTGCTGCGCGACGACAGCCCGGGCTGCTGCGGGTTCGAGCAGTTCCGCGCGATCTTCGTCTGGCATCACCATGCGCTCCCACCGATGGTTGCCGGCCGCCAACCGGGTCGTCATCCGCGGCCCGCCCGGGTCCATCCTGAACTGCACGTACGGCAAGTGCGCGACAGGCTCCGGCAGCTTCGCGTCGACGATGAGCCAGGGCTCCTGGTACGTCGAACCGACAAGTTCGACTCCGATCGCGGCGCGCGTTGCGCTGTTTGCGCCGTCGCATCCGAGTGCATACCGGACTCGGGCCCGTGCCGGATTGCCCTCTGCGTCAACGAATGTCAGTTCGACTGCCTCGTTGTCCTGATCCACGGACGTCAACGTGTTGCCCAGCCGGACGTCGACGCCGGTCAGCTCGTCGAGCGCATTCCGCAACGTGCCGTCCAGGAGCGGCTGATAGATAGCGTTCAGCCAAGGATGGCCCTGCGGGCGCTCGATCGGCAGGGCGGTGGCCAGCACCTCGCCGCGGCGCGAGAGCCATTGCACGCCCATATTGAGCAGCATGGTCTGCGCGGCCCGCTCGTACAAACCCGCCTTCTGCAATGCACGGAGGGCCTCACCGTCGAGAACCCCGACTCGTGGATGCGCATACGCCGCGGGCTGCCGCTCGATGGCCAACACTGTCAATCCTGAGCGCGCGAGCAGAATCGCGGCCATCTCGCCGACCGGGCCCAGCCCGATGACCGCCACATCATGGGTCAGGTCGGATACATGGTCGAAGCGCGGCACCGCATCTCCTCCTTGTGGGTATGTAGGTGTGTGCTGGATGTGATCGGCAGGAGATTCACTGATCTCTCCGGCCGACGAGGCGAAGCGGAAGCGTTTCGAAGCGGTGGATCACGTTGTTGACCGCCACCTCTGGTGTGCCGGTCAACTCGATGCGATCGACGTAGCGCAGCAGTGCGCCCAAGATGGCTTCGGTTTCCATGCGTGACAGGCCCTGCCCTGCACAACCGTGGGTGCCATAGCCGAATCCGATTTGCGCGGAGGCATCACGGGTGATGTCGAACCGATCGGGGGCAGTCCACGCCTTCTCATCCCGGTTTGCCGATGCATACATGACGAGGAGCTGCGAGCCCGCTGGTATCCGAACACCGGCGACGACCGAGTCGACCTCGGAGCGGCGGGCGAACGCACGCAGAGGTGACTCGATCCGAACCACCTCGTTCACGGTGTTCGACAAGGAGCGAGTCTTTCTGTCCCGCAACAATGTCCACTGATCCGGGTGAGTGGCGAAAAGCCATAGGGCCGCAGCTATTGCGCTGGCTGTGGTATCGATGGAGGGCCCCAGGTAGTCCATCAAGAATGTGGGTAACTGCGACGCGTCCACCCGGCCTTGCTCGATACCCTCGATCAGTTCATGGGCCATGCTGCCGGGCAATACGTCTCGCTTGCGGGCGAGGTCATGAACGAAATACAGCATCTGGAGACTGGCCGGCACGGATCGGACCGACACAGAGTTGAGCGGTCCCATCATGTCGAAAATGGCTCCCGCCCAATTCACGAGCTGGTCGCGGCTGCGATGAGGCCAACCAATCAGATCCGGAACAACACTGAGCGGCAAGCGGAGAGCGATGTCTTCGACTCCGTCGATCCCGTCTCGGTCGACCGCCGCCTTCACAACCTGATCGGCTAGACCATCGACCTCTGCTCGCATGGAACGCAATGCTCGCGGCGTCAGCCGATGGGCGACAAGCTTTCTCTGAGCTGCATGCACATCGCCGTCGTTCAGCAAGGTGCTCTTCTTGCCGACCTTCCGCGGTATAGGTTGCAACGAGACGCTGTTGGACGACCGGTACGTGGCGTCATCAGCCAGAACTTGTCTGACCTCGGCATACTGGGTGATCGAGTACACGCCTTGCTTCTGTAACCACACCACGGGACCAAGTGCGCGCATGGCGCGGTAATGCGGGTAGGGATCACGGATCGCCGCGACCGAGTAGATGTCTTCGTCGTAGACCGGCACGCCCGGCGGACGTCGACGCTGCCCCATCCCCAACCGCGCCGCGTAGCGGGTCGGCCAAGACGCAGGTTGCTGCCCGTGTGCAACGGGGCACCGGCCCAGTTCTTCGTGCGGCGAATTCACTGTCATGGGGGCTTCCTTCACTCGCGCAGTGGCAGCCACGATGCAGCGGGGCGTGGGGTTGGTGGACATCTGGCGTCATCAGTGTCGACCGCGCCCATGCCGACAACAAGGTACGAAATGCACCGTTTTTCCCATAGAACGGTGTGACTCGCACCATCATGTGCATACACTCAGGGGGTGTCCTGGGACCGGCCGCCCGAGCGGATTCGCGAGTTGCTACGTATCGGCGCTGAACTCCTCGTTCAGCACAAGTCCGGGTGGCTCGATGAATTCACCCGGACCTTCCTGAGTTCACCTGGCATGGAAGTCAGCGTCAGCGAGCCGGTGCTGGCGGCCGAATCCGAGCGTGCGGCGCGAGCGACCATTCTGAGATGGGCAGTGTCCAATATCAGCGACCCTGGCGCGCCCGTGGCTCCTGTGCTGGACGCCGACATCGTCGATATCACACGCGATCTGGTGCGGCGAGGTCTCGATGAATTGACAGTGACCAGTTATCGCATCGGCCAAAACGCGGCCTGGAAACTGTGGGTGCGCCTCGCGTTCTCGCTGACCTCCGAGGTCGATGAATTGGAGGCACTTCTCATCGTCTCGGCACAATCGATCGGCGAGTTCGTCGAAGCGACCCTGGCAATGATCACTGAACTCATTCACGCTGAACGTGAGGAGCTGCTCAGGGGATCAGCCCCCGAACGGCGTGAAGTCGTAGCGCTATTGCTCGAGGGCGCACCGATCACACGCGAGCGCGCCGAAATGCGACTCGGATACGACCTCAGTCAAACCCACACCGCCGCCATTGCATGGCACACCCAGCCTGATTCCGAACTGAGACGTCTGGAGCAAGCGGTCGGGGTTCTGGTCAAATGCGCGCAGAGCCCTAACCCGCTCACGATCATTCCCGGCGCCGCCACCATTTGGGTATGGTTGCCGGGCGAGGTGACCGTAGACGCCCAGACACTCGCTGAACGAGTTCGCGACATCCCCGATGTCTGTATCGCGGTTGGTTCCACGGCGCGCGGAATCGAAGGCTTCCGCCGCACCCACCTTGATGCCTTGTCTACACAACAGATGCTCACACGCCTGCGATCCAGCCGACGCGTCGCCACCTACGACGAGGTGCGGCTCGTATCGCTCCTAGCCGCCGACCACGAGCGTACTGATCACTTCATCCATCACACCCTGGGTGATCTCGCGAACGAGAGCGATCACATGCGAGAGACGGTGTTGACGTACGTGCGAGAACAATGCAGCGTGGCACGCACCGCAGCCCGTCTGCACGTCCACCGCAACACGGTCATCAGACGCTTGGCGCGAGTAGACGAACTTCTCCCTCGCCCCTTGGACACCAATACGCTGCACATCGCCGCCGCCCTAGAGGTGTTGCAGTGGCGGGGCGCCACCTGATATTACCGCGGCATGGTCGCGCGCGGCGCGTCCGGTTCCCTAAAACGGAAGCGGCCCGACGCCTTGGATCGGCACACCGAGAATCTCGGTCCAGAAGTGGTCATCGATCGGCGTCGTCGAGCACTTCGCCGACGGTGACCTGTTCGACGCAACTGTCGAGCCCGGCTGGACGCCGATGGCCGCCTCGGGCTTGGCCCAGTCGGGGCCGCCCCGACCAGAGACTTCCTCGGCATCAGTCCCGGTCGGGAATCTATGCGGGAAGCACGCGCGGTTTTCGAGGCCTTGCGCGATGACAACGAATTCGACCTCCGCCGCCTGCGCGGCCTGGCCGAGCCGGACGCGATCGCCGCAGCGTCGGCGAGTGCACCTCACTGGTGCAACTTCACCGCCTGCGACTATCCAGCAATGTTCGCGTGGCGGTGTCCACATCGAGGGCGGGGTCGAGTTGAGCGGCAGCACGCAGCCCGGCAACCACCATCGGGATCAGCGCATCGATCATGGATTCGATGTCGAAGGGTTCTCCGTTCTGTAACCAGTAGAGGGTCGCCTCATCGACCGCACCAGCGGCAGACCGCATCATCATGCGCAAGGCGGGAATTCGAGGGTCGAGTCCCAACAGGGTGGTCCACCCCTCGATCGTCTGCCATCGACCCGCTTCGAAAGCCTCGAATGCCTCGGGATCAGCGCTTCGTCCGCCTAGAACCAGCCGCAGCGCGAGCCCGCGGTGTGCGGCGAGATAGCTGAGGTGCGCGCGGAATCCCGCGCGGATCTGCTGGACGATAGGAAGCTCGGGATCGAGCCCCTGAGCTTGCACGATCCGGGTTGAGGCATCCCGTAAGGCCGCCAGATAGATGCCGCGCTTGTTGCCGAAGTAATGGAACAGCAGTCCATGGGCCACCTCGGCGGCTTTTGCGATGTCGGCCACGGCCACCTCGTCGTAGCTGTGTTCGGAGAACGCCTCGACTGCGGCGTCGAGGAGGCGCTGGCGGGTCTCGGCGGCCTGCGCAGCACGCATGGTCGTACGTCCCTTCCCGGTTGTCGCGGTCATCGGTGTCCCTCCTGTTGCCTGCCGTCGCCTCCTCCGATACTGGGCCGCCACCGTGGGAAACACAAGTTGATTCCATGTCATTGACATCAAGTCAATCAAAGGGCTAACCTGAGATTCAGGCCACAGATCGGCCCGGCGATTCAATCGCCCGAATCCAGTTCGAGGCGGGATTCGGCCGGGGCGATCCGGTGATGAGCCAACGACGGACGATCGCTGGTGTTGAGGAGTTTCAATGCGTAAAACTGCTGGTGTCCCCGTTTACCAGCCGGACCTGTACTCGCGGCACGCGATCATGGATCCGTATCCGCACTACGCCCGGATGCGCGAGTTGGGTCCGGTCGTGTGGCTGGCAAGGCAGCGGGCATACGCGTTACCGCGCTATGCCGAGTGCAAGGCTGCCCTACTCGCTGACGACACTTTCATCTCCGGCGAGGGCGTCGGACTGAATCCTGTCGCCAACCGGCTTTCGCGTGGCACCACCCTCAACAGTGACGGCGAAGACCACAGCCGGCGGCGTGCGCTACTAGGCCGACGATTGACCCCCAAGGCGCTGCGCACAATGCGTGAGACGGTCGAGCGGCAAGCGGTCGCGGCCGTCGAAGCTGCTATAGCGCGTGGCCGGATCGACGGCGTCGAATTGGCTACCACACTGCCGATGTCGGTCGTACCCGATTTGATCGGATGGCCACAGCACGGCCGCGAGCACTTATTGCGTTGGGCTGGAGCCACTTTCGACTCACTCGGGCCGATCAACAACCAATCGATCCGAACCGCTCCGGCCAGCATCGAGATGATGCGATTCACCCGCCGCCTCGCTCGCGACCGGCAGCTACTGCCCGGAAGCGCGGGTGCGGAGATCCTCCAGGCCGCCGATGAAGGCAAGATCGCGCACAACGAGTGCCCGGCCATGATGATCGACTTTCTCGCACCCTCACTGGACACCACGATCAGTGCGATCTCCAGCGCCCTGTACCTGTTCGCCGCCCATCCGCACCAGTGGCAGCTACTGCGGTCCGACCCCACGATGATCGCCAATGCGGTGAATGAGGTGGTGCGCTACGAGTCACCGCTGCGGGCGTTTTCGCGCAAGACAATTCGTGACGTCGCCCTGGCGGGGGTCACCATTCCCGAGGGCGCACGGGTGGTGGTGATGTACTCCTCGGCGAACCGGGATCCACTCGAGTGGGATTCTCCCGACACTTTCGACATCCGCCGCGACGCATCCCGCCAACTGGGCTTCGGCCACGGCACCCACGGCTGCGCAGGCCAGGGTCTGGCCCGGCTGGAAACCCAGGCCATCCTCGCCGCACTGCTCGAACGCGTGGAACGCATCGAGATCGCCGGGCGACCGGAATGGGCGATGAACAACATCATCCACCGCTTCGAAAACCTTCCCCTGCAACTCATTCCCGCCTGAAGGACGAATCGCAATGAAGATCTCCGTCGACTACCTTCGCTGCGAAGGCCATGGCATGTGCGCCGAGCAGGCCCCCGCCGTGTTCGAACTCGATGACGCAGGCGAATTGACTTACCGATTCGAGGGCGGTGACGTCCCCGAAGAGCACGTCACCGCCGCGCGCGCGGCCATCAGTTCCTGCCCGGTAGCGATCCTGCGAGAGCAGTCATGACCTCCTCCCGCTCGATCGTCGTCGTCGGCGAGTCCATCGCCGGGATCACCGCGGCGCGTGAATTGCGCACCCTAGGACACACCGGTCGACTGACCATCATCGGCGCCGACGAACTCGGCGGTTACTCGCGACCACCATTGTCCAAGGCGGTCCTGCACGACCCGGCCGCCGAGGGCTCTCTGCCGTATCGGCTCGACGACCTGGAGATAGATCTCCTCCGCGAAGCCGCCGTCAGCACCGATTGCGACGCCCGCACCGTCACCACCGCAACCGGCCGCACCCTCGCATATGACGCGCTCATCGCCGCGACCGGCGCCGACGCACGGCGGCTGGCCGCCTGTGGACAGACCGGGGAACTGGTCCTTCGGACACTGGAGGACGCGCGGATGTTGCGAGCGAGGCTCTCGACCGCCACCTCAGCGATCGTGGTCGGCGCCGGGTTCCTGGGAATGGAGGTCGCCAGCGCGTGCGTCGCGCGCGGCGTCGCGGTCACCGTGATCGACGTCGACCCTCCGTTGCGGCGCATCCTCGGGCCTTTCCTTTCCGACGTCGTACGCGCACGGGCCGAAGAACACGGCGTCCGGATAGTGCAAACTCCCCGGTTGGTCACCCTTGCAGACGATCCGGTCTGCGGTGTCATTCTCGGCGACGGATCGGTATCGACCGCCGACCTCGTGGTCACCTGCGCCGGGGAAGTACCGAATACCTCGTGGCTCGACGGCTCCGGCGTAGCCGACGAACGCGGCATCGGTATCGATCATTTGTGTGCGACAACGACTGCCGGGGTCTACGCGGCCGGCGATGTCGCCTACTCGATCCGCGACGGCCGACGGGCCCCGTTCTGGTCCAACGCTGTGGCACAAGGCAAGGTCGCCGCCGCGTCGGCCCTCGGGCTCGCATCTTCAACGTCCGCCACCGACGACTACTTCTGGACCGAAATACTGGGGGTATCCATCAAAATCGTTGGGCCGCTGCCACTTGTCGGCGAACCGACCAGTGTAGAGGGCAGCATCGCGGACGGAGCCGCTCTGCTCACCTGGAAACGGGCTGACATGCGACCGACGGTTGTCGCTTACGGGATCCGGAAATCCGTCGCGGCATTGAGGAAGATGACTGGCTCCATCTAGCCCTGCGGCAGCGCATCGAGGAAGGGCAGATGAGCTGGCAGATTCGACCGGCCTCGTGGATGTCCCGAACTTGGGCAGCAGGTCCTCGGCCACGTCTTCCCGCCGTCATCACAGCTCTGCTCGTCCTCGCGTGTCCGATGACACTGTCCGGCGCCACCCGATGAGTGCCGGATGAATCCCGGTCGCTCATCGACCGGCGCATGCTTGTGAAGAAAAGGAAACCAAATGCCTCAGAAGGTGCGCGGCGTAATCGCTCGTGCGAAAGGAGCTCCCGTCGAGCTCACCGACATCATCATTCCCGACCCAGGCGCCGGTGAGGTCGTCGTCGCGATCGCCGCGTGCGGGGTGTGCCATACAGATCTGAGCTACCGGGAGGGCGGGATCAACAATGAGTTCCCCTTCCTGCTCGGGCACGAAGCCGCCGGCACCGTCGAAACCGTCGGGGCGGGTGTGGATTCGGTGCAACCTGGCGACTTCGTCATCTTGAACTGGCGCGCGGTCTGCGGTCGATGCCGCGCCTGCAAACGCGGGCGTCCCCAGTACTGCTTCAGCACGTTCAACGCCGGCCAGCCCATGACGCTCGAGGATGGCACGAAGCTCAGCCCAGCGCTCGGGATCGGGGCGTTCGCGCAGAAGACGCTGGTACACGCCGGGCAGTGTACGAAAGTCGACCCCACCGCCGACCCTGCTGTCGTCGGACTGCTCGGTTGCGGCGTGATGGCGGGATTGGGTGCCGCGGTGAACACCGGCGACGTAGGCCGTGGCGATTCCGTCACAGTCATCGGCTGCGGCGGCGTAGGCGCCGCCGCGATCGTGGGGTCACGCCTGGTCGGTGCATCGAAGATCATCGCCGTGGACCGTGATCGACGAAAGCTCGCCTGGGCCAGAGACCTTGGTGCCACACATACCATTGATGCTTCCCACGTCGACGTAGTCACCGCCGTGCAGGAACTCACCGACGGGTTCGGCGCCGATGTCGTCATCGATGCGGTGGGTCGCCCCGAGACGTGGAAGCAGGCATTCTATGCCCGCGATTTGGCCGGCACCGTGGTACTCGTCGGTGTGCCGAGCCCTGACATGCGACTCGATATCCCACTGCTGGACTTGTTCTCTCACGGTGGCGCGTTGAAGTCGTCCTGGTACGGCGACTGCCTACCCGAACGAGACTTTCCGGCATTGGTAGATCTCTACCAACAAGGCAGGCTACCGCTGGAAAAGTTCGTCACCGAGCGCATCAAGATCGACGAGGTCGAGGCGGCCTTCCAGAGGATGCGCACCGGTGATGTGCTCCGTTCGGTGGTCATCCTGTGAGCGGGGGGCTCCGTATCGACCGCGTGGTGACCAGCGGCACCTTCGAACTGGACGGCGGCGTGTGGGAGGTCGACAACAATGTGTGGGTGATCGGCAACGACGAAGAGGTCGTCGTCGTCGACGCCGCCCACGATGCCGAAGCGATCATTCAAACAGTCGGCAATCGCAACGTCGTCGCGGTGATCTGTACCCACGGCCACAACGATCACATCACCTTCGCACCCCAGCTCGGCGAAAAGCTCTATGCGCCAGTGCTTTTGCATCCCGCAGATCAAACCCTCTGGGACATGAGTCACTCCGGACAGCGCTACTGGGCTGCCACCGACTCGCTACGTATCGCGATCGCTGGGACAACCGCCGAGGTAATCCACACTCCCGGACACTCCCCCGGCTCCATCTGCCTGCACCTGCCCGAGGCCAAAGCCCTGTTCTCGGGAGATACTCTTTTCTCCGGAGGGCCAGGCGCGACCAGCAGCTCCTTCTCCGATTTCCCCACCATCATCGGTTCGATAGAGCAGCGCCTGTTGGCCCTACCAGAAGACACCCGGGTGTACACCGGTCACGGCGACGGCACCACCATAGGCATCGAAGCACCGCAACTGCCTCACTGGATCGAGCGGGGGTTCTGAGCTGCGCCGCGACCGGCGTCTATCGGGGATGCGAGCAATGCCAGCCAATTCGCAAATTTCGGGCACATCGTTGCCGGAACTGTGTACAGTGACACCGACGACGCCGAGAAAGGCCGGCGTCCTCGCCATATGCCGCGCCGACCGACGGTTTGTAGGCGCAGCCGGGCTTCCGGCTGCCTACTGGTGGCGACAATGCAAGGAAGGTCTCCGATGGAAATCGTTGTCTTACGCGCGTCGTTTGCGGTCGTTTGCGCGGCTATTGCCGCGCCGTCCGAGCGTCGTGCAGCCCGCTGAGACGCGATGAATTGCCGTGGGTGGCCGACATGGCGATAGGTGTTCGACGACCAGTTTCCGGCAGTCTCATCCAAACCCCGCCCAGCCCACGATCGTAAACCACGTTATTCGTCTTACAGAGAGGTCGCGCGTCATGCGAGACCACAGGGGATATCCATGCTGACATTCGCTGCCCGGACAAAGTGCAACGCGGCCAAGGCATTCGTGATCGGCGTCGCCGCGCTCACGGTGAGCGGCTGCTCGCTGCTGCCGCACGTGGGCAATGAACCAACGCGCATCACCGCCGACTTCGACAATATCGCCGGCGTCTATGTAGGCAATCCTGTTACCGTGCTCGGGCTCGAGGTCGGCAGGGTCGAGAGAATCGTAGCGAAGAGCACCGTCATCGAGGTGCATCTGTCGATCAAGTCTGATGTGAAGATCCCAAAAGACGCGATGGCTGTGTTGATATCGCCGTCCATTGTCACCGACCGCCACATCGAGCTCACCCCCGTCTACACCCACGGCGAGATGCTTGCCGACGGTGCCCACCTGCCGAAGTCGCGTACCAAGACTCCCGTCGAGCTCGACACACTCATCCAAACCATTGATCGGTTCACCGCCGCGCTGAAGCCGCAAGACGAGATGGAAGGGTCCGGCCCGCTGTCGGGCCGAGTGCTGCACCCGCTTCTCGAGGGCAACGGCACGAAGATCCGCGACACTCTCCAGGCGCTGTCGAGCGCCCTGAAGGTCGGCACCGACAACAAGGACGCGGTCTCGAATATCATCATCAGACTGAACGAACTCACCTCGATACTCGCGGAAAACGACCGCACGGTGCGGGATTTCAGTGACAAAGTAACGCAAATGAACGGGTTGCTCGCCGAGCAGGCGCCCGGTCTACAGGCTACGCTGGAGCAGCTCAGCGCCTTCCTTGCCAACACCTCAGGCACATTCGGGCAGTACCAGCAGCAACTGGCGGACTCCCTGTCCGGACTGACGAAGGTGACCGACCAGCTCCGCGCCAATGCTTACGGCCTCACCGAGGTTGTCGACCTGACACCCATGGTGTTTCAGAACATCGACAACCTGGTCGACCGAGAGCATGGACATGCCCGTGTGAAAATGATGCTCTTAACCGCCCTCAACGGTGAAATAGTCAGCCTGTTCTGCGAGCGAATCCAGATGAAAGCCGACGGCTGCCGTACCGGAAACATGCAGGATTTCGGTCCCGACTACGGACTCACCGCCGCACTGCTCGGACTGACGAAATAAATCCGTCGCGACCTCAGCATTCCGCGTTCGGACATCGATCCCAAGAGTGCTCGATAGTCCACAGCGCGTCCGGCTCAATTCCGGCATCGGGATCCAGTAAGTGCATGCATGAATTACTGTGGAAATCGAACTTGCCGGTACGACGCGGCCAGAGCACGCTGGCACTGCGACCGGCGCGGTGCCGTTCCCTGCTGTTGAACACCTGCCACGCGGATTCGACTCCCCTGTCGAGAGGCACCCTCAACGGTCTTGTGGCGGAGTTTCATGCGATGTCAGCGCATCGTGCGCCGATCCACGCGCTTGCTGCCGTAACTGCCGACGCACCACGTGCCCCACCACGCGCCGTCGAATGCGCGCGACACGGCCAGTCGCGTTGATCTGGTCGACGAAACGTTCACCCGACCGCTGCAATGCCTGCAAGATGTCGTCCACAGGACAGTCCACGAGCTGGTGGTGGCGTTTGCGCCAGCGTCCTGCGATCATGACCGCTTCGATATTGCCGGCGTTGGCATGCAGAGCCGCGGCAATCGGATCGTGCAGCGGCCACAGGTTGAGCGCACGCGTGTCGATCACAACGAGATCGGCCTGCATGCCCACCTCGATGCGACCGATCCGGTCGGCCATGCCCAGCGCGCGCGCACCCTCCACGGTCGCCCACGCCAGCGCCTGCTTCACACCGAGCGAGACCACCGGCGCACCCAGGCCGGTTCTCGCGTGCGCCTGCTCATGCGCGAGGCCACGCTGGCGTGCCAACACCAGCCGCGCGGCGACCAACATTTCCCCCGGCGCGACGATTTCGGTGTCGGTACCCAGCGACGGTGCCGCGCCCAGGCCCAGCAGCTGATCGGTCACTCGCGCGCAGTGGCCCTGGCCCAGTTCGTTTTCCGGCGTCGTTGTGAAGCTGACCCCGGCCTCGACCAACAGTTTCACCCAAGCAGTGGTCAAACCCGTGCCATGCACGATGTTGGTCAAGGGCCCCCACAAGCCGGCGGCGCTGACGGCCTGCCAGCCCGGACCGGGCGGTCCGGCGCTCTGATGCATCGACGCCAGCAGTCCACGTTCGGCGGCCGCACGCAGATCCGCCACCGCCACTTCGGGCTTCGATAATTGCGGGCCCGCTACGGCCATCCCCAGTGAGAGCAACTCGCTCGTGGCGATCGCTCCGCCGAGCAGGCGGTCGATCTCCCGGGTGTCGTGCACCCGATCGCGCAGACCGTGCGGAGTGCCATGCAGCAACACCGCCCGGATGCCCGCCTGCTGCAACGCGTCGATCGCCGCGTCCGCGTGGTCCGGTGTCACGCAATTGTGGGACCAATCGCCGATGGTCGTCACACCACCGTCGATCTGGTTGAGGGCCCCGGCGAACGTCCCTATATGGATGTCCTGCGGACGATAATGTCGCGCAGCAACGCCATGAGCGTGGACAAGATATTCCGGAAGTGACCAGTCCGCGCCCGCGAAACGCATCGCCGTCTGCCAGGAGTGCAGGTGAGCGTTGACAAGCCCGGGAATGACGATCCGGCCCGCGAGCTCGACGACGTCGGCACCCACTGGATCGAGCCGATCACCGATCTCGATGATCCGGTCACCCTCGACGAGGATGTCGACGTCCTCGACGTCGGGACGATCCGGCGCCATGGTGATCACCTGCGCACCACGCAACAGTGTGCGGCTCATTCGTTTCTCCAGTCACCCGCGAGGGCAAATCAGCGGACAGGCCGAAAGGGCATGCGGTCGGGCACGCCGGTACGCCCCCGTCGTGGCTCGACAAGGGGCTCGCGCCTCGGCCGACACAGATCGGCGACCGGCAAAGGGTGAACCATCCTCACGCTCAAAGGTCGAGCGATCATGCGAATAATACGGATACAGTGTGACCGATATTTTACCGTGGTGTCAAGCACTCGCTCACCCGCCCTTGACTCCCGCAAGGGTATAGGCAACGTTGTAACCATTATGAGCGACCAACTCGACCGCGACATCCAGCCCGACTCGCGATTCGTCGTGATGGGCGACATGAAGGTGCACTAACCAGAACGGGTCCGACTGTGCTTCTACCGCACGGCAGCGCATCCTCGCCGCACGGAGTGGAGGCCGCTGCTACGTTGCTTGACTGATCTCTATGTCATAAGTGACGATATAGTCAGAATTGTGCTGGAGTTGCCGTTTGAGCTCGGCAGCGCGCGAAATCGGAGATCGAGGAGGAGATGTGGACGAAACCAGGGCGAGTGCGCCTGGCAGTCCGAGCCCAGCGGCCGAGGTTCTGGCTGGGCGCGTGAGTACCAGCGGCATCCTGACGGCGATGTGCATCTGCCTGGTGCTCGTGGTGGCGTCGGTATCGGCGCTCAATCTGGCCATGCCGGAGCTCGCGGTGGATCTGTCGGCTTCGACCACATCGCTGACCTGGATCGCGGACGCTTACACGGTCGCGCTGGCCGCGCTGGTATTGCCGATCGGTGCGCTCGGCGACAAGTTCGGCCGACGCGATGTACTGATCGGCGGCACCGTGGTCTTCGCGATCGGTTCGGCTGCCGCCGCGTTCGCCGATTCGACGACCACCCTGATCGCCTGGCGCGCGGTCATGGGCATCGGCGCCGCGATGATCATGCCGGGCACGCTGTCGACCATCACCGCGGCGTTTCCGGCCGAACGCCGCAGCCACGGCGTCGCGATCTGGTCCGGATTCGCTGCCGCGGGCGCGATCCTCGGCATGCTCGCCGCCGGGTTGTTGCTCGAAGTATGGAGTTGGCGCTCGATCTTCGTGGCCAGCGCGATCATGGCGGTGGTCGGTGGGTTGCTGGCATTGCTCCTGGCGCCCAACACCCGCGACGAGGAAGACCACCCACTCGACCACCTCGGCGCGTATACGAGCGCGGTCGCGATCGGCGCGCTCGTGTACGGCATCATCGAAGGCAGCGAAGCCGGATGGACCAGCGCTCGGGTGCTGGGAAGCTTCGCTGTTTCCGCAGCGGCGCTAGCGCTGTACGCCGTACTCGGGTTCCGCAACAAGCACGCGCTGCTCGATCCGCGCCTGTTCGGCATTCCCGGGTTTCGCTCCGGAGCGGTCACCGTTCTCGTCCAGTTCCTCGCCATATTCGGCTTCTTCTTCGTCGGGCTGCAATATCTGCAGTTGATCCTCGGCTACAGCGCGTTGCAGAGCGCGATCGCGCTGGTTCCCATCGCGGTGGTGGTCATGCCGGTCAGTGTGCTGACTCCCCTGCTGACCGAGCGGATGGGGATCAAAGCGGTCATGAGCGGAGGCCTGCTGCTGCTCGCCGCCGGCATCTACGCGCTGTCGTTGCTGCACGCGAACTCCGGCTACCTGCCCTTTCTCGGTGGCCTCGTGATCGCCGGTTTCGGTGTGGGTGTGACCAGCGCCGTGGGCACCTCGGTCATCGTCGGATCACTGCGCGCCGATCAGCAAGGCGTCGCATCCGCCATGAACGACGCCACCCGGGAGGTCGGCGCCGCGATCGGCATCGCCCTCATGGGCTCGGTGTTCTCGAGCCATTACACATCGTCACTGCCCGCGCTGGATCAACTGCCACCCGCAGCCGCGCACGCGGTCGAATCCTCCGCCGCCGCAGGGCTACAGGCCGCATCGCAGCTGGGTCCGCAAGGTGAGCCCTTGGCGGCAGCCGTCCGCTCAGCCTTCATCGACGGCTTGTCGGCCTCGCTGATTGTCGTGGCGGCTGTCGTCGCGGCCGCCGCTCTCGGCGCCCTGCTCCGCGCACCCCGAACCCAAACCTCCCCGCGTTGAACACTCGAGCAGTCCGTCGGAAGGAGTGTCGGGGTCGGCAGAGCGCGGGTCGCCTGCGGAGCCCCGCCCGCCATCAACCACCACGATTCGGACAGCGAGCCGGACGTGAACGTGCTCTGCGAGGAGGGGACGTGACGCTGACCGCCGTCGACCCACATACTGGGTTCGCCCTCGCGGCGCGCCTTCGGATGACCTATGGCCTGGGTTCCCTGGCAACGGCGACGTATGCCATGGTGCCCGGCCTCGTCCTCTTGCACTACCTGACGAACACACTCGGTGTGGCCGCCGCGGCGGCAGGATTCGTCGTCCTGGTACCCAAGCTGCTCGACCTGGTGTACAACCCGGTCATCGGGAGATTGACCGACTCGACCGTGTCACGTCTCGGCCCGCGCAGACCGTGGATGATTGCGGGAGCGGTCGTGCTCCCGCTGGGGTTCGTGGCCATCTTTTCCGCCCCCGTCAGCGGAAACGGTGCTGCCTGGTGGGTAGGCGCCGCGCTGGCCGTGACCGGCCTCGGCTTCTCGGCCTTCGTGATCCCCTACAGTGTCCTGCCCGCCGAGCTCGGGGCGAGTTCGGCGGAACGCACGTCGATGATGGTGTGGCGGACCGCCTGGCTGGGTGCGGCGATGCTTGTCGTCGCAGCGGTGACATCCTCGTTCGCTGGAGCCGAGGGCGGCGACCGTCATCACTACTGTGTGCTGGCGCTCGTGATGGGCGGCGTGATCGTTGTCGGCGCGTGCGGCGCGATCTACAGCGCTCGCGGATCCACCCACGCCGTGGTGGCGAGCCAGTCGCTGACAGTGGGATCGCTGCGTGAAACGCTGACCACGGCTTATCGGCACCGCCCGTTTCGCACTCTGCTGGGGGTGTTCGTGCTCATCGAGGTGGTCATCTCCGTCACGTTGGCCGGGCTGCCCTATCTGTCGGTCCAGATTCTCGGATCGGACAGTGCGATCGCGGCGTTGTTCCTCTGCGCGGTGGGACCGATGTTGCTGACGATGCCGGCGTGGCGTCGTGCTGCGTCGGCCTGGGGTAAGAAGGCCTGCCTGACCGTGGCGCTTTCGATCCTCGGCGCAGGTGCTCTCGCGGTCGCGGCCCTACCACGTGTCGAGCATTCCGTGCGGTTCGAGGTCGCCTGCGCGGCCATCCTGATCGCCGGAATCGGCTTCGCCGGGGCGCAGATCCTGCCGCAAGCGATGCTCGCCGACACCTTGGCGGCCGACGCGAACGAATCCGGCCGCCGCCGTGCGGGGGTTCTCGCCGGGATCTGGTCGGCCGGCGAGACCATCGGAGCTGCGGCAGGTGCAGGCATCTACGGCTTCGTCCTGGCTGCGAGCGGATTCGTCTCATCGACAGCAGGTGAGGTAGTGAGCCAGCCGCGCAGCGCGCAGTGGGGCATTGTGCTCGGCTACGCTGCCATCGCCTTGGCGAGCGTCCTCGCGGCCCTGAGTCTGCTGAGGCGCTACGAACCTGCGGAGGATCGACACACTTCCGGTTGACCTCGGCGGTGTGGCAGCGTAGCCGCGAAGGTCTCGGTGGCACGGCCGAACAGGTCGATCACCGCCGTTCGGCCATGGAGATGGCCGAACGGGTGGCGAACCTGTCGATCAGCGGTGATCCGCCACTGTCACCGCTTGGGCACGAGCCGCGCCGGCAGCGTCTCGAATCGGCAAATGATGTCCAGACGCCGGTTCACTCCCGGGCCTCGGTGTGCGCCTTCGAGATCTGCTTCGCCAACTTCCATACAGTGCTGTCGAGCGCAGTCGACGAGGGATTCGCGCAGACATAGTGGTCGGGGCGGAGTACGACGAATGGTTGCCGCCTGAAGTATGGGCGCGCCAGCTCGTGAAGGTCTTCGAGGATCTTGGTCGGCGCTCCGCGATGGACGGGGCGCTGCCCCGGGAGGGTCAGCGTTACGAAATTCGCGCCCAGGACGTCTTCGGCGATGCGGCGGCCGTCTGTCGACAGCGCTTCGCGTGGATCGGTGTCCCAGCCGATGATG